>JBGPMB010000196.1:0-4393 GCA_041486775.1 Candidatus Eiseniibacteriota bacterium | reverse complement strand
GAGTCGCGGAGCGAGTGGCCCATCCGGATCGCCCGCGACCTCCAGGGGGATTCCACCGCCGCGCGCTTCACGTTCCACGCGATCGCCAAGGAAGACCAGGACGCGCTCGAGATCACGACACCGGTCCTCCCGCGCGCGGTGCCGCTGCGAACCCAGGGCGCGGGAATGCTGGACAAGGCCAGCGCCACGGTCACGGTTCCGCTCCCGTCGGACCTCGTCAAGTCGGGCAGCTCCGTGCGGATCGAGTGCTCGCCCTCGCCGGCGGCCATGGCGGTGACGGCGGCCAACTATCTGGTCTTCTGCCCCTACTCCTGCACCGAGCAGACCGCGAACGCGATCCTCGTGGGGGCGGCGCTCGTCGAGGCCACAGCGAAGGCGGGGCAAGTAGCACCCGGCTGGGGTGACGCCGCGAAGAAGCTCGCGCCGTTCCTCGATCATCTCGTGGCGCTCCAGTCGCCCGAGGGAGGCTGGGGCTGGTGGAGCGAGGGGGACCGCGATCCGTATCTCACCGCGCTCGCGATCGAGGCGCTCGCGCGAGCTGAGGCGGCGGGGCTCGGGACCTCGGCGTCGAATAACGCGTTGTGGCAAGGGGCGCGGGCCATGTCGTTCTTGCTGGCGCAGGAGCGCTCGCTGGACGGCGAGGCCTACATCGTGGCGCGCCTGTCGCCGCTCTACAGTCGCGACGAATTGAGCCAGCAGGCGCCGGGATTGAAGGAGATGATCGAGACGGTCGCGGGTTCCATCTACGCGGCCCGCGACAAGCTCGGCATTGCCGCACTCGCGCTCTCCACCCGCGCGCACGCCGACATGGGGCACGCGACCGAGGCGAAGGCGCTCTTCGAATTGCTGAAGAAGCGCGCGGTGACCTCTTCCGGCGAAACCCACTGGCCCGCCGATCCCGACGCGTATGGATGGTTCGGGGAGGATGTCGAGAACACGGGATACGCCCTCTCCGCGATGCTCGCGGTCTCGCCGAAGGATCCCGCGGCCCCGGCGGTGGTGCGCTGGCTGGCGGGACGGCGGCACGGAGGCTACTGGCGGTCCACCCGCGCCACGGCTCCCGTCGCGACCGCGCTCGCGGAGTATCTCCTGGGGCATCCCGCCGAGTTGAAACCCGACTACAAGCTGCGCCTGCAGTGGAACGGCGAGACCATCCTCGACCGCGCGGTCACCGCGGCGGACGCATTCGGCGGCGATGAACTCCTGCTTCAGCTCCCCGGCTCGAAGCTCCGCGCCGGAGAGAACCGCCTCGCCATCTCGCGCGCCGGGAACGGCTCCGTCTATTTCGCGTGGGAGGCGAAGGCGCTCGTCCCGAGCCCCGGCCCCAGCACCGCGGCCGAGAAACGCCTCACCGTCACGCGCGAATTCCTCCGCGCCGAGCACACCACCGACCGCCGAGGGCGGCCGCGCTATCTCGCGACTCCCATCGCCCCCGGCGAGCAGGTCCGGATCGGCGAGCCCGTCATGGTGCGGCTCACCCTCAAGGCCACGCGCGATCTCCGCTGGCTCATGATCGAAGACCCGCGTCCCTCGGGTTTCGAGGTGAGCGAGCTGCTCCCGCAGGGCACGGAGTGGCCTTACGGCACGCACGCCGAGCAGCGCGACGACCGGAATCTCTTCTTCCTGGAAAACCTCGACCAGGGCGAGACGGTGATCGAATATCTGGATCGCCCCGAGATGGCCGGCAGCTTCACGGCGCTGCCCGCGAACGCCTCGAGCATGTACATGCCCGATCTGGAGGCTCGCTCGAAGGAAGAGCGGGTCACGGTAGGAGAGAAGTAACCGCCGGCCCCACGTAGTAGTATCTGTCCCGATGTCCTTAGCAACCACCACGCGTCTCGTTCCCCTCGAGATCACGGCGCCGCGTGCCCAGACCGGGTTCGTCGGACGCGATGGCGAGATCGCCGAAGGGGTTCGGTGCCTGGGCTCGGCGCGGCTCTTGACGCTCACCGGCTCCGGCGGCTGCGGGAAGACGCGGCTCGCCATCCAACTCGCCAATACCATCGGGGGACAATATCCCGACGGCGTCTGGCTGGTGGAGCTGGCCGCGGTCTCGGATCCGCGCCTGGTTCCACAGACCGTCGCGGCCGTTCTCAGCGTTCGCGAGCAGCCCGGTCGTCCCTTCATCGATACGCTTTCGACGACCCTGCATTCCCGAAGGCTCCTCCTCGTCCTCGACAACTGCGAGCATGTCATCGAAGCCGCGGCCCAGTTGGCGAAGGCCCTCCTGCGCTCGTGTCCTGCGCTCAGGATTCTCGCGACGAGCCGCGAGGCGCTGCGGATTCCGGGGGAGGTCTCGCGACGGGTCCCGTCCCTATCCCTCCCCGGCTCGGGACGCCACGGGTCCGAGGTCATGAAGTCCGAGGCGGTTCGCCTCTTCGTGGATCGGGCGACCTCGCTCGTGCCGACGTTCGCGTTGACCGCGGGCAACACGGATGCCGTCGCGCAGATCTGCGTCCGATTGGACGGCATTCCTCTGGCCATCGAGCTGGCGGCGGCCCGGATCAAGCTCCTGACGCCCGAGGAGATCGCCTCGCGTCTCGACCACAGCTTCCGTCTCTTGACGGGCGGCCCCGGGAGGGCGCTCCCTCGCCACCAAACGCTGCAGGCCCTGATCGACTGGAGCTACGACCTGCTCTCCGATACGGAGCGGCTCATGCTTCGCCGGCTCTCGGTATTCGCGGGTGGCTGGAGCGTGGAGGCGGCGGAAACCGTTTGCGCCGATGATCCGGGCCCTCGTGCACAAACTGGGATCGCCATCGCGCGAGCAGAAGTTCTCGACCTGATGACGGCGCTCATGGAGAAGTCCCTCGTGATCGTCGAGGATGAAGCGAGCATGCGGTGCCGCTTCCTCGAGACGGTGCGCCAGTACGCCGGCGAGAAACTCGAAGAGTCCGGAAAGGAGGCGGCCGTGCGCATTCGGCATAGCGACTACTTCCTCACCGTCGCGGAGCACGACGGGAGCGGGGATCTCGCGGAGACGCTGAAGGCACTGCAGCGCGAGCACGACAACTTCAGAGCCGCGCTCGATTGGAGCAACAAGGCAGACGGACCGGCCCATGTGGGTCTGCGGATCGCGGCGGCCCTCGGGAATTTCTGGTCGATTCGCGGATACCTGAGCGAGGGCGGAATGTGGCTAGAGCAGCTCCTCGAGCGCGCAGGGGATGCGCCGGCGGAAGTACGGGTGCGGGCGCTCCGGTGGCTCGGAAATTTGACATGGTTGGAGGGGAGATTCGAGGAGTCGGAATCGAGCTACGCAAGGGGGCTCGCCCTGAGCGAGGAAATCGGTGATAGACGCGGTGTCGCCATAGCGCTGTGCGGACTGGGCAACGTCGCGCGACACAGGCGAGATTACGATCGCGCGCGCGCCGCGCTCGAGGGAAGCCTGGCCATCTACAGGGAGATGGGAGATCGAGGGGGAATCTCTATGCTCCTCAACAACCTGGGCGCCCTCGCTTCCAACGAGAATCAGATCGACCGCGCGATCTCGTTGTACCGGGAGGCCCTGGCCATCTCGAGAGAGATGGGAGACAAGTGGGGCATCGCGAGCAGGCTAGGGAATCTCGCAGAAGCGACGATGTACGACGGCGAGAACGACGAGGCGGCCGCGATGCACCGGGAGAGTCTCGCTCTCTTGGCCGAGCTCGGAGATCCCCGGAGCATCGCCGAGGGGCTGGAAATGTTCGTCGAGACGCTCTGCGCGCAAGGCCGGATGGAACTCGCGGCGAGACTGCTCGGCGCCGTGGAAGCGCTGCGGAAGGCGATCGGCTGCCCGAGCCCACCCGTCGACCAAGGAACGATCCAGAAAGCGTTGGACTCGGCCCGCTCGGCCCTGGGAGCGCGACGTTTCGACAAGGCCTGGTCGGAGGGACTGGCCATGGGACCCGAGGAGGCTGTCGCGAACGCCATCGAGGAGGCCGAAGCGTAGGCGAGCCACCCCAGGCGAGACCGATTTCGACCAGATGATCGCCAACATTCGCGGTCCTTGTGGGTATTCCGTGTAAGCTACTACGACCGCACCATTGATTTTCGTCGTAGATCCGTGTATAATAATGAGCTACGAAGTTCACGCAGCATCGTTGAAACGGGGGCAAAGTGGCCCGGCACTCCCCTTTCTCGCATCTCCTCCGCATCGGCGCCGCAATCCTGATCGCCGCAATTGCTGAAACTGCGCCCGGCGCCGCGTTCGCGACCATCGTGACCACCGCCGAGAATATCCCGTACTCCGGCATGTCTCCCGGCGGCGTGGACATGGCGACCGGAGAGCTGATCCTCGTCATGCGTCCGGATCTTGTGATCGACGGTCCGTTCCCGGTCGTATTCCGCCGCTACTACGCCTCGATGCTCGCCCGCGAGGGTCTGGCCTCGGGACACATGGGGCCGAATTGGCTGG
>JBGPMB010000195.1:0-4400 GCA_041486775.1 Candidatus Eiseniibacteriota bacterium | reverse complement strand
GGTCGCGTCCGGGGTCTACTTCTTCCGGATCCAGGCCCCTGAGGGGCAGGTGATCCGGCGCGTCGCGGTAGTGAAGTAACCGGCCAATCGGCACCGTGTTAGGAGCGGGCGGGCGCTTCGTCGTCCCGCCCGCTTCACTTGAGGAGACATCGAGATGCGATTCATGGTGATCGTCAAGGCCAACAAGGACTCCGAGGCGGGGGTTCTCCCGGACAAGAAGCTCCTGGCCGAGATGGGGAAGTACAACGAGGAGCTGGTGAAGGCCGGGGTGATGCTCGCGGCCGAGGGGCTCCAGGCGAGCTCGAAGGGCGCGCGCGTCAGGTTCTCGGGGTCGAAGTGCACCGTGATCGACGGGCCCTTCGCCGAGACGAAGGAGCTGATCGCCGGCTTCTGGCTCTGGCAGGTGAAGTCGAAGGAAGAGGCGGTCGAATGGCTCAAGCGCGCTCCCAATCCTTTTCCGGGCGGGGAATCGGAGGTGGAGATTCGGCAGGTGTTCGAAGCGGATGATTTCGGCGCCGAGTTCACCCCCGAGCTCCGGGAACAGGAAGAACGCATGCGTGCGCAGGTCGCCTCGAAGAAGTAACCCTCGGGGGCCCGTTGGCTGCTCGAGCGCGCTAGGGCGTGCGCCCGAGCCTCATGAAGTCACGAGGGCGATCGAGATCCCGTCGTAGCCCTTGCTCCCGACGGTTTGGATCGCGGTCGCCGTCACCCGCGGCTCGGCCGCGAGCATGGCGAAGAACTTCCGGACGCCCTGGACACTGACATCCTCGCTCTTCGGCTCGATCACGGCGCCGCCGCGCACCACATTGTCCACGAGGATCAGGCTGCCCGGGCGGGAGAGCTTCAACGCCCAGGTGAAATACTCGGGGATGTTCACCTTGTCGGCGTCGATGAAGATCAGGTCGAAGGGTCCGCGGCCTTCCGCCGCGATCTTGGGCAGGATGTCGAGCGCCAGCCCCAGGCGCAGCTCCACGATACCAGCAAGCCCCGCGCGGGCGATGTTGGAGCGCGCGACCTCGGCGTGCTTGGGATCGGCTTCGAGCGTGATGAGACGCCCGTCCTTGGGGAGCGCGCGGGCGAGCCAGATGGTGCTGTAACCGCCCAGCGTGCCGATTTCGAGAATGGCGCGCGCGCCCTGCACGCGCGCGAGCATGTGCAGGAGCTTGCCCTGGTTGGGCGCCACCTGGATCTCGGGAAGCCCGGCGGCCGTGCTCGCTTCGAGCGCCGCCTTGAGAATGGGATCGGCCGGCGCCACCGTGTCGGTGATGTAGCGGTCGACCGCGGTCCAGAGGCTCTCGTCCACGCGCACCTGCTCGGCGGGTGTGCTCATGCGCCCCATGATAGACCATAAGGGGATTGCGCCTCTACAGCGGATCGGCGATTCTCGGCCGTTGTGAGTTACATCGACAAGAGTCTCATCGAAGGTGAGGCCGTCCTCTACAAGGCCCGGCTTCACTGGATCGTGCTCCTCTGGCCCGTCCTGCTGGGCGCGGTGATCGGGGTCCCGGGAATCGGGTTCCTCGTGGGGGGCGTCTACCATTCCGCGCGATCGAACGGATTCTCGGGCGCCATGGGGGTGGTGGGACTTGTCCTCTTTGTCGGCGCGCTCGTCCTGATCGGGGGCGGGATCGTGAGGCGGAACGCCACCGAGATCGCCGTGACCAACCGTCGCGTGCTGATCAAGACCGGGGTGGTGAACCGCAAGACTCTGGAATTGCTGCTCTCGAGGATCGAGAGCATCGGCGTGAACGAAACGCCGCTCGGAAGGATGCTCGGCTACGGAACGGTGATCGTGCGCGGGACCGGCGGCACCCCCGAGCAATTCGACCGGATCGACAAGCCCCTCGAGTTTCGAAAACAGGTCCAGGCCCAGGTGGGTGGGATGACACCGGCGGCCCGGTAGCCTCACATCGAGGGTGGAGGCGTGAGTCCCATCAGACGGAGATAGAGGATCAGCTGGGCGCGGTGGTGGATCTCGTGCTGCTGGACGAGATCCAGGATCCAGTGGAGCGTGTAGCTCCGCTCCGGACCATCGGGAGTCCGGCTCGTGAAGACGCGGCTCAGCTCGGACACCGGCTTGTCCAGCCAACGCTGCGTGTGGGCGTGCCACTCCGCGAGCATCGCGAGTAGCGCCGGGTGGTCGGGCGCGTCATGCACCGTGACCCAGCCCTGAGCCGGGTCTTCGTGGGGCACCACCCATTCCTCGTAGGTCCCACCCTCCAGCGTGTTGTGGATCCATCCACGCTCGCACTCCGCGATGTGCACGATGACCTGATGCGCCGTGAACATTTCCGGCAGCGGTTTCCAGTGGAACCGGCTCGCGGGGAGCGCCTCCACCGCGCCGAGGAGAAACGGGCGGTACATCGAATCCCAGAAGGGATAGAACGACCGGATGGTTCCGCCGTGGTCCGCGGCGGATCGTTTTCGAGCCGACGTTCGGATGTCGGCGGGATTCTTCGAGGTCACGGAGGCTCCTTCCGTTCGGGGCTCGCTTCTCGAAGAACATAACCGATTCGTTGCTTCCGGTGGGCGGCGGCCGTATCTTCCCGGGCACGCCGTTCCTGGGCGTGAGCGGTTGGGAAATCGATGGAGAGGAGGATGGGGATGAGCTTCAAGTTCCGCGTTTTCGCAGTGGTCGGCGTCTTGGTCCTGGCGCTGTGCGGCTGCCAGAAGGGGAACACGAAAGCGAGTTCCGGCACGCCGGACCTGCCCCAGGCGTCCAAGGCCGACAAGGCGAGCACGAAGTCCGGCAGCACGTCCGCGAAGACCAGCGCCAAGCGCGAGGCGACCAAGACCGACGCGAAGCACGAAGGGGCGAAGACCGGGAAGAAGACGAGCGCCGAGCCCGCCGTCATGAAATCGGGCACCCTCACCGAAGCCGACAACGAGATGGCTTTCAATTTCCGGCAGGGGCAGCTCATCACCGTCGTGCTCGACTCCAATCGGGCGTCCGGTCTGAGCTGGGTCCTGGTCGAGCCCATGGGCAGCGTGATCGTGCGGGACGGGAATCCGGTCTACGCGGCGCGAACGGGCAAGACCGCGACGGGCAAGAACGCGGGAGGCACCGAGACCTGGCATTTCCGCGCATCGAAGCCGGGGCAGCAGCTGGTGCGGATGGAGTACCGCCGGAAGTGGGCGGAGACCGTGCCGGAGCGCACGTTCCGCTTCACGGGGACGGTGAAATAACTTCGTAGGAATCGAGTCGCGAGGAGCGCTCGATATAGCGTCTCATGGACGGGCCGACGCACGCGCGCCGGCCCGTTCTCTTTGGACATCGCCACCCCGGGAGGGAAGCCATGAGCGCGTTTCGAATCCTGCCGATCGAGGCAGCTGTTGCCGACTCAATCCGCGCGACCCGTGCCGACAGCCACGGGAACCGCGACATCCAGCCCACCGTCGCGCGCGAGCCGCGCGCTCTGCCGTGCCGGGTGTGCCTCGAGGAGGCCGCCGTGGGGGAAGAGATGCTGCTCTTCTCGTACTCTCCCTTCGACCGCCCGGTCCCGTACCAGAACCTGGGCCCCATCTTCGTCCACGCCCGGGCCTGCGCCCCGTACGACCGTCCGGCCTCGGTACCCGATTTGATCCGAAGGCGCCTTCTCGCGCTGCGAGGCTACGACGCGGACGGTTGCATGCAGGAATGCGACGTCGTGGAGGGATCGGACATCGAGACGGCCGTGGACCGGTTCTTCTCGAACCCCACGGTCCAAGCCATCCATGCCCACAACGCACGGGCGGGCTGCTACGTGTGCCGGATCGAGCGCGCCCGATAGCTCGCTCAGGTGGTCGCGGCGCGCAGGAGCAGGACCTGAATGTACATGACCGTCAGCTGCCCGATGAACCCCACGATACACACGACGATCGCGCGCGGCATCGATTTGTAGTCCAGGGCCTGGCGCACCGCCACGACCATCGAGGCGAGAGTCCAGAGCCAGGCTAGGACCACGATCAGCCATCCGATGATCGGGATGAGACCCAGGATTCGAAATAGACCCGGCGTCGAGGCGAATCCCGTCGTGCGGATCAGCTCCCCCAGATCGGAGCGCGTGTCCGGCTCGGGAATCATCTTCACGCCCACGAGCCAGATGAAGAAGAGCCAGACGATCCAGCCCGCGAGCCCGCCCACGAGCCGGGCTAAGACATCGGTGTCGCCGCGGTGAAAATCGCCGATCGTGATGGCGAGCGAGGAGACGATGGCGATGACCACTGCCTGCCACGTCGCGCTCTTGTCGGCCTCCACTTCCTCGTAGGTCGCGGCATCGAGTCTCGCCGCGCCAGCCATCCGCCGAAACATGGACGCCATGGTCGTGTCCTCCCTGGACAGGGGCATGGAGCGCGCCGCCTACGGGGGCACCATACCAAAGCCGCCCCGCGGCGGGGGAAGAACCGCGGGGCGGCGCGCT
>JBGPMB010000194.1:0-4414 GCA_041486775.1 Candidatus Eiseniibacteriota bacterium | reverse complement strand
CGGTCCGCGAAGCGGCCCAGCCCTTCGCCATCGATCCCTTCGCGGGGGGTCTGGAATTCGCTCCGCTTCACGTCGCGACCTCCGCCCCGAGCCGGTGCCGGATGAAGCTGTTCCGGCCGCGGGAGGAGAAGGACCGCCTGTGCGCCTTCTTCTTCAAGAAGAGCAACGTCGCCGGGAGCCGCGACCGCTTCTCCTACGGCGCCGTCGAATTCCTTCCGGAGCGGCTCCGCCCGGAAGAGATCCGGACCTGGATCGCGTGGCTTTCCTCCGGCCTCGATCCCGCCCTTCGTCCGGAACACTTGAAGCGCGCGTTTCTCTACACCATCCCCGAATAGCCTCGCGGTTGCGTTGACGCGCCGGTCCGGCGTCCGCTATGGTGGCAGCCGTCCCCCACTCCCGAACGCGAGCATGCGCATGCGCCTCTACGAAGTCGCCGCCGGAATCCTCTGGAATGGCTCTCAGGTCCTCATCGCCCGAAGGCAGGTCGGCGACCATCAGGGTGGGCGATGGGAATTCCCGGGCGGAAAGCGGCACAAAGGGGAGAGCATCGAGGATTGCCTGAGACGCGAGATGCTCGAGGAGATCGGGATCGAGGTCGAGGTCGGGCCGCTGTGGCGCGCGCTGACCCACGTCTATCCCGACCGGCGGGTCAGCCTGTACTTCCACTTCTGCGGGCTCCTGCACGGCACGCCCACACCCCTGCAATGCGACGAGCTGCGCTGGATCGCTCCGGCGCAGCTCGCGGATCACCCCTTCGTGGAGGGGGACCTTCCCGTCTTGTCCGACCTGGCCCGCGACCTCGCGGTCAAGGCCTTCTAGGGGCGATTACTTCCCGCTCTTCGCGGTCTCCTTCGTCTCGGCCTTGGGCTTCACTTCGGCCTTCTGGTCCTTGCCGCCGGGCTCCGGACCCACAGCCTCGATCTCGAGGTTGATCTGCACGTCGTCGCCGAGCAGCGTGCCGCCCTGGTCGAGCGCCTTGTTCCACACGATGCCGTAGTCCTTGCGGTCCACCTTCGTGCTCGCCTCGAAGCCAGACCGCGCCACGCCGTCCAGCCCCGGGCCCGCGCCTAGAAAAGCCGCGTCGAGTACGACCGGCTGCGCCACGCCGTGCATGGTCAGCTTGCCTTCGATCTTGAACTTCCCTTCCGTTCCCGCCGTGACCTTGGTGCTGGTGAAGGTCAGCGTGGGGAATTTCGCGACGTCGAAGAAATCGGGGCTCTTGAGATGGTTGTCGCGGCGGTCGTTGTTCGTGTCGATGCTGCTCGCGTCGATCTCCACGTTGGCGGAAGAATTCGCCGGAGCGGCCGCGTCGTACGAAACGGTGCCCTTGAACGTGCCGAACGACCCGGTGACCTTGCTGAACATGTGGCGAATGGTGAACTCCACCCGCGAGTGCACGGGATCGATCTCGTAGCTCTGCGGCGCCGCGAAGACGGGCGCGGCGAAGAGAAGCGTGCTTAAGAGCAGCGAAGACGCGGGGAGCGAGCGAAACCGTCTCATGATTTCTTCATCCTCCGGACTGCGGTTCGAGTGGGAGCGGGTGGCCCGCCCCCATGATGCTCGGGACTCTACCACCGATCCTTTTGGGCCGTGGCCGCGTCCAAGTAGTACGTTGTACGGATCGCGCCCATTTCCTATAGTGCGTGGACTCGTACTTGGATGCGGCCCTCCAAGCCGCGATTCCGGCGCCCGCCGGACGCGTGCTACTAGCTAACCCGGAAGGGGAATGTAGGTTCCATGGCTCACACCCGCCAGGTCATCATCCTGGGCTCCGGCGCCGCGGGCCTGACCGCGGCCATCTACGCCGCGCGCGCGGATCTGGAGCCGCTCCTCTTCGAAGGGCGGCAGCCCGGCGGCCAGCTCACCATCACGACCGAGGTCGAGAACTACCCGGGGTTCGCCGAGGCGATCATGGGCCCGGATCTCATGGTGCGCATGCGCGCCCAGGCCGCACGGTTCGGGACCGAGATCGTCACGGCGGAAGTCGAGTCCGTGAACCTCAAGGTGAAACCCTTCGAGATCGTGACCCACGACGCTCGCCATACCGCCCACTCCGTGATCATCGCTACCGGCGCCGAGGCGAAGCTTCTCGGGCTGAAGAGCGAGGCGAAGCTCATGGGGCACGGCGTGTCCGCGTGCGCCACCTGCGACGGCTATTTCTTCAAGAACCAGCGCGTCGCGGTGGTGGGCGGTGGCGACACGGCGATGGAGGAAGCGAATTTCCTCACGAAGTTCGCGAGCAAGGTGACGGTGGTGCACCGCCGCGACGAGCTCCGCGCCTCGAAGATCATGCAGGATCGCGCCCGCGCCAACCCCAAGATCTCCTTCATCTGGGACTCCGAGGTGGAGGAAGTTCTGGGCGTGGACGACGGCAAGGTCACGGGCGTGAAGCTCCTGAATCTGAAATCGGGCAAGAGCAGCGCTCTCGAGATCGACGGGCTCTTCATCGGCATCGGCCATCAGCCCAATACGAAGCTCTTCCAGGGGCAGCTCGAGCTCACCTCCACCGGCTACATCCGCACGTTCACCGGGACGCGCACCAGCATTCCCGGCGTATTCGCCGCGGGCGATGTCCAGGATTCGGTGTACCGCCAGGCGATCACCGCGGCGGGCTCGGGCTGCATGGCGGCGCTCGACGCGGAGCGCTATCTCGAGGAGCTGAAGCACCCGGCGCACGCGCTTCCTCCGGCTTCGGGCCACGACGTCGCGCGGTCGAAGTGAGCGGAGAGCGTGACGTCCTCGAAGTAGACGTATTGTTCGTCGGCGGGGGCCCGGCGGGGCTCGCCGGCGCGCTCCGCCTGACCCAGCTCCTCGAGCGCCAGAAGCAGGAAGCCCATCCCCTCGGCGACGTCTCGATCGCGGTCCTCGAGAAGGCCTCGGAGATCGGCGCGCACGGTATCTCGGGCTGCGTGCTGGATCCCCGCGCGCTCCAAGAGCTGCTCCCCGACTTCCTCGAGAAGGGCGCGCCTGTCGAGAGCCTCGTCACCACCGACGACCTCTACTACTTCACGAGGAGCGGCCAGATCCGCTTCCCCGTCGTGCCCCCGCCTCTTCAGAACCACGGGAACTACATCGTCTCGCTGGGGAATCTCGAGAAGTGGCTCGCCGGGCTGTTGGAGCCGACCGGCGCCTACGTGCTTCCGGGCATGCCCGCCGTCGAGGCGCTCTTCGAGGGCGATCAGATGGTCGGCGTGCGCACCGGGGACAAAGGGATCGATCGCCACGGAAACAAGAAATCCAATTTCGAGCCCGGCTCCGACATCCGCGCCAAGGTGACCGTGCTCTGCGAGGGCGCGCGCGGCTCGCTGGCCAAGCGCCTCACGAAGCCGCTGCGGCTGGACGAGGGACGGGCGCCCCAGATCTACGCCACCGGGATCAAGGAAGTCTGGAAGATGCCCGAAGGTCGCGTGCCCAAGGGGCGTGTCATCCACACCATGGGCGCGCCCCTGGATTCGAACACGTTCGGGGGCGGGTTCATCTACGGCATGGGACGGGACCTTTGGTCGGTCGGGTTCGTGGTCGGCCTGGACTACTGGAACCCCACCACGGATCCGCACGGGCTGATGCAGGAATACAAGAAGCATCCCTTCGTCGCGAGCTTGCTGGAGGGCGGCACGATCCACTCCTACGGCGCGAAGGCGATTGCGGAGGGCGGGTACTACTCCGTGCCCCGGTTGTCGTGGCCCGGCGGATTGCATTGCGGCGAGAGCGCGGCGCTCCTGAACTCGGAGCGGTTGAAGGGCGTCCACCTCGCGATGAAATCCGGGATGCTCGCGGCCGAGACCGCGTTCGAGGCGCTGGTGAAGGGCGATTTCAGCGCGACCACGATGGCGGCCTACGACGAGCGCGTGCGCGCGAGCTGGATCTGGTCGGAGCTACGCGGCGTCCGGAATTTCCACCAGGGGTTCGAGCGCGGGCTCTTCATGGGCATGGCGGACGCCGGGCTGCAGCTCGTGACGGGAGGGCTGGGATTCGGGAACCGGCCGAATTGGAAACCGGGGCAGACCCACATGAAGAAGCTCGCCGAGGCGCACGTGAAGCGCGTCTCTCTGGACGAGACCCAGCGGCGCTACGACAACCAGCACACGTTCACCAAGGTGAACGACGTCTTCCACTCGGGGACGAAGCACGACGAGGACCAGCCCAGCCATCTCCTCGTCGCCGATACCAACATCTGCGCCACGCGCTGCAAGGAAGAGTTCGGCAATCCCTGCCAGCACTTCTGCCCCGCCAACGTCTACGAGATGGTGCCGGACGGCGCTCCCGGGGGCCTGAAGCTGAAGCTCAACCCCTCGAACTGCGTCCACTGCAAGACCTGCGACATCGCCGACCCCTACGAGATCATCACCTGGGTCCCGCCCGAGGGCGGCGGCGGCCCGAATTATCTGGATCTGTAGGGGCACGGCCCTCTGGG
>JBGPMB010000193.1:0-4421 GCA_041486775.1 Candidatus Eiseniibacteriota bacterium | reverse complement strand
TTCGCGCGGACGTATTCGATCAGGGCCAGGACCTTCCGTTCGAGGTAGGTCACAGAAGCTCTCCTTCGTCGTGCGGGCCTAGCTCCCGTTGGACCTGCCGAGCGATCCTCTTCTTGGTTTCCTCAGAAAGGCCCATGTCGGTCCCGGGCTGGGCATTTTTCTCGAGTTTATTGAGGGCGTCCCGCAGATCGTCCAGATCGGCCTCTTCGGCGGCACGCGCGAGCTCCGGAGACTCTTCCGAGCGTGTGCATTCCGTTAAACCTTGAAACAAGGATGGCGGCCCAATCCGGATCATCCCTTCCGCCGCCTGAGAGAGGTTTCTACTGCACCGATACTCCACTCTCGCGCGGCCCTTTCGTCTCTCAAGACTCATCTGCCGGACGACGTGGTATCCGAGGTAGATCCCGTAGGGCCAGAGCAGGATCTCCGCGGCGATTCCGATCAGGATGGCGAGCGACCCGGCATCCCGGACCTGCCCGAAGAGCCGGGCGTTATGCCGCTCGATGTCCTTCCCCGCGCTCCGGCCGTAGAGGACGTAGGAGAGCTTCGCCATCCCGATCCCGATGTAGACGAGCAGGACGATCGCGAGGGCGCTCATGCGCGCCGCTTGAGCCTCCGGAGGACCCGCTTCTTCACTTCAGCCGCGACATCGTTGACGACGCTCTGGACGAGCGGGCAGTCCATGTTCGGCTGAAGGGTCTTGGTCTTGCCCTTCTTTCCGGGCTTCCCATCGTCCTTCTTCGACTTGTCCGGCACGAGGCACGCCATAGGCCCTCCGCTACGGTCTTGCGGGAGTATATCCCGGGCGGCGGGTCCGGCGCAATATTCAGATTACGAACAGACTTTGAGGAGGTCTTCCTTCCAGGTGGCGATGATCTCGGCATTGAGCGCCGTGCCGTCGTAGAGTTCGCCCGGGAGGATGTTGTCCGGCGTGAGGGAGGCTGACTCGTTGGAGAAGAACTGGAGCCCTGGGTAGCCCTCCACGCCCCAGCGCCCCGACCGCTCGATGATCCTCCAGTCCCGGGAGAAGAGCGCCGAGTGCTTGAGCCAGTAGAAGGTCCCCGAGTAGTGCCAGAGGACTCCGGCATGCTTCATGAAGATCCTGAAGCTCCCCACCGTGCCGTGGGTTGAGAGCATCCGGTCCACGACGTCGACCATCCCGAGATCGAAGTCGTACATCGCCTGACACCACTGTTTGACGGCGTGGAGCTCTTCACCCTTCCGGGTGACGCCCTTCGCGTGGCAGTAAAAGGTCGCCTCCTGGGGGTCTTGAGACTCGAGCATGCCGAGCATCTTGATGAAGTGCCACGTCTCGCAAAGCTCGTCGCTGTTGGGGTTGAAATGGACCTCCGCCTCGAGCGGCTTGAGGGCTTCTCGGATGTCGGCTTCCTCCGCGCAGCGCCCGTCCAGCACGACGCTCACGATCCGGCGGCCGGTGAAGACGGCCTTGTGCTGGGCAAGGCGCTCGATATGCCAGCGCCAGATCTCCGAAGTCTTCATGGGGAAGAGGTGGAAGAGCAGGTTCCGCTTCACGGAATGAGCTCCGCGAGGCGGCCCGAGATCTTCTGGGCCGCGGCATCCCAGGTGAAGAGGCTGGAGACCCGCTTCCGGAGCGCCGCCGCCTTCTCCTTCACGCCCGTCCCCTGGACCTTGACGGTCCGGAGGAAGTGTACGATCTGTTCATGGGACCGGGGTCCGAAGACCGGGAATGGCATCCCTTCATACCAGGGGGAGACCGCTTCGGCTCCCTTGTAGAAATCGAGCCCGTCGGGACTGAAGAGCCATGCATCGTCGCCCACGATCTCCGGGTGCGAACTCGCCCGGGGCGCGATCACGGGGAGCCCGCAAGAGGCCGCTTCAATCATGGGCAGATTCCAGCCTTCCCCGCGGGAGGTCGACACATAGGCGTCGCACCCGCGGTAGATCTTCGCCATCTGGAGCTCATCGAACTCCCCGGTGAGGGCGTAGATCCGGGAGCCGTACTTGCCGCTCGGCATCACGAGCGGCGTGGCCGAACTCGCGTGCGTGACGGCCAGCACGAGTCCGGCCTGGGGGTCGTTCGCGAAGGCATCCTCGAATGCCTTGACCAGGATGTCCACGCCCTTCCGGAAGGAAGGCAGGAAGACGTAAACGAACAGGAACCCATAGGGCCGCTCCTTCGTTCCGGCGTTGCCGGTCGTGAGGAGCGTGGCCTCAGGAAGCGGCTCCCGCTTCCCAGGCCGGTACAGGAGCGGGTTCACGCCGAGCGGCATGACACGGACGGGGAGCTTGAGGCCGCTCTTCAGGAAGGCTTGCCGGTTCCACTCCGTCGGCGTCCAGCACTCGTCGTAGTTGTCGTTCATGAGCCCGACCATCGTCGGGTGAACGAGCTCGGTCTCCATCATCGTGTAATTGATCCGGTGCGTCTTTCGCGCGCCGTCGTTCGTCCAGGGGCCGAAGAAGCGCACGAACGGGGCCTTCTCCGACACGGGCACCCGCTCGTGGAGCGTGAAGCGCGTCTCGTCGTACATCGTGTGCGAGCCGCCGCAGCGGATCGAGTGCTCGATCCGGACGTGGAACGTGTTGGCGAGCCGGTAGACGATCTCGCGGCTCGCCTTGGCGTATCCCGAGAGCCCCTGGAAGACGCCGTTCCAGAGCACCTCGTAGTTCGAGGTGGGCTCGCTGTCGGGGGTCTTGACGCAGCATCCGCCGCCGCCCGACTCCTGGGGCATCATGGACATGGCCCGGCGAATCTTCTGCTCCGGCGGAACCGACATGCGCGTGAGGAAGCGGTCGATGCGGTTGACCAGGAACTCCTGCCGTTCGACCGCGTGAGCCTTCGCCGTCTGGGCGATTTCGGGCGGGACCTCGCCTTCGGCTATTTTTTCTTCTTCTTGTGCCACTCTTTGAGCTCCCGGAGCAGGGAGTTGTGCGACGCCCTGTTGAGGACGCCGCGTTTGTTCAGGTCGTCGAGCAGCGCGGAGCCGAAGAGGGCCACCCCGTCCTTCATCTCGTCCGTCATGCGCGCGGAGATCGCGTCCACGTTGTCGAGCGCCTCACGGAAGACGGTCTCCGGCTTGAACAGGAGCCTCGAGAGAAGGCTCACGTCTTCCTGGAGATCTTTTCCAGCTTCGGAGGCTTCCCCTGCCATTTCTCGATCTTGGCGAAGAGGAAGTTGTGCGTCTCGGCCGTGATGACGTCGCCCGCGCGGAGCTCGTTCAGCATCTCGGACAGGGCGATCGCCACGCCCTTCCGCTGGTCCTCGGTCAGGATCTCGCGCTTGTCGACGCGCTTGAGCGTCCCTTCCGTGACGACCTTGATGTCTTCCTGTCCGAGCCCGAAGTTCGACAGCACGTTTCCAAGGAGTCCCATGATTCACCTCCGCTTCCGCTTTACCTGAAGGATTTTATACCCCGCGGCGGGGGCGCTGTCAACGCTCGATCGACTATTAGGATTTGGCTACTTCGGCGCGGGCGGTGATCTCGATGGAGTATGAATTTGGACGTTCTCGGGAGTCGAAGGACTTGGCGATCTCCTCGAGCGCGCCGAACATGGCGGCCCCAGGAGAAGAGGCCGGAACCACGAGGGTCCTGTCGAGGGAGACGATCACCTTCCCGAGCTCTTCGCGCATGTCCACGGTGAGCCGGACTTTGAATTTCCTGACGATGATGCTCCCGCCAGGAGTCTCGGGCATTATCCCCTCCCGATGCGCGCGAAGACGGCCGCCACGATGCCGAGCTCCCCGAAGGTCCGGAGGATCGCCACGTCCGCGAGGTAGCCGATCGACGTCATGACGATGCCCGCGCTGCCGAGCAGTCCCTCGGTCAGCGTGACTATTGGCTTCGGCGCAGGGGTCGCGCTTTGGAAGGTCACTACTTTCGACGAATCGGCGGTCATGTCGAAGGTGTGAAAGGCTTGCCCCTCGGGCAGGTAGGCGTAGACGTTGATCTTCTCGTCGAAGAAGTTGGCACCGAGCTCGAGGACCGCCGCGCCTTGATCGTTCGTGTCCACAACGGCCTGCCCGTTGACGGTACTGGCGGAGATCCTGATGCCCGGCCAGGGCTTCCCGGAGAGGTCGACGACGTTGACGCGGATCGTGACGGGGATGAGCCCGAGCCCAGGGGTCTCCATGCGCCCCAGGTCCCGGATCACCATGCACGAGGGCTGGAGGCCCTTCATCGTGGGCGCGTGCTCCATCGGCATCACGCCGGGCGGACAGAGCATCCCGTGGGTCTTTCCATCCGCCTGGACCATGACCTCGTCATGCCATCCGCGAGCTCGGAGTGTCGCCGCGATCTCGGGGTTCACCTCCGCGACCGGGACGCATTGGTTCCGGCTCTGGTAGACGGACGCCGCGTCGGCCTCGGGGTAGATGAAGTACGGGACGTCCCAGGAGCGCGAGAAGCCCCTTCCTCCGCCGCCGTGGCCGTGATGGGGATGAT
>JBGPMB010000192.1:0-4446 GCA_041486775.1 Candidatus Eiseniibacteriota bacterium | reverse complement strand
TCCGGCATGTGAAATGGTGCGCCCGAAGGGATTCGAACCCCTGGCCTTCTGCTCCGGAGGCAGACGCTCTATCCAGCTGAGCTACGGGCGCAGCGAGTTGACAGAGTACACGATACGACGATTCCGGCAAAGCGCCGGGACGCCCGAAAGGGTCGATGTTCCCGGAAATGGGTGCTAGAGCGGCCAGATCATGCCGAGCCGAACCAGCAGCACCGGGTTGTTGATCCCCCTGTGATATGGGTCTTCGACCCAACCACCACCAAAGGCAAGGCCCGGCGCCAGGAAGAGCCGGCGGTAACGGAGATTTGCCTCGAAGCCTGCGTAGCTCAAGGAAGCCCGTTTCAGTTCCGACGAGTCCGAACCGCGAAGAAAGATATGGCCGCCCACGAAGTTGACGGAGCAGGCCTTTCGTGCACTGCCGGATCGCTTCAACGTCAGGCCGGCCTGGACGCCGAGCAGATTCCTTCCATAAAAGGCGCCGGATAGGGAGATCGCTCGCCTGCCGAATTCGTATGCGTATTCGGCGTTCAATCCGGCCGGAGTCCCGAGAGAGAACCCCAGCTGGTGGCCCCGTTCAAAGGACTCTTCGGCCGCCGCAGCGCTCGGCGTGAGGAATGCGATGATGGGAACGAGTACGAGAGCCATCCTTCTTGTCACGACGTTTGCCCTCCGTTGAAAACATCCGTGCTGAGGTAACGCTCTTGGAAGGTGCGCTGCCACGTGGACCGCGGTATGGATTCCGCTCGGACAGACGCTCTATCCGACGCGCGCTCAAGAGATTCCGGGGCGGGGCCAGGCCCGTTTCGAGGCTTGGAAGGCCTCGGGGAACGCGGCCGCGTACATCGCGACCCAGGGCATGACCGGGAAGTGGTACCTCGAGCCTCCGTAAAACATCATCCCGAGAAGCGAGAAGTAGGCGATGACGCAGAGGCCCACGGAGGAGAAGGTGACGTGTCCGCCGCCGGCTCCCCTCCCCGCTTTGAGGAAGAGGAAGAGGCTCGCCGCGGAGGCCGCTGCCAGAAAGAAATAGTAGGCCTGCGACAGCGCCACCGCGGCGGTCGCGAGACCCTCGTGCACCTGCTTTCCTCCCGCCTCGAAACCCTCCAGGCTCCAACGAACGCCCTCGACGTCTCCCCGGTAGAGGTACCAGAGCTTCTTGGGCCACAGCTTCAGCGTCGCGATCGGATGCTCGAGGATGTATCGCTTCGCGTAGGCGCCGGCGCGGCGATCCTGTTCGTATTCGTTGCCCTTGCCCACGATCTCATCGAACTCCGGCCGGTACACGTACGCGCCGTTGGCCCAGGGATTGTTCCCGATGAGCAGGTTCCCGCCTCCGTTCGTGGATACGAAGACGAAGTGGCCGAACGCCCGGTAGTTTCGGATCGTCCATGGAACGAGCACCAGGAAGATGGCCGCGTAGAGCCCCACTATGGAGAGAAGTCTTCCCCGGACGGGCCACGCCGCTCCCTTCACCGCGGGGAGAAGAAATACGAAGGCGAAAGGCAACGGCAGCACCTGAGGTCGAATCATGCAGGATAGGCCGAAGGCCACGCCGGCGAGGACAGCCATGAGAAATCGCGAGTTCTCGAGCAAAAGCAGAGCGACGCCCGATAACATGAGCAGCATGAAGAGCGGCTCGCCCGCCACGAGCGACGTGTATGCGATGTGGTTGGGGTAGAAGGTCAGGATCAGCAGCGTGAGCCTAGCGGTCAGCGTGCTTCGAAAGAGTCGCCCGGCAATCCAGTACGACAGCGCGATGACGCCGGTGTAGAGAAAGGAGTTCGCGATCTTGGCGACCAGGAGCGTCCTTCCGAAGAGAGCGAAGATCGCGCCCAGGAACGTGGGGTAGCCCACCGGCCAATACGCGGTGGGAGCCCCGTGCTCGTGGTAGCCGCGGCCGAGGGAGATGTCGATCCCTTTGTAGAAGTACCAGTCGAAGTCGCTGACCGGCTTCGGGTCGACCAGCAGGGCGTAGACGAGGCGGATGAGGAGCGCGACGCCCAGACAGACCGGAGGAAAGTAGCGGGATTGGAGAAGGGCCACCGGTCTGCGGAAAAAGCCCCGGCCGGCTACGGTTGATGGCATGCGAAACCCTCCAGCGCGCGCAGCGTGTATTCCAGGCTCAACACTCTTGTCCAGGTCTGCTCGTAGCTGCCCCCTGCCCCGGGACCTTCCAAGAACCGGGTCAGTGCAGCCTCTCCCACCAGCGCGCCGAGCCGCATCTCGGTCGGCCGCATGAGATCTTGGACTTCCCCGACGGGCGCAAAGCGCACGCGTGGAGGGCCACTGTTCGCACCCGCGCTGGGATTCGCCGCGCCACGCGCCGGGAACACTTTGGCCAGGACGCGCTTCCCGTAATACACGGGGACCGGCCAGAAGCGGTGAAGGTTACGCCATGTGACCGGGAGAGGCGGGTAGCCGTGCTCCAGCGGAAAGTTCGCGAACGAAGGATACAGATCGACCAGCAGGCGCCGTACGAGGCCGCTGCCTCGACGCTCGCGGGCCGGTACTTGGAGGCTCGTCTCGAGGACCGAACGGAACATGAAGGGCGAGAGGCACGGCCAGAGCTGGTCCGTGCTGCTCGCGATGCGGCCCTGCCAGCGCTGCATTCGGAGCATGAGATAGGCGTGATCCATCTGGAAGGTATTCGGAAACAAGTCGAGCCCCGCGTTCGTCCGCTCGATGATTCCCGCGAAGTGGGACACCAGGTCCAACGTTGCTTCGGGAGGGAATGGGAGCGAAGGGGAACCGGTGGCCGCGTAGCGTCCGGCGGCGACGCGGCGCGCGTCGAGGATCTGGCGCGCGCCGATCTGCGGGAAGAGCAGCTCCCACCAATAGCCGCGGGCGATCTCTCCGAACGATCCGTTGATGCTGATGTCATATCGCTGGAGCAGCTGCTCGTGGTTCCGGAAGACCCGTCCATATTCCACCAGGTCGTATTCCCCGTCCGTCACCGTGAACGCGCGCTTCGCCTGTTCCCAGCTGACCGGCTCCGTCGTGGAGATATGGGTGTGGCGCAATCCCGCGATGCGGGCCAGATCCCGGGAGACCGTGACGTCGGGGCTTAAGGCCGGTCCGGTCACGACCGTCTCGAAGGGGACTCCCGATTTCAGGAAAGCCGCCACGACAGCGCGGGAATCATAACCACCGGTGAGGTCGCACACAGGCCTCGGGAAGGCGCTGCCGACACGCGCGGCCGCCCGAAGGAGGTCCTCGCTCAGACGGGTCACCGCGGTCGCTCCCTGGAACCGATCGGGCGAGAGGCCACCCATGCTCCAGTAGCGGTTCTCCGATCGCTGGCCGACCGTCGGAATTCGATGAACCGCGGCCGGCCCGAGCTTCCGGACCTCCTGGTAGAAGGTCCGGTCTTCGTACATCGATCCGGTGCGCAAGAACTCCTGGCACCCTACGGGGTCGAGGCTGACCGGGCCGAGCGCGGCCAGGGCAAAGGAGGAATTCGATAGCGCCGTGCCGTGCTCCCAGGGTCGCGCGTAGCAGTGACAGCTGCCGACGAGATCCGTCACCACGAAGACCTCTCGCGACCGTCCATCGCCGATCACGACAGCAAAGAAGCCCTCGAGCTCGTTCGCCAATTCCTCGGCACCGACTTCGAGGTAGCGCTGGAGCAGGCGCGCCTCGTCCCCGCTCCGCGGGCCGTCGCGGTGGAACCAGGTCCCGAGTCCGATCAACCAGGTGCCCGTCGCGGCATCGGGCAGGGCGGGCGCGCCCGATCCGTTCAGCCGAGGGAACGTCGCGGCCGAAGCCCAGTCGGCTTCGACGACCCCGCTCGGCGCCCGCGACTTGGCTTGCTGAAAGGTTCCCAGGCCGGAGTGGAACAAACGTGCCCGTTCGGCCTGATGCTCCGGTCTCGAGACGAGCGCCAAGAAGGAGCCCACGGACCACCCCACCCTAGTGATGGAACGAATATGCCTGGCCGGAGGCGGACGCTCGATCCGGCTGAGCTACGGACGCAAGTGCCCGCAGTCTACTGGGTTTGGAGAGGTTGTGGGAAGCCCGCGCCGAGAGCCGGCTCGAAGGAGCCACCTCGCCCGCGCCGCGCGGTATCCGGAGGACGGAACCCTCTGCGAGTTTTCGGGTTAAGATAACGGGGTCAGGAGCCGATCATCTCTGTGTTACGGTTGTATCGCACTTGTCGTGATCCCCCGGGGGGCGGGGGCGCGGCACAATCTCGGAGAAACCATCATGTCTTCTGAACGTGCGAGACGTTCCTGCTCCCTCGCGCTCCGATCCGCGGGCGCGATCCTCCTCGTCGGCTTTTTCTTCCCGCAGCAATCCCAGGCCGCCAACCGTACCGTTGGCCCGGGAAAGACCTACTCGACGGTGCGTGCCGCGGTCTCAGCGGCCGCCGCGGGCGATTCCATCCTGATCTCCTCGGGCACCTACGCGCTGGATCACTTCACATCGACAAAGGCGAATCTCCATTTC
>JBGPMB010000191.1:0-4450 GCA_041486775.1 Candidatus Eiseniibacteriota bacterium | reverse complement strand
GGCCGATCCAGAGGCCGCCGTCCAGTCGTTGATCGCCACGCTGGAGACGGACGAGCTCATCGCTCCCGGGATGCCTTCCTCCGGCCCCGCCCCGCAGATGCTCGCGAGCGACGAGACCCCCCGTACCCCCTTTCGTCTGCCCACACTCCAGCGATTCTTGGACATGCAGGGATTTCTCCTGGTGGATCCGATACACGAGGTCGACGACACGGGCTGGCCCAACGTCAAGCCAGGGGGAACCATCTCCGACCGTGCGTAGCGCGGCGTTGCCGGCACCGCTCGATGGGTGAAAGCGCGCATGGTGTCGGCGCGGTGGGTCGGACGGCAGGGTACTTCGAGGATCTCCGCTCTCGCATTCTCGAGGCAGGGCGCCGGCGTGGGTTCATCGAGCGGCAGTACGCGATCGGTAGGAAGTCGGTCCAGTTCCGCTTCGTGGGTTCGACACTGCTCGCTCCGCTCACGCGTGCCCTC
This sequence comes from Candidatus Eiseniibacteriota bacterium, assembly GCA_041486775.1. Classification (GTDB taxonomy): domain Bacteria; phylum Eisenbacteria; class RBG-16-71-46; order SZUA-252; family SZUA-252; genus WS-7. The sequence continues at coordinate 3,979 of JBGPMB010000191.1, read as the reverse complement.
GCGCATCTCGACAGCGACTCGACCGGCGAACCGGCCCTCACCGTTTATCTTGCCGCCGGCGACGAGGTCGAGCTTCCACCATCACCCTGGGAGCTTCCCCGGAGCGGGTCTCCGGTGGGGTCCGACGAGGAAACTCGCAGCGCCGTGCACCTGCGCGATGATCGAGTCGAGGGGCTCCTGGAGGTCGACCACGGCGCGATCAGCTTGTTCGACACGACCTCGTCCGTCGGGCTTTTCTGGGCCGTCTCCAGCGAGCGCCTCGCCTACTACGAGCGGGGAGCGCCCCTGCGGGCAATCTTCTACTGGTGGGGTTTGCGGCACGGCTGGCACATGGCTCACGCCGGAGCGGTGGGCACCGATCGCGGCGGGGTACTGCTCGCGGGCAAGGGCGGATCGGGTAAGTCCACCGCCGCCCTCGCGTGTCTCGGAGCCGGACTCGACTATCTCGGAGACAACGACGTGATGATCGAGGCAGAGCCCGCGCCGTTCGCCCATGGCCTGTACTGTTCGGCCAAGCTCGAGGCTGGCCACCTGCGCCGCGCGCTGCCCCATCTGGCGTCACTCCTTGCGACCACCGGACCCTGGAACGATGGCAAAGGACTTTTTTACGTCGATCACGGCGCGGGGCACGGACTCTCGGCCGGCTTCCCACTGCGAGCCGTGCTGCTTCCACGCGTCACGGGCGCGCCGCGAACCGTCATCACCCGCGTGTCCGGCGCCCAAGGGCTTCTGGCTTTGGCGCCGAGCACGCTCTTCCAGCTTCCCGGGGCGAGGCAAGAGAGGCTCAGCCACCTGGCGCGGGTGCTCAAGCGCGTCCCCACCTACACCCTCGAGCTCGGGACGAACCTCGACACCATCGCCCCCGCCATCCTCGGTCTCCTCGCCCATGAATCCGGCTGAGCCGACGGCGGAAAGCGCGGCCGTGGTTGCGCCTCTGGTGAGCGTGATCGTTCCGGTCTACAACGGCGAGAAATATCTGCGCGAAGCCGTGGAGAGCATCCGCCGCCAGCCCCACCCCCACGTCGAGATCATCATCGTGGACGACGGATCGACGGACGGGAGTGCCGCCCTCGCCGAAAGCCTGGGCCCGCCGGTCCGTCTCATCCGCCAACCTCACCGCGGACTGCCCGCGGCGCACAACCGGGGCCTCGCCGGTTCCAGCGGAGAATTCGTCGCCTTTCTCGACTGCGACGATCTGTGGACGGAGGACAAGCTGTCGATCCAGCTCGCCCTCCTGCGCGAGCACCACGGCATCGACATCGTCCTGGGCCACACGCGGCGGATGTGGGTGGCGGCCTCCGGGCACGACGGGACCGTCACACAGCACGTGACCGAGCCGGTCCTCGCCCTCGCTCTCGGCGCCGCGCTCGTACGGCGATCGGTCTTCGACACGGTCAGCACGTTCGACGAGACCATCACCCACTCCGACGACTGGGACTGGTTCATGCGCGCGCGGGAGCTCGGGGTTCGCGTGGTGGTTCATCCGGAGGTGACAGTTCTCTACCGCCGACATGGGGAGAACATGACCAACCAGGTGGGGGAGAGCATGGCCTCCTTCGCGAAGATGCTCCAGAAGTCGATCGCGCGGCGGCGCATCCAGGGGGCGCTGGCCTCACTCCCGGACCTGCCTTCCCTAGAGGATTACCGCCGCTCGTGAGGAAAGAATCGGTCAGCGTGATCATTCCCGTCTACAACGGCCAGCGCTACATCGAGGCCGCCATCGGGAGCGTGCTCGCCCAGACGGCACCGGCGGGCGAGATCGTCGTGGTGGACGACGGCTCCACCGACCGGAGCGCCGAGGTGGCGCGGAGCTTCGGACCCCCCGTCCGTTGCGCCATGGAGCCTCACACCGGTTTGCCGGGCGCCCTCAATCGCGGAGTGGAGCTGGCCCGGGGAGCCTTCCTCGCCTTCCTCGACGCCGACGATCTCTGGACGGAGGACAAGCTGGCGCGGCAGGTCGCCGCGCTCGACGCGGACGCGCGGATCGACGCGGTGTTCGCCCACGTCGAGCAGTTCGTGAGCCCCGACGTCGACCCCGCGATCGCCCCCACCATCCTCCGGGGGCTCGAGACGGCGCCGGGGTATCTGGCGGGCGCGATGCTCATCCGCGCGGAGGCGTTCCATCGCGTCGGCCCCTTCGACCTCCGCTGGCAGATCGGGAACTTCATCGACTGGTATCTCAGAGGGCAGGATGCCGGGCTCGAGCACCTGATGCTTCCTCACGTCCTCCTGCGCCGGCGCCTTCACCGGGACAATATGGGCATCCGCGAGCGCGCGTCGCGCGGGGACTACGCGCGGATTCTCAAGGGCGCGATCGATCGCCGTCGCCGGGAACAGGACGCCACCACTGACCCGCCCCTCGGCCCGGCCGGGTGATGACGCGAGCGCGGTCGGTCGGGGAAGGTGGATGCTGGCCCACGACGGAGCAGGCGCTGCTGCTGCGCGCGACTCTCCTCTCCGGCCCCGAAAGTCTTGCCGCGTGGGACCGATGGAAAGTCGCGGTCGACCTCGACCACCTCGATGCAGCGTCGGTTCGCCTCTTGCCCCATCTCTACCGAAGGCTCGAGGGCGCCGGCGTGCGCGATCCGGTCATGGGTCGTCTCAAGGGGACCTACCGGCACACCCTGTACGGCAACCACCTCCGGCTGCGGAGTGCAGCGGCCGCCCTGCGCGAGCTCGCCCAGGCCGGCATCGCCACCATGGTCCTGAAGGGCGCGGCCCTCGCCGTCCTTTACTATCGGGACGTCGGCCTTCGCCCCATGGACGACGTGGACGTCCTCGTTCCAACCCATCAGGCCGGGGCCGCGATCGATGTGCTGAGACAACTCGGCTGGACGCCCCGCTACCGAGTGACGGCGCGTCACGTCCAAGTCGGCCACGCCGTCGACTTCGCGGACGCACGCGCCTATCGCATCGATCTGCACTGGCACCTCCTGCCCGAGAGCTGCTGGCCGAGCGCCGACGCGACGTTTTGGGAGCACGCGCAGCGGGCCACCATCCACGGCGTCGAGGTGGCGGTGCTCCATCCGACGGAGCAGCTCTTCCACGTCTGTACCCACGGTGTCAAATGGGAGCCCCTGGCGCCTGTGCGCTGGGTGGCGGATGCCGCCGTGATCGTGACCCGAGCAGAGGCCGAGATCGACTGGGACCGCCTCGCGGGACAGGCGGAGCGCCATCGGCTGACCCTTCCCCTTCGCGCAGCTCTCCGGTATCTGCGGGACATGCTCGGCCTACCCATTCCCGGGGAGGCCCTCGAACAGCTGCAACGGGCCCGCGTGTCGCCGGCCGAGCGCTGGGAGTACCGCCTGCGTCTGCGAGCGCCGAGCCCACTCCTTGGCCGCTTGCCCGAGCACTGGTTGCGCTACCGGCGGCGGCGCTGGGGCAGGAACGAGGACCGGGTCGGGTTCGTGAGGTATCTCGAGGTCGTTCTCGGCAGCGACGGCCTCTGGGACCTCGGGCGCCGCGCGCTGCTGAGGCATCGCTGGCGGCGGCACGCGCGACGGGTGAGCGATCAGTACGCACGGGAGGTAAACCGGGCGACGCTGCCCTGACGGAGCGCGGGCACCACCCACCTTCAGGCCGAGCGCGCTCGGCAGCGCGCCATCCCGGCGCTCGAACGTCATGGCTACCGGGTGATCCTCGAACCCGCCGCCTGAGCGCGAAGTCAATCCACCGGGGGACTTTCTGAGCAAAGGCCGTCCTCAGTCACGGTCGGCCTGAGCCCGAACCGGCACAGCCCGGATGAGCCGGCTCGCACCGTAGGACCAACCTTCCAGAACCCCAATGAGGGGTCAATCCGGAGGCCGGTGTATATTGGGGAACCCGGGCCTGGGCCCGGCGCCATCATGAAAATCGGCCAGATCGAGATCCCCCAGCTCTGCCGCCTGGCGCCCATGGCGGCCATCTCCAACGCGCCCTTCCGGCTCATCGCCAAGGAGTGCGGCAGCGGCCTGACCACGACCGAGGAGATCGACGCCTT
>JBGPMB010000190.1:0-4455 GCA_041486775.1 Candidatus Eiseniibacteriota bacterium | reverse complement strand
TCGGGCCGCGGGTCGAGGAAGACGAGCGAAACGAGCTGCTCCACGAGATGCGCCGACTGATCCGGAGCATTGAGCCAAAGTTCTTTGTGCTCGAGAACGTGCCGAGTCTACTTCAGACCGCGCTATACAGAGACTTCGAGGAGTCGCTCGGCGGTCGCTACAGGCTCAACGGGATTGTGCTCAACGCCGCAGAATACGGCGTCCCGCAGCTTCGGCGCCGCGCGGTCGTGATTGGGTTCCGCGACGACCTGGGGGTCGAGCCGTCCCTGCCACCGCCAACGCATGGGGGCCGCGGGACCGTCTTCGACTACCGAACCGGGACCTATGTCGCCCCGGGCCAGCCGAAGGGCCGACGCCTGCTCCAGCTCCGGCCAAGGATTCGCCTCCCCAAGACGCGGCCCCTTGTCACGCTCCGTCGCGCATTGGGCGATCTGCCGGCGCACATCCCGGCCGGTGAAGACATCCGGGAGTACGCTCGCTTGGCGGCCACGCCCTACCAGCGACTCATGCGCTCGGGCTCGCCCCCGCTGCGGAATCACCGCTCCTGGAACCACCAGCCAGACACAGTGGACCTTCTTGCGGCCGTCAGGCCGGGCGACAGCCCACGGCGGTACGGTGGCAGGGGCCGCAACACAACGTATTTCTCCCAAGCCTACGCGCGCCTCCACCGCGGTGGCCTCGCGCGCACCATCACGACAAACTTCCACAACCCCGGCAGCGGGCGGTTCACCCACTACGCCGCCGCGCGGACCCTAACGATCCGTGAGGCGCTGCGTATCCAGGGTTTCCCCGACGCCTTCCACTTCGAGGGCCTGACCTCGTCCGACGCGGAGCGGCTCGTGGGCAACGCTTTCCCGCGGCCGCTCGCCCGGGCCCTGGCAAGGCACATTCACCAGTTGCTCGACGGCTGACGCCTATTCCTCGCTGGGCGGCAGCTCCAGACGCTTGAGACGGGCCCGGAACTGCTCCAACGGCACGGGCTCGATCTCCACCCTCGGCACCGGCAGGCCCCGAAGCGCTTTGAGTCCGCTGAGGCGCTGCGTGATCGCCTGCATGAGCTCCGACTCCAGCTTGTGCCCGAGCGCCTTGCACTTCTCGTGCGCCTCGTAGACGACGTACGGGATGAGCCGGGGCATCTGCCGCTGGGTCATAAAGTTGTGCTCGCGGTCCAGCGTCCACTTCGTCGCGTGAACACCGGTGATGATCAACTCGACCGCCCGTTCCACCCTGGTCGAACGCTCCTCTGGGCTGCGCTTCCGCAGCGAGTCAAGAAACTCGAATCGCGGGAGCGTGACCTCCGGCTCGCCACCCGGCCGGCCGAAGTAGAACCCGCCGTAGTCGGCGTGCTGGCACATCCGGACGTACGGGTCGTCCTCGAGCGTCTGGCCGAGGAGCCAGGAAGCCTCGCCACCGTGCTGGTCGAACTCCCGCTGCTGGTGGTTGCGGCGCCCGGCGAAGTACTCCAGCCACTCTTCGTCAGACTCGCACCGCAGGGACCTGAGGTCGGTCACGAGCGCGGTGAAGGGGCGCACCACGACGCACGTCCGGTAGTACTCGTTCGGCGCGCACTCCGGTAGCGCGGCGAGGAGACGGGTGACCGCCACGGAGTCGGTCACATAGGACGCCTTGCTGAGGTCCCAGCTCTCGTCGATCGTCCGCTTGATGAACCAGTTGAGGACCTTCGAAAACGTCTTGAGCTGGGTCTGCTTCACGGCGCCGCCGTAGACGCGCGACCCGGAGTCCCGCACGGCCCGCAGGATGGTGTAGCTCAGCCCAATACCCTCGCGCACCACGTCGCCGTAGGACGAGCGGTGGCAGTAGTGTTGGAACTCGCGCTCCTGCGGGGTGACGGTACCGTCGCGGATGAGCACGTTGGGCTTTGGCAGCAGCCCGCCCTCGCCGCCCGCAGGGTTGCTCCCGAAGGCCCGTGCGACGCCCGCGAGGAGCCGCTCGTCAACTCGAAACTGCACCACGTCGAGTGCGGCCTTCTTCATGTGCTCAAACTGGCTGTCGGTCAGATCCTCGAACCACGGACGCGAGATGATCATGCCCCTGTTACCCGGGTCTTCGATCGCCGCGCGGGTCATGGGCACGCCATGGTACGGGAACGGGATCTTGTGGGGGTGGCCGACGGGCAGGTCGATATAGGCGACGCTGTTATTGAACGTGAGGAGCATCCGACCCTCCTCCTCGACGTACCGAGGTGCCGGCACCCCACGGACGTAGCCGGTGTGGCTGCTACCGTCGCTGCCGGCGACGAGCAACGCCGCCTCCTTTGACTGCACGTCGGGGGCCCGCACGAGCACCACGAAGGCCGCGCCGAACACGTGCCCGTCGAGGGCCACCTTCACCGCCCCCCAGTCCGGGTGCTCGTACCGCGCAAGGCCCTTCTCGATCTGCTCGAAGGTGGGGAAGCCCCAAACCTTCGCGCTGATCCCGAGCTCGCTGTTGACGAAGTAGCGGAGGTCCTCCAGCCGCTTCCGTGTCTGTGCTCGGTGGGTCCGGTCGTCGGCACCGGGGTCCTCCAAGATGCCGGTGTCCTCCTCCAGCTCGGCCGCCCGGTCCTTAAGCATCCGCAGGATCAACTCGCGCGGATCCTCCGTGAGGAGGCGCCGCGCGGCTTCCCTCAACACGTCCTGCGCCCGGGACTCGTAGTAGTCCACCGCGTCGAGGTACTGCGACATGACCTCCACTGCCGACAGCTCCCAGAGTGCGGCGTTCAGGTCGGACAGGGTGTAGGTGCTGAGCGACGACAGCTGCGCGACGGCACGGTACAGCGCCGCCCCGTCCAACGCCGCCCCATCCTCCGCGAGCTGCCCCTGGCGCACGAGCTTGGCCACCGTCCGGTGGTACGTCGGCAACGTCGCGTTGTCCCCGAGGCCGCCGGTCCCGTCCTCGTTCCGGGGCTTCCTCGCCTCCTCCCAGATGTGCCGGATCGTACGCTCCGGGCCCTCCCCCGCGCGCCGGAGGTAGTCCACGATCCAGATGGACCGCTCGTAGACGACGACGGGCTTGCTCACTTGCCACTCCGCTCGGCCTTTAGCTCCTCGATGGTCTTCCGGCCCGTTCAGCCGCGGGCCGAGAGGTCCGCGAAGATGTCGGGCGTCTGGCCGCCAACTCGCGTCTTCCGCTCGCGCACGTCCACGACGGTGGCGTGTTTCACGGTCTCCGACACGCCGGTCAGCACGCAGGTGCCGATCGGCAGCTTGGGGAGGTGGCGGATGATCGCCTCGGGAGCGTCGGCGAACACACCGCGTAGCGACTCCAGCTGGTCTGGCTCGATCGCGAAGATGAACCGGGTGAGGAGCCGCTTGAGCACCGAGCGGTCCATATCCGCGGGGCTCTGGGTAGTCATGATGAGCCCGATGCGATAGTGCCGGCCAATGCGCGCGATCTCCCGCATGACCTGCGTGGTCACCACGTCGTCCTTGTTGGGCGCGATGAGGTGCGCCTCGTCCATCGAGAGCACCACGAACGGGATCTTCCGCGCCTTCGCGAGCCGTTGGATGTCGCGCGCGACCGAGGCGGCGATGAGCCGGAGGTCCGGGACAGACCGGCCACGGCAGTCGATGTTGATGATCCGCCCCGGTTGGAGCTCCTGCTCCCACAGGAATGGCTGGCCGATGTAGTCGATTTGCTCCAGGCTGCTCGCGCGTTGGACCGCCGGCATGAGAGTGCCAGGCTTGTGCATCTCAAGGTCGGGGGCCACCTCCTTGATCCGCTCCACCAGCTCCTTCACGCCGAAGTGTTCTCCCTTCGCCACCTTACGGTGGATCAGGCTGTTGTGCGCGTAGGCGATAAGAGTCGCGATGTTCGTAGTCCGATTGATGCCCGGGATCGCGTCGAGCACGTCGTCTGCCTCGAGGGCGCTGAGCGGCAACGCGAATTTCTTCCCGGGGATCACGTTGGTGCCCCCGAGGTCTTCCGTGGCCTCGACCATCTCGCCCATCGGGTCGATATTGACTTGGGGGACGCCGTGGGCCGCCAGCTCCTCCGCGATGACGCCGCGCGCGAAGGACTTTCCGCGCCCGATACCGCCGGCGAGGAACATATGCGTCTGCACGATGTTGCGGTTCGGCATGGCGGTCACGCCCGGCAGGCCGTGCACGGTCCCGAGGTCGAGGCCGGTGTCGGGGCTCGGCGCGAAGTTGAGTGCCTTTGCGATGAAGTCTGGCGGCACGTCGACGACAGGGCTGCCGGAGAGGGGGAGGGTCTCGGGGCTCTCGATCCGGTTCAGGCTTCCGTCGGGATTGAGGACCGCCTCCTCAAGAAGCTCACCTCCAGCCGCACGATAAATGACAGTCGAGCGCCCCTCCGGTGCGTAACGCGTCTCGAACGGGATCACGTCTGCGACGGTCGAGCTCGTCGCGTCCTCGTGGGGGTTGAACTCCCGCATTTGCTCGACACGAACAAGCGTCATCAGGGGCTCGCCGCTCGGCCGCCGGTGCCGGATGC
>JBGPMB010000189.1:0-4489 GCA_041486775.1 Candidatus Eiseniibacteriota bacterium | reverse complement strand
TTCGCGTTCCGCATCGGTTGTGCCGGGATACGGGCGCGGGGTGACCTCGAGCACCGTGGAGTCGATTTCGGGGCGGGGATAGAACGCGCCGGGCGATACCCGGAAGCGACCGCGGACTTCGGCGTTCAAACCGACGAATACGCTGATGGAACCGTACTCCTTGGAACCCGGTCTGGCTGTGAGGCGCTCCGCGAACTCGCGCTGCACCATGAGGAGCGCGGATCGCACGCGCTCCTTCTGCTCGAGGATCCATTCGAGCGCGGGGGTCGTGATGGAATAGGGAAGATTCCCGATCACGGTCACCGGATCGGCCTCGGGAAAGAGCGATGCGATCCTCTGATCCAGGACGTCGCCCCGGACCACCCGCGCGCGGGCGTAGGGGCGAAGCTCTCCTTCCATGTGCTCCGCGAGGCGAAAATCCAATTCGACCGCCACGAACGGCCGGCCGGTGGCGCAAAGCTCCATCGAGAGGGCGCCCAGGCCCGGCCCGATCTCGAGGACGGGCTCGAGCGGATCCGCGATCAGTCCCGCGATCCGCCGCGCCACTCTGGGATCGGATAGGAAATTCTGCCCGAGCCGCTTGCTGGGGCGCACCCCCAGCGCACGCAGGGTCGCGGCGACCCCCGAGGTGGCTGTGCGCGGTGTCACCACCGGGCGGGCGGGCGCGGCCCTAGAGCCGGAACAGGCTTCGGGAAGCAGCGTCGGTCGCGTCCTCGAGCGCGCCCGGCGCCACCCCGAGCGCCGCGGCGAGCTGGTCCCGCACCAGGGCCAAGTAGGCAGGCTCGTTTCGCTTTCCCCGGTGGGGCATGGGGGCCAGGTAGGGAGCGTCGGTCTCGAGCACGATGTCGGTCAGCTTGAGCTCCCGGATGATGTCGGGCAGGGGGCTCTTCTTGAAGGTCGAGGACCCACCCACCCCGATCTTGAACCCCATGGAAAGTACCCTCCGGGCGAGCGCCAGGTCCCCGGCGAAGCAATGAAAACTGCCCCCCGCCGCCGGCGGGCCCTCCTCCTGAAGCACCTCCGCCACCCGCTCCGCCGCCTTCCGGTGGTGGAGCACCAGGGGTTTTCCCGTCTCCCGGGAGATCGCGATGTGCCGGCGGAGGAAGCGCTCCTGAACCTCGGGCGGCGCGTTCTCCGGCCAGTGGAAATCGAGCCCCGTCTCCCCGATCGCGACCACTTCGGGCTCCCGCGCCAGGGCCGCGATTTCCTCCATCTCGGCCTCGCGCCCCTCGCGCACGTCGCACGGGTGCATGCCCACCGCCGCGCGCACACCCGGATGCCGCCGCGAAAGCTCGATGGCGCGCCGGCTGGACGCGGCGTCGGTCCCAGCTTCCACCACCCACGCTACCCCCGCGGCCCGCGCACGTGCCAACACTTCGTCGCGGTCCGAGTCGAACTCGGGCCTGCCCAGGTGGGCGTGCGAATCGATCATCGCTCGATGCGTGGAAAGAGCGGCTTGCTGGGGCCGATCGGCTCCGCCGTAGCCGGGGAGGAGAGGAGCGCGCCCTCCCGGGGCAGCCGAACCTGCTCCATCGCCGGCTTGAGCCGCAGTGTCTCCCAGACCTCGCGCGCCTTGGCGGGCATGACCGGGTAGAGCATGAGGGCCGTGTGCTGGAGTGCTATGACCAGGGTCGTGAGCAGGGCATCCAGCTCCGCCGCGCGCGCGGGATCCTTGGCCAGATTCCAGGGCGCCTTCTCCTCCACAAGACGGTTCGCGCGCCGGATCACGGACCACGCGGCCTCGATCCCCTTTTCGATCTCGTAGCGCTCCATGGCCGCGCCGTAGTCGCGAAGCGCGTCCGTGATCACGAGCTCCAAACCCTCGATGGGGGCGGCCTCGGCCACCTTCCCGCCGCGGTAGCGATGGATCATCGACACGGTGCGCGTGAAGAGGTTGCCCCAGTCGTTCGCGAGGTCGGCATTGTAGCGATCGATGAAGAGCTCCCACGTGAAGTCTCCGTCGCGCGTGAGGGGCACCTCACGTAAGAGGTAGTAGCGAAGCGCATCGGCGCCCCAGCGGTCGGCGATCTCCAGGGGATCCACGATGTTTCCGAGGGATTTCGAGAGCTTCTCCCCCTGGAACTGAACCCACCCGTGCCCCAGCACCGTCTTCGGCAAGGGAAGCTTCGCGCTCATGAGCATCGCGGGCCAGATGATGCAATGGAAGCGCGTGATGTCCTTCCCGATCACGTGCAGATCCGCGGGCCAGTACTTCGAGTAATTCCCCTTGGTGTCCGGATAGCCTAAGCCGCTGATGTAGTTGATGAGGGCGTCGAACCACACGTAGACCGTGTGCCCCGGATCGTTGGGGAACGGAATTCCCCACGAGACGGAGGCGCGGGAGACGGAGATGTCCTCCAGCCCTCCCTCGACGACGTTCACGATCTCGTTCCGCCGCGTCTCGGGAATGATGAACTCCGGATGCGTGCGGTAGAGCTCGAGGAGCCGCGGGGCGTAAGCGGAGAGCTTGAAGAAGTGGTTCTCCTCGCTCAGCCACTGCGGCACGGTCTTGTGCACGGGACACTTCCCGTCCACGAGATCCTTCTCGGGGTAGAACCGCTCGCAGCCCACGCAGTAGAACCCTTCGTACTTCCCCTTGTAGACGTCTCCCGCGTCCACGAACGCGCGGAAGAGCGCCTGGACGCCCCTCACGTGGCGCGGCTCGGTGGTGCGGATGAAATCGTCGTAGGAGATGTCGAGCCGCTTCCACACGGCCTGAAACGCTTCCGCCATCTGGTCGCAGTAGACCTTGGGGTCGAGGCCCTTTTCCCGCGCGGCCTTCTCGACGTTGATCGAATGCTCGTCGTTCCCCATGAGGAACCGCGTGTCGAAGCCCGCCAGGCGCTTGTAGCGCGCGATGGCGTCCGCCGCGATCTTCTCGTAGGCGGTGCCCAGGTGGGGCACATTGTTGACGTAGTCGATTGCGGTGGTGAGGTAGAACTTCGCCATCAGTTTTCCGAGATGGGAAACTGAATCTTGGAGCCCTTGACGCTCTCTCCGTCGCCGGGCTTGGTGCCGCGGGCGCCGCAGCGGGTCTTGTCGCATCCGCGCCTGCGGTCGCGCGAGGGTCCGACGACCTTGGTACCGGCGGGAAGCTCGGACAAGGAGAGCGGTGTCTCGTGCCCCGTTTCATCCATCAAGAGGAGGGTGCGGCGGAAGATGTCCACGCGCGCGACTTCCTGCTCCACGCCCGCGAGGACCAGCTTGCTCCCGATCTTCGGGAATTCGCGCGAGGACTCCTTGTAGAAATCCAGCTCGTAGCGCAGGCAGCACTTGAGCCGCCCGCACGCGCCCGAGATCTTGGAAGGGCTGGGCGAGAGGCCCTGGTCCTTGGCCATCTTGAGCGTGATCGGCTCGAACTGGCGGAGCCACGTGGCGCAGCAGAGCTCCCGGCCGCATGTTCCGACGCCGCCGATCCGCCCCGCCTCGTCGCGCACGCCGATCTGGCGCAGCTCGATCCGGGTGCGGAAGATGGAGGCCAGGTCCTTGACCAGGTCGCGGAAATCGACGCGCTTCTCGGCCGTGAAGAAGAACGTGATCCGGTTGCCGTCGAACTGGTACTCCACGTCCACCAGCTTCATGTCCACGTCGCGGTGGATGATCCGCTCCTTGGCCGTGGTGTAGGCGCGGGTCTCCTTGGCGCGGTTCCGCTCGAATACCTCGAGGTCCTCCGTCTGCGCGGGGCGAAGCAGCTCGCGGAGCTTCGCGGGCGCGTCGTCGCGCTTCACCCACTCGCTGGTGTGATGGACCTTGCCCAGATCGATGCCCCGGTCGGCCTGCACAATGACCCAGTCCCCGTCCTGAACGGGAATCTCTCGCGGGTTGGTGAAGTACTCCCGCCGGCGTCCCTTGAATACGACCTCGATCAGCTCGTTCCTGTGCTGCTCCCCGAGATGCGGGGCCCCTCTCGAATCGATCATGACACCCCCAGGGCCATGCGGTACTGGACCGACGCGACCGCATAGGGGATGGAGACGTTGGATTGGACCGAGGCGGCGATCTCCTCGAGCAAGCGGACCCGCCGCGTCAAGGACTCGACCGGGAGCTTGCGCGCGTCGGAGGCGACCCGGGTACGGAGGTCTTCGTTCATGAGCTGGGTCTTCTCGCCCAGGAGCCGGAACCGGAGCAGATCGCGGTAATAGTGGAGCGCGAGCGAGACCGCGGCCAGAAAGCGGGGGCGATCCCGATCCAAGCGCCCCTTGCGGAGCGGCCCCAAGACCCCGTCCTCCTTGGGATCCACGAAGAGATCGAGCGCCACGGAGCGGAGCTTCGAGAATTCCGCCCCGTCGAAAACACCCTTGCCCGCGGCGTCCAGCGGCGCTTCGAAATGCTGCAGGGCGCGTCCCAGGCTCCCGTCGGCGGTCGCGCCCGCGAGCCGGGCGACCGGCTTCGGCACGCCCCGGCTTTCCAGCACCGACACGATCATATCCACCGGCAGCGGCCGGAAGCGGACGTGGAGGCACCGGGACTGGATCGTGGGAAGAAGCGC
>JBGPMB010000188.1:0-4566 GCA_041486775.1 Candidatus Eiseniibacteriota bacterium | reverse complement strand
TGGACGTCATCACCTACGCATGCACCGTCGCCGTGCTCGGCGTGATCGCGCTCGTGGCGTGCGCCGTGCCGGCGTGGAGGGCGGCGCGCGTCGACCCGATCGAGAGCCTCCGCGCGGAGTAGGTTGCGAACCTACGGGCACGCGGCGCGGGTGTTCGGGTATCAGCATGAACAGATTGCCGGATTCGACCCGCGACCCGGAGGTGCCAGGCGATGCCCCATCAGCGCGCGCTCGCGTCGCCTGTGCCCATCCTCCTCGTCGAAGACATCCGGCTGCTGCGGGACGGCCTCACCGGCATCCTCCGGAAGCAGGGACTGAAGGTCGTCGCGGCGCTCCGCAGTGCCGACGACGCGCTCCGGGCCCTGATGCACCTTCGGCCGCGCCTCGTGCTCCTCGATTCGTCCGTCGGCAACGGCGGTTTGTCGCACCTCGTGGAGTCCGTCCGCCGCACGTCACCCGCGGTGAAGGTGGTGGTGATGGACGTGGAGCCGGCCCGGGCAGATGTCGTCGACCTGGTCCGTGCCGGCGCGTCGGGCTTCGTGCTGAAGGATGCGACGGTGGACGAGCTGGTCCACACCGTGCGGGAAGTAGCCGCCGGCCTTTGCGTGATTCCCCCGCGGCTCGCGACCATCCTCTTCGCGCGCATCGCCGAACCCGCTTCGCGGGCGCCGCGCGTGACGCCCGACACGCGCCGCATCACGCTGCGCGAGCGGCAGGTCATCGACCTGATCGCCGCCGGCTGCAGCAACAAGGAGGTCGCGGGACAGCTCCACATCGCGGTGCACACGGTCAAGAGCCACGTGCATAGCATCCTCGAGAAGCTCGGGCTCAGCACGCGGCTCCAGCTCGCGTCGTTCTCGTACGCGGAGCAGCGACGGGGCGAGGATCCCGCGGCATCATCGCCCACTCGGGCCTCCTAGCTCACACGGACGAGGACCTTTGATGGAGTCGACATCGCGCGCCTCTATCCTGCGGTCCCGCCCGAATTTCGATCGCGTGGCGGATGCCGCCCGACGGCGCCCGAAGGGAACTTCCAACTCCGGCCCAGGGAAGGAGGCCACCGTGCGGGTGAAACACACTTCTGGCAGGAGGCATCAGATGCAGCAATCATCGCAGGACCAGACCAGCAGGCGCGGCACGCACCAGGCATCGCGCGAGATCGTCGGATGGACGCACATCGACCAGCCCGGTTTCTACGTGAACAAGAGCGCGGGACAGGGGTTCCGCATCACGCAGGAGCTTCTCGTGCCCGGTGCCAGCCCGGCGCTCAGTCTCCTGGGCGCCGAGCGCGAGCGTTTCGTGCTGGTCAGCGAGGACCCGTACGTGCCGGTCACGGCGGCGAAGCTGATCTGCGCGGACAATGACATCAGCCCGAATTTCTGAGACCACTCCGGCGGCGACCCGCCGACCCTGCGTCCTCCGCGCCACGTCGGTGCGGTTCTGAAGCCCCGTCCGAGCGATCGGACGGGGCTTCGTGCGACGCCTGGTCATCCGGACGAGATCGACCAACGCGCGCCGTCGTGACGCAGGTCACGATATCACGCGCGAGAGTTTCCTTCACATCCGCCGGTCCTACACGTCGCACGAGTGCAGGGCAACCCCCCTTCCCTCGCGGGGTATCACCACGGGAAGGGCCGAAAAGGAGGGAACCATGAAACGCAAGGGAATCCGGTCGGTGTTCGCGCTCGCCGGCCTCACGCTGAGCATCGCTTGCGCGGGCTATTATCCGGCGCGAATCGGCGTCGGCATCACGTACGTCGAACGCACGCCGCCACCGGAGCGCGTCGAGGTGATCTCCGTGGCACCGAGCCCGGCGGACGTCTGGATCTCCGGCTACTGGTCGTGGCGGAATCCCGAGTACCTCTGGGTCCCGGGCCGCTGGGAGCGGCCGGCGCCCGGTTACCGCCGCTGGGAACCCGGCCGCTGGCGCCACCACCGTAACGGCTGGTACTGGGTCGATGGACGCTGGCGGTAGCTGGTAGCTGAATGCGGGGCGGGCTGGCGCGCGCGCTCAAGCGCACCGATTCTTCGGCATCATGAGAGCGCTCCGCGCGTCAGCCCGAACCCTCGCCTTCGCCGCGATCTTCGCCGGCTGCCACTCCGACAAGGCGCCGACACAGGTCGGTGGATATCCCTTGCTCGCGGATGTCTACATGCCCAGCGCCTCCGCTTTCTCGCCGGTCCAGACCGAGATCGCGCGGACGGGCACGGTCCGATTCAACTTTCCCCCGCTGGAGCACAACGTCGTGTTCACCGGCGCGCTCCCCGGGACACCTTCCGACATCCCGACCACGCAGAGCACTGTCGTCTCGCGACAATTCTCCGTCGCTGGCACGTTCGACTATACGTGCACCTTGCACCCGGAAATGGTGGGGCTGGTCATCGTCCACTAGGGCGTTCGGCCGGGTCCGCCCATCCGTGCGCGACCGCGACCCTAGACCTTTGACGCGAAGCTCGAGAGTACCTTTCCCGCCCGCGTGGCCGCCTCGGCGATGCGCGCCGGCGAAGTGATGAACGACACGCGGAAGAACCCTTCGCCGCCGGCACCGAGGCCCGAGCCGGGGAGCACGATCACGCCCTGCTCCTCCATGAGGCGGTCGGCGAACTCCGCGCTCGCGATCCCCTCCGGCAGCGGGATCCACAGGTACATCGTCCCCTTCGGCGCCTCGCAGCGGAAGCCGCTGGCTCGAAAGGCGGCCACGGCCGCATCGCGACGCTCCCTGAACACCGCGATGTTCCCGGGCACCCAGCTCGCCCAGCTCTCGAGAGCCGCGATGCCGGCCTTCTGCACCGGCATGAACTGCCCGGTGTCCACGAAACTCTTCACCTTCGCCAGCGCGCCCACGATCGCCGGGTTGCCGCACGCCCAGCCGCATCGCCATCCCGTCATGTTGTACGTCTTGGAGAGGGAGTGGAACTCGATGGCCACTTCGCGCGCGCCGGCCACGTCGAAGATGCTCGGCGCCACGTAGCCGTCGAAGGTCATCTCGCAGTACGGGTTGTCATAGACGAGGACGATGTCCAGCTCGCGGCACCGGCCCACGACGCGCTCGAGGTAGTCCATCGGCGCGGTCGCGCCCGTGGGGTTGTTCGGGTAGTTGAGATAGAGGATCCGCGTCCGCTTCAAGACGTCCTGGGGAATCTCGTCGAGCTCGATGAGAAAGTCCGTGCGTGGAGTAATCGGGTAGAGGTACGCCTCACCGTCGGAGAGCTGCGTGCCGCCGCGGTAGGCGTTGTAGCCGGGGTCCGGCACGATCGTCGCGTCGCCCTGCTGGACATAGGCGAGCGCCAGGTGCGACAGCCCTTCCTTCGAGCCGATGAGGGGCACGATCTCCTTGAGCGGATCGAACCGGTGGCCGAACCGCCGCTGCATCCACGCGGACACCGCGTCGCGGAATGCCGGAAGGCCGAGCCCGAACCCGTAGCGGCTCATCGCCGGGTCCCGTGCTGCCGTCGCGAGGGCCTCGACGGCGGCGGGCGGCGGCGCGAGGTCGGCGTCGCCCGCACCCAGGTCGATGACGTCCACGCCCTTCGCGATCAGCTCGCGCTTGCGCTGCGGGATCAAGGCGAGAGGATAGGCTGGGAGAGAGGTGAGGCGGTTCGTGTGCCTGGGCATGGATTGAGGATGCGAGTTCAAGGACGCGCGTCGGGCCCGCGTCGAGACGTACTGCAGAGGCTCGGATGATCGCGGACCGGGGCGGACCGTCGCCGAGATGTCGTCACGAGCACGTCACTGCGGCCGGGCCATCGTAAAGATCGCATCCGTCGTCAGCTCCGCCCAGTCGTCGCCGCCGAGCCTCGTCACGGGCCCGATGCGCCGGACATCCGGGAGGCCGTTCACCAGCACCGCGTCGTTCACGTGTGCGGCGAGCACCTCCCCAATGACGTAGTTGCTCGCCATCGGTCCTTTCCCGTGGCGCACGATCTGGAACAGCAGGCACTCCAGGCTCACCGGGCTCTCCGCGACGCGCGGCGGCTTCACCATCGTGCTCGGAGCCCGGGTGAACCCCGACGCGTCGAACTCGTCGGTGCCGTATTCGTATGCGAAGCTCGCTTGGTTGACGCCGCTGGCCATCGCGCGCGTCACGATGTTGACGACGAACTCCCCGGTCGCCTCGATGTTTCGCAGCGTATCCTTGCGCTCGCTCCTCGAGTTGAGCAGGGGGCAGAAGACCAGCGACTGCGGGCTGCTCCCGCCCATGGTGAAATACGAGAACGGCGCGAGGTTGCCGGAGCCGCTCGGGCCAAGCGTGGAGACGAAGGCGATAGGTCGCGGGGCAATGACCGGAAGGAGGAACTTGTAGCGCTCGCGCGGCGTGAGCGCCGAGAGGTCGACGAACACCGTCAGCTCGTCGGAGGGGTGAACCCCCCGCCCTGCGCATCGAGCCAGCTCAGCTGGTACTTCGGGTCCTCGATCGCGAGCATCGCCCTGGCCACGCGCAGCGGGCGGAACGAGTCCATCATCACGGCCAGCTCGTCCGTCGCCTTCGCCCCGATCGACGCCTCCGCGCGCCCGGGATGCGGGCCGTGCGGGATGCCGTCGGGGTGGTGCGTGATCGACCCGTA
>JBGPMB010000187.1:0-4585 GCA_041486775.1 Candidatus Eiseniibacteriota bacterium | reverse complement strand
TTCCTCTTCTTGCTGAAAAGACCTTGATCCTCGGAGCCGCGGCGCCGGAGGAGGCCGCCGCCCCCGGGATGATTAGGATGAGCGACAAGAGCGAAACGATTCGTCTCATGAGGACTCCGTGGATGAGAGGCGCTCGATCTCGTGAATCCGGCCCACGTCGACCGAGAGCGTCCCACCGTCGCGCGGCCGTCGATAGATATCCGTGAATCTCGCGTTCCACACGATCTCGTCCGCCTTGTAGGACGAGCGCGCCTGCACCGTTTGGGAAAACGTCTCGTCGATTCCCGTGAGAAGGATCAGAAACTCCGCTTCGGTATCGACCAGATCCCGGTGGGTGAGCCCGCTCATGGGGCTCGACCCGTCGATGGGGTGCACCACCGTCCAGCTCAACGGAAAGAATACGACTTTGGAGCGCTCGAGTGACAAGGCGTAGAACCGCCGGATTCGCTCCGGGCCCTCGAGCCGGCTGAACAAGACCTGAGCCGCCAGCTCCAAGACCTCGTTCGTGCGCCGGTTCGCGATCCGGAACTCGAAGGCCCGCATGTCTCCGTAGGGAGCGACGATGGCGTGCTGGCTGAAGACGATGTCGGCCAGGGGGCGCGAGAACCGGGCGAAGAGGATCCCGGCGGCCAGCGCGAAGCCCAGGAGCCCCACCAGGGATTCCACCGTCACGATCGCGTTGGCCGCCATCCCCACCGGCGCGATCCGGCCGTAGCCGATGGTCGCCAGGGTCTGCACGCTGAAGAAGAACGCTTCGAGAAAGGAGGCCGTGCGCCCTCCCGAGACCTCCAGCGCCCCAGGCCCGCAGAAATGATAGCCGAGCGCGAAAAGAAGGTTCGTCACGGCATACGCGGCGATGACGAGCCCGAAGTAGGTGCGCCAGGGCATGGTGAGGAGCGCGTGGTAGGGGCTGATGGAGGCAAGAAAGCCCCGCCCACTGCGATTCACATTGAAGGTGCCGTCCCGGTTCAGGAGCCGCTCGCGGCTCTCCCGCGCCACGACCGCGCCGAAGCCCAAGTCACGGAGATCCGCTTCCAGCAGAGGCCGGGGCTTGGACGCCACCGCTTCGGCCGGCGCGCTCATCGGGGCGCCGGAGTCCCGGATCCGGGACCGCTCCTCGTCAGGCTGTCGATCGAGCCCGCGAAGAAGGAGACGTTGTGGAACGCGTTCCTCGCGATCTCCTGCGCCACGGCGAGTGCTTGGGCCGCATCCTTCCCCACCACGAAGATCCGCGTGTCGTGATCCAGCATGGGCAGGCGGCCGTCATCCTTTGCTTTCGCGACGTCGGCGAAGCGCACGTTGCGCGAGCCCACGATCGCGGGCACCACGCCTTTCTCCAGCTCTCCGGGCTCCCGCGAATCGATCACGACGGCGGTCTTGTCCTTCTCGAGGGTCTTCCAGATCGCGTCGGCCTCCACCTGGGTCGGATGCCCGAGGGCGCGCCAGACCGGGATGCCCAGCTGATACCGGACCACGTGCGTGTATCCCGCGTTCAAGAGGTCCTGGGCAAGCCGCTTGCTCTTGCCGCAGAAGGGGCCGTTGCAGTAGAGGACGATCGTCCGGTCTTTCTTCCCCTGCGCCAGTTTTTCGACCTCACCGAGGTCGGAGGTGAACCGCGACAGGGGAAGCCCTTTGGCCGGCGCGACGTCGATCGCCCCCGGGACATGGCTCATGGCGAACTCCTCGTACGGGCGGGCGTCGATGACCAGAACGCCTTTCGGGATCTGCACGACCGCGGCCTCCATCTGATCGGTGGTGATCTCCTCCGTCGGCTGGTCTTTCTCGCCTGTGGTCGCGAGCTCCATGGAGCAGGGCTTGCCCGCCGCCTCCGAGAACCCAGGCGCGGGCGCCGTCGCGAACGCCACTACCGCCACCGCCCCGACGACCAGCGCCGCCGGAGGGTGCCGCCGCGCTGGTTTCTTGCTATTGTCTCGCATCCCAAACCTCTCTTGTGAGGGGTACCCCTCGATGCTAGGGGGCATCGCGCGACTCGTTCAAGGGCAAACGGAGATTCCGTGTCGTCCAGCAAACCCAAGACCCTCGAGCTCAAGCTCAAGACGTGCGTCGTGCGAGAGTGGCGAGCGTCCGATGTGGATTCGCTCGTCGCGCATGCGAACAACATCCATGTCTGGCGAAACCTCCATGACGGGTTCCCTCACCCCTACACGCGGGCCGACGCCGAGGGCTGGATCCAGAAAACCTCCGCCCAGCACGCCGATACGGTCTTCGCCATCACGGTGGACGGGAAGGCGGTCGGAGGGATCGGATTCCACCGAGGCGTCGACGTCCACCGCCTCACCGCCACGATCGGATACTGGCTGGGAGAGGCGTACTGGGGACGCGGGATCACGACCGAGGCCCTGCGCGCCGTCACCGATTACGCCTTCGCGAGCTTCGATTTCCAGCGCCTCGAGGCCTACGTGTTCGAATGGAACCTGCCTTCCACACGCGTGCTGGAGAAGGCGGGTTACACGCGCGAGGCGAGGCTCCGAAAGAAGGTCGTGAAGGAAGGCCGCACCGCCGACTGCTTCCTCTACGCGCGCGTCCGCGAGTGAGCCGTCCGGGCACGGGCGCGGGACTCACCCTCGGAGCCGCGCGGATTCGGGTGCTCGCCGCGGCGCTGATCTTTTCGATCGGCGGCGCCGGGATCAAGGCTTGTCAGCTCACCAGCTGGCAGGTGACCAGCTTCCGTTCCGGCATCGCCGCGGTGGCGCTGCTCCTTCTTCTCCCCGAATCGCGCCGAGGGTGGAACATCCGCTCGGCGCTGGTCGGGGTCGCCTACGCCGCGACCGTGACGCTCTTCGTGCTCGCGAACAAGCTGACCACCTCGGCGAACACGATCTTTCTCCAATCCACGGCACCCCTCTACATCCTGCTCCTCTCGCCGTGGCTCCTGCGCGAGCACACCCGCCCGCGCGACGTGGCCGTGATGGGCATCGTGGTGCTGGGCATGGCGCTCCTCTTCGTCGGCACCGAGCGCCGGTACTTAACCGCCCCCGATCCGGTTCATGGGAACGTCCTCGCCACCCTGGCGGGGCTCTGCTGGGCGCTCACCTTGATGGGGCTCCGCTCGACCGGACGTCACGAGGGAGGATCCGCCGCCCCCGCCGCTGTGATCGGGAACCTCATCGCCTTCTTCGTCGCGCTCCCCTTCGCCCTGCCGGTCCACGCGGCGCGGCCCTTGGACTGGGCCATCGTGACCGGATTGGGCGCGGTCCAGGTCGGCGTCGCCTACGTGTTCCTCACGGAGGGGATGCGCTACGTGCCGGCGCTCGAGGCTTCGATGCTGCTCCTCCTCGAGCCGGTGCTGAACCCCGTGTGGTCCTGGCTCATCCACGGGGAGAAGCCGCGGGCGTGGTCGCTCCTGGGCGGGATGATCATCCTCGGCGGAACGCTGGCGAAGACGTGGATGGATTTGCGGGGGGCGAAGCGAGGCGAAGCTAGCTCTGCGAGTGCGCGGCCGGGAGCTCTTCCACCGCCTCCATGACCCACCGCACCGATCTGGAGCAGGGGCACATGCCGCCGACGCGCTTCAGCGCCGGCATCCTCTTCATCGCCTGATCGGTGGTCATCGTGCCGGCCGCCACCTGGCGCAACGACTCGACGTACTGCTTCATATCGCGGCTGTGGAGGTAGGGCTCGGGCAGATGCGCGGCGAGATGCCGCACGTAGTCCTCCACGTCCGTGAAGGCCTCGCCCGCGAAGCCCACCATCGTGAACGCGGCATCGCCCTTGCGGCGAAAGAACGCCTTGTCGGGAAGCTGGATCAAGTCCTCGTGGCTGATCCCCTCGTGCTTGCCGCGGTCTTTCATCAGCCGGTCCGCCAACGCTTCGGCCTCCTCGGGAGAAAGCTTCGGCAGCCGCGCCCGGATGAACCGTTGGTTCAGGTCCGCGACCATACGCTTGCATTCCTCGTAATAGAGCGACTGCGCTTCGGCGTTCTTCATGTTCTTGAAGCCGAAGCGGATGTTGGATTCGCCGCCCTTCTCGTGCCCGAACATCTCGAGCCCGCGCGGCATCCACTTGTTGAACGCCTTCTGGATGGCCTGGGTCGTGATGAGCGCGTTTCCCTGCGCGGCGCGCTGCACCCAGCGGCGCAGAGGAATCACGCCCGCCGCGAGATGGAAGGCCTCCTCACGGAGCATCGGCGGCATGGAGGCCGCGAAGGGCTTGTACGAGCAGACCCGCTGCATGGAGAGCTGGTACTTGCCCACGCGGTCGATCACCGCGGCGAAGACCACGTTGTCGACGAAGGAATCGTATTCGAGGTTGAAGGCGTCGAGGACGTGGGAGCCGGTCTGCATGGAGAGGATCTCCTCGACGATCTCCTCGGCCTTCTGTCCCGAAACAGCGCTCCAGTCCTGCTCCACCAGGAGGTGGAGCATCTGGTAGCCGTGGCGCAGCTCCTCGGCCATGACGCGGAGGACCCAGAACCGGTCCTCGTCGTCCTGGGCGCGCGCCAGCGTGCCTTCGTGCTGCTGGATCGACCCAAACTCGGTCGAGGCCTGCGCGCGGATGATCGCGATGAGATGCTTCGCGGGCTCCTCCCCCAGCTCCGCGGGCTTCTCGCGGCGCTTCTCCCCCT
>JBGPMB010000186.1:0-4607 GCA_041486775.1 Candidatus Eiseniibacteriota bacterium | reverse complement strand
GAATGCAAGCGGCTGTCCGTCGGGGTCGGTGGCCGTGATCCCTTGATCCGCGATGGCTCCGGGCTCAACCGTCATGTCCGTGGGCTGATTCAGCGCCGGTGGGCGATTCACGTTGTTCACGGTGATCGTGAACGATCTGTCAGTGCTGGTGGCTCCGTTGCTCGCGCGGATGATCGCCGTCGTGGAACCGGCGTCCGCGAAGCCCGGCGCCAGGTGAACTCTTCCGGTCGAGGGATTGACCGTTAGGGTCAGCGCCGTCATGTAGGTAGGCCCCGCCACTGTGGAGAAGGTCAGGCCCTGGCCGCAGGCGTCGCTCCCCGTGAGGGTCTGGTCGGCGGTCGTTCCCTCGTCCACGGTCATGTTGGACGGTTGGTCGAAGACCGGCGGCAGGCTGGCCGACGTCACCGTGATCGTGAAGGTCTTGCCGTCGAATTCGCCGTTCGCGGTCGCGGTCACGGACGCCGGGAATACGCCACCGTCGCCTGACGAGGGAGCGAGGTGGATGTTGCCGCCACGGGTCGTTCCCACCTGTGCGCTGGATGTCAACGTCATGAAGGCGGGACCGGATGACGTGAACGAGATCGCGTCTCCGTCCGGGTCGGTCGCGCTGATCGTCTGATCGGCCGTTGAGCCGAGGCAAACGGACATGTTCGCGATCGGGTTCAGGACCGGAGCGGCCGCGAATGCCGAAGGGGCCAAGGTCGCGACGATGGCGAGAGTCACGAGGAAGAGCGCGAGCAGGTGGATCTTCGGACCGCGTTTCATATCTCACCAAACCTTTCGGAGGACACAACCTGCCTCGGTCGAGGCGTTCGGGTTTTGGGTCTGGTTTACGACAGCGGGACGAGCTACGGCGGAGGGTGGTCGCGCTGTCGGAGCACGGGGCGCCTCGTTTCTGACGATGCGGACTGCGTTCCTGGAACCCCCCACTCTAGGCTCGCCGGCTGTTGTTCCGCAATTTGAAAGTGATAGAATCTCGGCCATGGGTTCGCGCACGTTTCTCACTATCCTTGCGGTCGCGGCCCTCTTCATCCACCAGCCCGCGCGCGCGGCCCATGTGAGAATGGAGTTCGCGGGCCGAAACTCCACGTCCGATCACACCACGGTTCAAAGACCCGGCGAGGACATCACGCCCCGCGTGCTGCCCACCGTCGCTCTGATTCTCGACCAGTCCGTCGGAACACGCCTCAGCGTGGGACCCGTGCTCCGCTACGCCGAGCAAGGGGAGAAGACCTCCTGGCATTCGCGACAGGATTTCGGCGGAAACGAAGAGTCCCTGGAACACACGGTCAGCGGCGGATTGGCCCTACGCTACAAGATGCCGCACTCGTTCTTCCTGACGGTGAACCCCGAGGTTTCCTACCTGGCCTCGGGCGAGGTCCAGGGCACCTCGTGGTTTTCGAACCAGCCTTCGGTCGCGTACAGGAGCCGCCTGGACGATCGCTCGGATCGGTGGAATGCCGTGGCGGGCGTCGGGCTGGGCACCTACCGCCCCATGGGTGGCGGTGCGGCCACGATCAATCTCAGCTACGTGCGCGAGATCAACACCATGACGCGCACGTTCGCGCCCGGTGTGGCCCCCTCGCAGCAGAACATCGGATGGACCAATTCTCCCGTGATGTATTCCAGCGAGTATCGCTCGCATGCCATCGAGCTTGTCTTGGGCTACTCGTGGTGAGCACGTAGGAGAGGAGCCGTCATGTCCCAGATCCACCAGGAAGTCTCCTTCTCGGCGCCCCCGGGGCAGGTGTACCGGGCGATCTTGGACTCCAAGGAGTTCGCGAAGATCACGGGCACGCCGGCCGAGATCGATCCCGAGGAAGGCGGCGCGTTCTCGTGCTTCGGCGGCTACATCACCGGACGGCACGTCGAGCTGATCCCCAACAGACGAATCGTGCAGGCGTGGCGCTCCAAGAGCTGGCCCGCGGGTCACTACTCGATCGTGATCTTCGACCTCCAATCCGACGGATTGAAGACGAGGCTGGTGTTCGATCAGGGCGGGGCGCCCGAGGAGGAGATCACCCACCTCGAAAAGGGATGGGGCGAGAAATACTGGGGGCCGCTGAAGAAGTTCCTCGGGGGCTGAGGGGTCTACATCCTCGGCCGCGCGAATACCGACTCACGACGCCGCTTGGTTCATGCGCTGGAAGATCTCGTCCAGCTCGGAGCGCGAGGCCTGGCTCGCCCGCTGCGAATACCCGTAGGCGATTTCCGGATCTCCCTGGCGGAGCCCCATCGTCACCGCGTTCATGAACTCCTCGACAGCCACCCCGAACGTGTGGAGCCCCGGGCCTCCGAGGTCGGTGTTGACCGCGGGTGGGATGATCTCGATCACCTGCACCGGCGTTCCCGCGAGCTGGTGCCGTAGCGAGAGCGTGAAGGAGTGGAGCGCCGCCTTCGTGGCGCAATAGATGGGCACGCTCGCGATCGGCGAGAAGGCCAGCCCCGAGGTCACGTTCAGGATCGCGGGTCGCTCTTGCTTCATGAGGTGAGGAATGAAAAGGGAAGTGAGATGCAGGGGCGCCTCGAGGTTGATCGCGATCTCCTCGTGGGTCGCGCTCCACTTATCCCCGAGGATCCGGACCCGGCGCTGGATGCCCGCGTTGTTCACCAGCACATTCAGCCGCGGGAACTCCTTCATGGCCCATCTGAGGAGCTTCTCGCGCTGCTTCTCCTTCGAGAGATCGCAGACATAGGTCTTGAGCACGGGATGCTTGGTTCGCGCCTCCTCGAGCTTCTCCTCGCGCCGGCCGCACACGATCACGGTGCTTCCGGCCTGGAGGAACCGCTGGGCGAGCGCCAAGCCGATGCCCGAGGCGCCGCCTGTGACGAGTACGGTATTGGATGCGAGTTGCATGGGTCTCCTTTCCCTCCGTGGCCCCACCTTCCACCAGTATATCGGGCCTCCAGGCCGGTTCCGCCAGCAAAGCTTCATCGTGCTATTCTCCGCCCCCATGGCACCGCACGCCGGTCTGCCCGCGACGAGGAAACCATGAGTCCGAAGAAGGCCGTCAAGAAAGCTACGGAGAAGATCGCGAAGAGGGGTTCCAAGAAAACCGCCAAGAAGCCGGCCGCCCGCAAGCCCTCCGCGCCGAACTCGCTCGCCGACGGCGGCCGCCTGTTCCTGCGCCACACAGTCGCGACGCTCGCCTACCGCGGCGGCAAGGCGGTTCGCGGCGCGCCGGAATCCTTCGCCCAGTTCAAGGCGGGTCCTTCGACGCGCGTGCCGATCGAGATCCTGTCCCACATCGGAGATCTCCTGGACTGGGCGCTCTCGCAGGCGGAGGGGAAGGAGCGGTGGCCCGACGCGAGCACGCTCTCCTGGGACGGCGAGGTGAAGCGTTTCCACGCCTCGCTCGCGGCCTACGACGCGTATCTGGGATCGCGCAAGCCGCTCTACAAGCCCGCCGAGCGCATGTTCCAGGGCGCGATCGCCGATGCGCTCACGCACACGGGGCAGCTCACCATGCTGCGCCGTCTCGCCGGCTCCCACGTGCGCGGCGAGAACTACTCGCGCGCCGACATCCAGATCGGACGCGTGGGTACTCAGCAGTCGCCGCCCCCCGAGCGGAGCGAGTTCGACTAGGAATTCATGAACCCAGCTTCCTCCGGAACAGGGATTCCGACGCAGATCGGTCCCTACCGCATCGAGCGGGAGATCGCGAGGGGCGGCATGGGCATCGTCTACCTTGCGCGCGACACGAGACTCGACCGAGCGGCCGCGATCAAGGCGCTGCCGGACGATGTTGCCGCCGATCCCGAGCGGCTCGCGCGCTTCGAGCGCGAGGCCAAGGTGCTGGCCTCGCTCAACCATCCCAACATCGCCGGGATCTACGGCGTGGAGGAGAGTGGCGGGCGCCGGTATCTCGCCTTGGAGCACATCGAAGGGGAGACGCTGGCCGCCCGGATCGCGCGCGGACCACTGCCGCTCGCGGAGACGCTCGAGATCTGCTCGCAGATCGCGGCCGGGGTGGAGGCCGCGCACGAATCGGGCGTGATCCACCGCGACTTGAAGCCCGGGAACGTGATGATCACGCCGGGCGAGCACGTGAAGGTGCTGGATTTCGGACTGGCGAAAGGGAAGGTGGCGGACGAGTCGAGTTCCTCTCACCCCGCGCCGCTCGCGGAATCGCCGACGCTTTCCTCGCCCACCCTCGCGCACTCGCCGACCTTCGCCTCGCCCGCGACGCTCCCCGGCGTGATCCTGGGCACGGCGGCGTACCTCTCGCCCGAGCAGGCCCGTGGGAAGGCCGTCGACCGCCGCACCGACATCTGGTCCTTCGGCTGCGTGCTCTACGAATGCCTCACGGGGAAGCTGGCGTTCGAGGGCGAGACCGTCTCGGACACGATCGCGAAGATCTTGGAAAGGGAAGTGGACTGGTCGCGCCTTCCGAAGTCAACGCCGCCGCGAGTCCGGGAACTGCTGCAGCGCTGTTTCGAGAAGGACCCGAAGAAGCGGCTTCGCGACATCGGCGACGCGAGGCTCGCGCTCGAGGAAGTGAGGGCGGGTGGCGCCTCGGGGGCGGCGGCTGCCGCGGGCCATCCAGCCTCCCGCCGACGCCTCCCCAGCCTCGGCACTGTCTTCATCTTCCTCATGGGCTTCGCCG
>JBGPMB010000185.1:0-4612 GCA_041486775.1 Candidatus Eiseniibacteriota bacterium | reverse complement strand
GTCCCGGCGCTTTGCCGGAATCGTCGTATCGTGTACTCTGTCAACTCGCTGCGCCCGTAGCTCAGCTGGATAGAGCGTCTGCCTCCGGAGCAGAAGGCCAGGGGTTCGAATCCCTTCGGGCGCACCATTTCACATGCCGGAACCGCACACACCATTCCGCTGGTCGGAACGCCGGGTCGCACGGCTCTCGACGCTCATCGTCGCGGGCGCGGTGGTCCTCCTAGACCTCGTGCTGTTCTTCGTCTTCTTTCGGACCGTGGCGCCGATGCTCCAAGACTTGCCGCTCTACCGGTACATGATCCCGGCCGGTATTTTGGCGGTTCTGCTCTTCGCCCTGAGACGGTTCCTCACGCAACTCCGTCTGTTCCAGGAAGATCAATAGCCTCGTCCGGGACGGCATGGAGGTTGCAGCAATCCCCTCTGCCATGAAGCGCCCCACTGAAACCGTGCGTTTTGCAACGACCGACCTGGCGGAGAACGAGCTCTTCTTTGCCACCCTCCAGGAGATCACGAGCCTCATCAATGGGGGCAGGGCGCAGGAGACTATCTTCGAGTCCGTGCTGGACTGCGCGCTGCAGATGCTCCACGCCCAGGCTGTGTTCCTCATCACGGTCGAGGGCCGGAAGATCCGCAAGTACGCGCGCCGGATGTCCCATGACGGGCAGCTCCATAATCTCGAGCGCTACGACATCGAGAATCAGAGCGGCATCTCGCGCTGGGTGATGCTGGAGGGGCAGCCGCTCCACGTGCCGGACGTCGGCGCGGACCCGCGCTTCCGGGCCGAGACCGACTCCTTGCCCGGCTTGAGCACCACCGCCTGCCTGGCGGCGCCGCTCAAGGTGAGGGATACGACCCTCGGCGTCTTGGTGGCCGTCAACCGGCTGGACAGCACACCCTTCGAGGTGCGCCACCTTCGCGTGCTCTCGCTCCTCGCGAACCACACCGCGATCGCCATCGAGAACGGGAAGCTCTTCCGCCGCGCGGAGCAGCTCGCCGTGACCGATGACCTGACCCAGGTCTACAACTACCGCTTCCTCAAGATGGCGCTGCGCCGCGAAGTGAAGCGCGCGGCCCGGTTCGGGCAGAACTTCTCGCTCATGATGCTCGACGTCGACAATCTGAAAGCCTACAACGACCACCATGGGCACCTGCGCGGGAGCGAGGTGTTGAAGCTGGTCGCCCAGGCGCTGGTGCGGGAAGCGCGCGCGATCGACCTGGTCGCGAAGTACGGAGGCGACGAATTCGTGATCATCCTCCCGCAGACCACGCGGGAGGGCGCCTGTGTTCTCGCGGAGCGCGTGAAGCTGGCGGTCGAGGCCAGGGCCTTTCCGCTCGTCGACGCCGGCGCGATCACGGTGAGCGTGGGGGTGGCGACGTTCCCGGAAAGCGGATCCACGGCCGGAGAGCTGCTCGAAGCCGCGGACATCGCGCTCTACGCGGCGAAGCAATCCGGCAAGAACCAGGTATCCTCGGCTTGAGGAGAGAGACTCGATGGCGCTCGTAGGCAGTCTCCGCGATCTCAGCTTGCCCGAACTCCTCGCGATCATCTCGAACGGGGAGAAGAGCGGGATCATCACCATTCGCTCCGACGCCGCCACCGCGCAGATCCACGTGGACGAAGGAAGGATCGTCATGGCCTCGGACACGCTCCGCGACGAGCGGTTCGGAGAGATCATGCTGAAGCTGGGCAAGATCTCCCAGGACACGCTCACCTCGGCGCTCGAGGCGCAGGAAACCAGCGGAAGCACCCGGCGGCTGGGTTCGATCCTGGTCGAGATGGGCTCCATCACGCCCGCGGATCAGGACGCGGCCCTCCTGTACCAGACCTGCGAGGCCCTCTACGATCTCTGCACGTGGCAGGTGGGCTACTTCCAGTTCGACGCGCAGGAGACTCCGGAGCGGAGCGGCATCTCGATCCTGGTGGACACCCTGCTCGAGGAAGTCGATCGGCGGGCGCTGGCGGGGGAGCGCACCCGGGCGGAGTCGATCCGCCCGGTCGCGGACTCGCCCCTGCGCGGCCGCCGCGAGATCACGCCCGACAAGCTGGAGCTCTTGCGGCTTACGAAGAGCTTTCATCTGCGCACCGACGAATTCGCGCCGCTCGGGGACGAGGACGCCCGGTCCCCGGGAAAGCCCGCAGCCGCGGCTCCGGCCGCCGAGGAGCCCGTGTTCGACGTTGGCGAGTTCGAGGCGCGCTCCGGGGACGGCGAATCGCTTTGACACCCGCTCTCCTGAGCGGATAAGGTCCGGCCGTGCTGGCGCGGCTCCACGATCCGATTCTGGCCCTTGTTTCGATCGGGCTGGTCGCGCTCCTTCTGCGCTCTGTCCGCTGGTACGTGGGCGGGCACCCCCTGCCGCGCTTTCTCTTCCGCAAGCTGCTCCACGCGCTGATCGGGGCGGTGACGCTCCTCATGACGATCCCGTTTCACCACCGCGGATGGGCCATCGTCCCGCCGGCGCTCTTCGCCGCGCTCAACGCCTCGTCCCGGATCCGCGCCTATGTTCCGGGCCTCGCGGAGGACGCGAAGGAGGCGCGCGGGCTCTGGATGTTTCCGCTCGGCGTGTGTCTCGTGGATCTCCTCTTCTGGGACTACGGCCACCGTGGCGCCGTGCTCGCCGGCATCGCCGCCCTGGCGTTCGGGGATCCGGCCGCGGCGCTGGTGGGGACGCACTGGGGTCAGCGGCGCTACGCCCGGTGGGCCTATGGACGCAGCGTGGAGGGCTCCATCGCGTTCCTCGTCGCCGCGGGGCTTGCGACAGGGCTCATCGCGGCGGCCTGCCCCGGCGGACCCTCTCCGGTCCGCGCCGCCGTGGGATGCGGCGTCATCGGCGCGATCGCCGAGGCCCTTTCGCCGGCGGGCGTGGACAACCTGACCATTCCGCTTCTCGTGGCCTTCGCCTACCAGCTCCTCGGATGAGCGCCGGCGCGTGATCCTTCACCCTACGGCCGCGACCGGCGCCCTCCTGGCCCTCGCGGGCGCGGTTCTGATCGTCCTCACGCGGCAGGGAACAGCCGCCGGCGCCCTTGCAGGCTTCGCGGTCGCCTTGCTCGCCGCCCTGGGTCTCGGCGCGCCGGCGCTCCTTCCGCTCGCGATCTTCGTCCTGGGCTCGGGCATTCTCACGCGCCTCGGCCGGGACCGGAAGGAGCGGATGGGCGCCGCCGAGGCGGACCAAGGCCGCCGCGGGGTGGCGCACGTGGCGGCCAAGCTCTCGCTGCCCGCCGTCGCCTCCGCCCTGGCTCTATTCGGCGCCGCGCCGGGGCGAGCCCTGGCCCTGGTCTACGTCGCGTCGCTCGCGGGCGCCTTCGCGGACACCGCGGCCACGGAGCTGGGCCCCGTGATGGGGGGGGCCGCGTTCGGCTTCCGCGGCGGCCGGATCACGGCGGTCCTGCACGGAACGCCCGGAGGGATGAGCATCGCGGGCTTCGCCACCGCGGCCGCCGCGGCATGCGCGGTCGCCGGAGGCGCGTGGAGCGTTGGGTTGCTCGATTCTACGCCCGCCGCGTGCATCGCGGCCGGCGCGGGATTTCTCGCCAGCGCGCTCGAGAGTCTCCTGGCGGGGACGCCGTGGGGATCGCGCGTGGGGCACTTCGGACGAAACGTCTTCCTCTCCCTCGCCTCCGCCGGGCTCGCGGTCTCGGCCCGGGCTCTGGGATGGTCGGGCTCGTGACCGAGATCCTCTGCGTCGTCGGGGCGCGGCCCAACTTCATGACGATGGCGCCGATCCTGCGCGGGCTGGCCGAGTATCCGAAGCTCCGGCCGTTCCTCGTCCACACCGGGCAGCATTACGATGCGGAGATGTCGCGAATCTTCTTCGAGGAGCTGGGGCTGCCGGCGCCGGACAGAGACCTGGAGGTCGGCTCCGACACGCACGCGCGCCAGACCGCGCGCATCATGACCGCCTTCGAGCCCCTCGTCCAAGAGCGCGCGCCGAAGCTTGTGATCGTGGTGGGGGACGTGAACTCCACCCTGGCCTGCAGCCTGGTCGCGGCGAAGCTGGGCGTTCCCGTCGCGCACGTAGAGGCGGGCCTGAGGAGCCGCGACCGGACGATGCCCGAGGAGATCAACCGGCTCGTCACCGACGCGGTTTCCGACCTTCTCTTCGCGACCTCGGAGGACGCCGTGCTGAACCTCCGCGCCGAAGGGGTGCCGGCGGAGAAGATCCACCTCGTCGGTAATCCGATGATCGACACGCTGAGGCATCATTTGCCGAAGGCGCGCGAGCGCCGCGCGCTCGAACGCTTCGGTCTCACCCCACGCTCCTATGCCCTCGTCACCCTCCACCGGCCGAGCAACGTGGACCGCGTCGAATCGCTGCGCCGCGTTTTCGACGCCTTGAGCGAGCTCTCGGAACGGATTCCGATCCTGTTCCCGGTGCATCCCCGGACGCGTGAGCGGATGGACCGGGCCGGGATCGGCCTCAAGCCGGGACTTCATCTCACGGAGCCGCTGGGCTATCTCGATTTTCTCTCCCTCATGGATCAGGCGAGGTTTCTCGTAACCGACAGCGGAGGAATCCAGGAGGAAACGACCGCGCTCGGGGTTCCGTGCCTCACCTTGAGACCCAACACCGAGCGCCCCGTCACCATCTCCGAGGGAACGAACCAGCTTCT
>JBGPMB010000184.1:0-4619 GCA_041486775.1 Candidatus Eiseniibacteriota bacterium | reverse complement strand
CGCTCGTCGAAGCGATCCGGCATTCCGCCGAGTACCGCGCGCGGCGCGCGGGGGCGGCCGCGGGGCGCTCGTCTCAGTCGGTGAGCGCGGGGGAGGCGGCGGCGCGGCTTCTGCCTGAGATCCTGCCTTTCTCGCATGGCATCTACGGAAGGAGCCCGGTGCAGTCGGAGCGAAACGACGGGTCGGGGATGCCGCTCGCGTACGGGGGGGCGGTGTTGTTTCCGCTCGGGGTTGTCGGGTTGTTGAGAGCAGGGAAGCGGAGGGAACCCCCTCAGCCCGTCTCTCCGGGGAGAGAGGGGGAGGAGCGAGGGCGGTCGATCTTCCTGGGGTTTCTCGTCGCGGGTCTGTTGCTCGGGGCGAGCGCGCCGGGGCTGATCGACGTCTTGACGCGACTGCCGTTCTTTTCGCTGGCACTGAACTACAGGCTGGTTTTTCTGGCGGCGCTCGGGCTGGCGGGTCTCGCGGCATTCGGGACCGACCGAATCTGCCGCGATGAGTCTTCCAGGGCGCTCGCGATCGCAAGCGTCTCGACGCTGGCGCTCCTTCTCGCTGCCTTTTTCCTGTCGCGGGGAATCCTCGAGAAGAGGGGCTTGCCGGACTCCTTCACGCGGTCGAGCTTCGTCTGGGAGATCGCACCGGTCGCCCTACTCGGCGCGGCGGCCATCTTCTTCTCTCGCAACCGCCGCGCGATCCTGTTCTCCGTTTCGCTTCTCCTTCTCGCGCAGCGCTTCGGAGAGATGGGCGGCGTCTATCCGACCCTTCCGGCCGACGTTCTCGCGCCGCCGCTCCCGGACCTCGCCGGACTCCCGGCGGACGGGCCCGCACGCGTCGTCGCCGCCGGAGACGTCTTCCGTCCCAACGGCGCGACGCTCTATGGCCTGGAGGACGCGCGCGGCTATGAGTCGCTCGTGCTCGACCGGTTCGCCGACACCTACCCACTCTGGTCGAAGCCGCAGTTTGCTTCGTTCAATCGCGTGGACGACCTCGCCAGTCCGTTCCTCTCATTCCTGAACGCGCGCTTCGCCATCGCGCCTCCCGAGGCTTCCGCTCCAAACGGGTGGCAGGTGCGCTCGCGCACGCACGAGATGACGATCTTCGAGAATCCCCGCGCCCTGTCCCGGCTCTTTGCGCCGCGAAAGCTCCGACTCGAAGAGGACGCGGCCGTCGCGCTCGAGCAGATGCGAACGGCGCCGGATTTTTCGGAGACAGCCTGGATCCCCGGCGCGAAAAGCGAAGTCGGCAACGGCAAGGCGGAGATCTCGTTGCGCGCGGCGGGCCCGGACTTGATCGCGACTGTCGCCGCGGCGGAGCGCGTTTTCATCGCGACCTCCCTTCCGGATTGGCCGGGGTGGATCGCGGAGAGCGCGGGCGCGAGGATTCCCCTGGTGACCACGAATCACGCCTTCGTCGGGTTCTGGCTGAACGCCGGCCGGCAGACTGTCCGTCTCCACTACCGGCCCGCCTCCTTCTCCTGGGGGTTACTCTCTCTTGTCCTTGGGCTGTCGGCTGCGACGGCGCTTGGTTTCCGGGCGCGCCGGCCTTCCGCGCGAGCGGGTTAAACTCCGGAAGCGTGTTCCTGCTCGCTCTGCGCCTGCTGGCCGTGTATTTCGGGACGGCCGCGCTCGGCCTCTGGCTCGCGCACCGGTTCATCTCCGCCATCCGGCTGCGCGTCGCGCTCCTCCTGGCGCTTGGTCCGTTTCTGCTCGTGGGAAAAGCGCTGCTGACCGCTGGCGTTTATGCCCCGATCGACATTCCCTACCAGGCAGCACCGTTGTCTCGATACGGGCAGCAAAAGGGAACGGCGGTCACGCGGAATCCGGCCCTGGGTGACGTCGTCTACCAGGAAATCCCGTGGCGAAAGGCCGTGCGCGAAGCGATCAAGAACGGGCGACTGCCTCTCTGGAACCGTTTCGTCCTGGCGGGCGAGCCGTTGCTCGCGGTTCAACAGCCTGCCGTTCTCCACCCCGCCACGGGGATCGGATTTCTCTTGCCGCTTTCGCAGGCCTGGACTTTCGAGATGGCGTTCCACTTTTTCCTGGCTCTTCTCTCGGCCTATCTCTTCCTGCGCGACTTGCGGTGCGGCGAGATGGCCTCTCTCTTCGGGTCGGTCGCCTGGGCGTTCTGCGATTATCACGTCTTCTATGCCGGCTATCCGCTGGCTCCCGCCGCGGCCCCTTTTCCGTTGTTGCTTCTGGGTCTGCGGCGGATTGTCTCGGAGGGGAGCCGGAGGGCCGTCGGGCTGACGGTCGTCGCGCTCCTCTTCATTCTGACGGCCGGACATCCCGAGACGCTGCTGCACAGCGTCGCGGGCGCCGGGATCTATTTCCTTTTCGAGCTCGGGTTCGCCGGAAAGGGCCGGCGACTGAGGCCCATCGGGCTCTCCCTTCTCGCGGGCGTCCTCACGCTGGGCCTCTGCGCCGTCCTGCTTCTGCCGCTCGCCGAGGCGCTCCCGCACACCGTGGAGCACTACTTTCGCCGGGCCTATTACGCGCACGCGCGCAGGTCCATGCCGGTAGCAGATTCGATTCGCCGCGCTGTGCCGAACCTGATGCCCTTCTACTACGGATTCTCCGGGAAGGGGCTCGTGATCGAGGGCTATCACGAGCCAACCGCCTATGCGGGCTCGGTTCTCTGGCCGTTCGCGGCGCTCGGTCTCTTTTCGCGGCGCCGGGAGAAGTGGGCGATCTTGTTGATCGGACTTCTCGGGATCGCGATCGGAGCGCGGCTTCGCGGCGTGATGGATGCCCTCTGCGCTCTCCCCGGATTCGACATCGGCATCAACGAGAGGATGGTTTTTCTCGGCGCCTTCGCGACGGCGGCACTGGCCGCGCTGGGAATGGACCGGCTCCGCGAAAAGGCCGGATTGAGCGTTCTGCTCGGCGTTTCGCTCGCAGGGCTTGCCCTCTCGGCTTTTCTCTATGTCCACGCGCAGCCTCACCTTCCGCAGATGCAAATGCCTCCGGGTCACTTCCGTTACAGGACTCTGCTTCTGGCCGTTCCCCTGGCTCTTTGCGTGGTCGTCTGGCTTTTCCTGTTTCGGCGGCGGCCCGCAATTGCGATGACGGCCACGCTGATGCTTCTGCTCGCGCAGCGCGGTCTCGAGGAAGGAGATTTCTATCCGACATATCCGACGCGCGCCTTCTACCCACCCCTGCGGTCGCTCGAGGCGATTCCCCGGCACGCTCCCTACAGGATGACCGCGATCGGTTACAACTTCATTCCCAACATCGCCGCGCTCTATGAGATCGAGGATGTGCGGGGATACGAAGCGATGACGTTCAAGCCTCTCTTCGAGACATATCCGCTCTGGTGCGTTCCCCAGCCGGTCTGGTACAACCGCGTGGACGACCCCACGAGGCCCTTTCTCTCCTTCCTGAACGTCCGCTACGCCTTCGGTCCGCCGGGATTCGCGACGCCGCGAGGCTGGAATGTGCTTCATTCCAGCGAAGAGGGACGCCTCTTCGAGAACCCCGCCCCGTTGCCACGAGCATTCGCTCCGCGCTCGGTGGCTTATCAACCGGATGCGAGCGCGCGGGTGCCGCTGCTGGGCACGGTCTCGGACTTCAGCGATCGTGGCGTCGTGGGTGAGTCGGCACCCGCCGGGGAAGAGTCGGGCGGCTGGCACAGGAACGGCCCAACGTCCGTGCGGATTGTCTCGTATCACCCGCAGCGAATGACTCTCGAGGTGGAAGCGCGCGATCCCGCGGTCGTCGGGACTTCCGTCACGGCCTGGCCCGGATGGAGATTGACCGTGGACAGCGCGCGCGCGCCGCTCCTCTCCTATAACCACGCGTTCCTCGGATTCCGCGTCCCCCGGGGCCGTCACAGAGCCGTGCTCGAGTACTGGCCCGAGAGTTTCGTGGCCGGCCTGGCGGCGAGTAGTGCGACGCTCGTGCTCTGCTCTCTGCTCCTTTTCCTGGGGCGCTCAGGCCTTCGGCGAGCGCCGGCTCTGCCACGGGAGGGCTCGGCCATCCAGAGCGCGCAGGGGGGACCAGCGTGACATCGGTCGGGCACGCGGTCCTTTTCTTTTCGACATACCTCTTCGCCGTCCTGCTTACTGCCGGGGTCGCGCTTTGGGTCCGGCGGCCATTGCCGCGTTCTCTGCTTTGCGTTCTGGCCCTTGCGCCGTTGCTGTTTCTCGGTCGCGAAACTCTTTCGAAGGGAACACTCCTTCCCGTGGACCACGCGATGCTGGTTCCTCCATGGAACACGAACG
Organism: Candidatus Eiseniibacteriota bacterium; assembly: GCA_041486775.1. Classification (GTDB taxonomy): domain Bacteria; phylum Eisenbacteria; class RBG-16-71-46; order SZUA-252; family SZUA-252; genus WS-7. The sequence goes on along the minus strand of JBGPMB010000184.1, from coordinate 403 downwards.
CGCAAGTCCAGCGATACAACCCCTACATGAATGACGTGGCCCTGCAGTTCTTGCCTTGGGCCAAGGCGGTGCGACAGGCCTGGTTGCACGGCGACCTGCCTCTCCGCGACCGCTGGAACGGATGCGGCACGCCATTGGCCGCCAACGGAGCTTCTGCGGCTTTCTCCCCTCTGATGTTCCTGACGGCGCTCCTTCCGCTCACGGCGGCGTTCACGTTGATGGCGGCGGTCAAGTTGTTTCTGGCGATGACAGGCATGTGGCTCTGGTTGAGGGAGTCAGGACTGTCGAAGGCGACGGCCTTCTTCGGCGCCGTGGTCTTTTCCTTCTCGTTCACCTTCCTTCCCTGGCTCTTCATGTCGCTGACGGCGGTGGAGTGCCTGTGGCCCTGGCTCCTCTTTTCTCT
>JBGPMB010000183.1:0-4641 GCA_041486775.1 Candidatus Eiseniibacteriota bacterium | reverse complement strand
TCCACGTCTTCGACATAGACGTAGAGCACCACCGGCGAGCTGCCGTCCGCCCGAGGCGCTCGGCTCGAAAGGGTTGGGAACTCTCCTTCGATCATGACCATTGCTCCGCCGATCGTCAGGGCCGCATGTGCCACGGTCCCATCGGGACCCGGTCGGCGCACCAGCTCCAGGGCGCCAAACGTGGCCTTGCAGAAGTCAATTTCAGCCGAAGCGTCGCGGCACACCAACATCGGCATCACGACCGGGACGCCGTCGGGTATCGGTTTTACATTGCCCGTCATCGTGTGTCCTCGGAACTCCTACTCCGCCTGGATTCGCTTCGCTGTTGAGCTCACCATTTCTCCGGCATTGGCAACCCCTGGAGCTTCAAGAAGGACAACTTGTCCCAGTAGCCCCGTTGGAACACGATCTTGCCGTCGACCACGTGGAAGAAGCCACAGCCTCTCAGGCCGAGCGGATCGCGCCACTCGAGGATGGCCCATTCACCCTCTTCGAAGATGTTCTCCACGATGCAGACCATTTTCGCCGAAGCGAACCCGGAAGCGAACATCTCGCGGATGGCAGCCCGGCCATGAACCGGGGTATCCGCGACCTGGTGGTTGACCGCGTCTTCTGCATAGAAGGCGGCGAGCGTATCGCTGTCGGCTCGATTGAACGCCTCGATCCAGGAACGAACAAGTTGACGTGGTTGCATGCGACCTAACCTTTGACACGTTTTCGTCGGTCGCGCTCTTGCGCGGCGCTCTCTAATCCTCCGTCCCCTCTCCCTCCCTCAAGAGCCGCAGCATTTCTTCCGCCCCGTCAATCCCACCCTCCCTCGCTCGCTCCAACAACTCGATCCCCTCGCTCTGTCGACTGCTCTGCAGGGCAAGCAGCACGCCGAGATCGATCGCCGCGTTCTCGATTCCCGCGTCGAGGGCGACCCGGAGATGCGCCTCCGCTTCGCCTGCGACCTCCGGCTCGCTGCTCGTGGCGCGATGGGCGAGGCTGGATCCCAGGCGGTACGCGCCCCTCGGATCACCGAGCCGCGCCGCTTCGCGATAGAGGCCCTCTGCCTCGCTCACGCGATCCGGCTGGCGGAGCAGGAGCTCTCCGAGCCGGAAGTTCGCCGTGCCAACACCACTCGCGATCGCCGACTTGTACAACTCCTCAGCTTCGCGCTCGCGACCCGGCTGCCCGGCGAGCAAATCGCCCAGTGTCTCGTTTGCCTCGGCGACGCCGATCGCAATCGCCTTCCGAAACGCGTCCTCGGCCTCGGGAGATCTCCCCTCTTGCTGTGCGAGCGATATGCCCAGATAGAAGTTCGCGCGCTCGAGTTTATGCGCGATGGCGTCGCGGAAAAGTCGTTCGGCTTCCTTCTCGCCTCCCGGCCGGCGGAGGAGGATCTGCCCGAGATACCCGCCAGCCTCAGAGTCGCCGATCGCCACCGCCTCGCGGAACACCCGCTCCGCATCGGCCTCCCTGCCGGGCTTATTGGTCAGGAACAGGGCGAGGTGGCGCCGCGCGTAGTCGTGACCGGCTGCAATCGCGCTTTCAAAAGCCTTCTCGGCCTCCGCTTCGCGACCCGTTTGCCCGGCGAGAATCTCTCCCAGACAATCGAACACGTCGCCGCGCATACTGTCGAGAAATGTTTGCGGGTCGATGGCAGGACCCTTCCCCGGCTCTTCCTGGATCGATTCGCTCTGGTGATCGATTGCCGCGAACGCGCCGCGAGCGACCTGCTCCGCCTCCGCCAGGCGGGCGGGATCACGGGCAAGCAGCTTCGCGAGCGAGAGGTGGGCGAGGAAGATTCCGCCATCTCGGGCGACCACGAACGCCTGCTCCGCCTCACGCTCACGCCCGGGCACCCACTGGAGCAGGTTGCCAAGACTCCAACTCGCCAGCGGCGCGAGGTTTGTGCCCTCCGCACGCTTGACAGCTTCGCGGAACGCGTTTTCCGCGTCAGCTTCCCGCCCCGGCTGCTTGGCGAGAAAGCCACCGTAGTTCACATATGCCCCGGCCTCGCCATCCTCGAGCAACCGGCGGTGCATGGCCTCGGTATCCGCCGCGCGCCCGGGGATGTCGGCGAGCAGCCACGAGAGGATGGTGGCCGCCGACTCGTTCCCGCCTTCCATGGCCGCGCGCAGCGCCTGCTCGGCCGCCGAATGGGACCGATGGCGCATGAAGAGCGCCTGACCAAGATACCCAAGTCCGTCGTAGTCCTTCGCCTCGATCAGGAGCGGCGTCAGGCTCTCGATCTCGGCCACGGACGGTGTGTACGCGACACAGCTCTCGAGATAGGGCTTGTAGGTCTGAAAGTCTCCCGTGTCGCTTTGAAAGATCCCGAACCCTTCGTCGGCCGTGCGCCGTTGGAGTGTCTCCCACATCTCCGCGCTCAGCCGCCCGTCGCCGCGGATCCGCTCCGCCGCGGCGCGCACGATGGGGCCGTGGAGCCGCGGTTGGCTCGCCTCGTACACGAGCTTTGCCGCGTCCACGAGCCGGCTCATCGCGATCCCTCCGCGCTGCTCATCGCGGAGACGCGCGTAGCGCTTTCCCATGTCCTCGACGTCGAGGGTGAGGGAGCCGGGCGTACCGTCGAAGCGCCGGTCGAACTCCTGCCGGCTCAGGCCAAGGGCCTCCGCCAGCTTCAGTCCCTCATCGTGCGGCAGGTCGGCGCCCTCTCCGCCGGACTGGCTCGCAAACACGAGCGCGTCGCGCCCGAGATTGTCGATCAGACGCGCGGCGCCCGACCGCTCCACGTTTTTCCAGTCCTCGCCGTCGCGCGAGGTGCAGACGACAAGGCACCGCGTTCCGCTCGCTTCCTCGAACCGCCGCCGCCACGCCATCGGGTCGCTCGTCATCGCCGAGCGATGGAGGTCGTCGAAGAAGAGCACGACCTCCTTCCCGGTAAACGTCGAGCTCTCGAAGGCGGGGGTTGGCAATGGTTCGCGCGGGATGACGACCATCGCCTCCGGGCGCTCCTGGAGGAGTTGCCATGCCAGGCGTGTCTTACCCGACTTCGGGCGCCCGATGATAACGACGCCGCCGAGCCGTGCGAGCGCCGCGCTGGCACGCGCCGTCACCGGACGATCGATGTGGACGTCGGAGCGATAGGCCGCGATCGGCACGTCATCGGGAATTCGCAATGCCGCGGCGCGCCTGACGATCGCCACACTGCGCAGCCTCCCGTCGACGAGGGGCTCGATCAGCCGCTCGAGCGCCGGCCATCCCTCGGCCCAGGTCGAGATCGGCACGACGAAGACCTCGCGCTCCTGGTCCGGTCCCGCCGGACGCGAGAAATGCGCGAGCCCCACGACGCCGTCCTCATAGACGACCACCGACCCGCTGATCCCGGGTCGCGCATCGCTCGGCTCTCGGATTCTGAATGCCCATGGGATGACGTATCGACCCGGCGTGTCCGGCCATGCTCCCGCGAGCGTCACCGGCACTTCGAGACGCGTCGGCGACGAGAGCCACCCGTCGAAGCTATCCGACTTGAAGTGGCCCAGACAGACCACCTTCTCCGGTAGGGTCCCACGGTAGGCGTCCGCATTCACCTCGTGCAGCAGCGGGATCTCCGGGAGCCGCGCTCCCTCGACACGCACCACGACGGCATCGTGCGCGGGATGCGAGCGGACGGCATCATAGGCCGCCGGCACCGGCGCACCGAGGGTGCCGTCGGCCTGCGGCAGAGCGACGCACAACTCCGCGGGAGAGAGCTGCGCGGCGACGTGGTGACACGTGAGGACAACTGGCCCTTCGCCGTCGAGATCCAGCAGAAGCCCTTGCCCGAAGTGGGTGCCCGCACGGTCGCACACGCGCACCGTCGCGCGTCGCGCCACCTCCAGTCTCCGGACGCTGGTGCTCATTTCGCCGACGCACCATCCGGAGAGCGCTTCCAGCGTGCGGTGACCTTGATCCCGCTCTGAACTCCGGTCTCACCCGTCAGGAAGACCGGGATCACCGACGCCTTTCCCTTGACCTCGAAGCTCAGCGAGAACTCGACAGTGATCTCCTCCGGCCGCGTCTTCGTCGCGATCGTCTCGAGGCGGTCGCCGATGACGCGCACACATTCGCGCAAGATCTCCCCCGCGTTCTCGAACACCGCCTCCGGGCGGAGCGGTGCCACGGGCCGAACCGCGTCGTCCAATTCCGTGACGACGGCCGAGCCAACCTGTTCGATGTAGACGGTTGCGCTGCCGATCTGTACCGGGACGAGCCGCCGCGTTTGCGCCACGTCCACCAACGGTGCCACGGGTACCCCGCTCCGAATGTCCTCGCTCATGAACTCTCCTCTCGATGGTCCGAGCGTCATTGCAAGCTGAGATGTTACCGCGTCATTTCACTTCTTGAGAACCGGGAGTCACAAATGGCACGACACTCCTTGGCAGTTGGCCCCTCGGGGTGCCAGGACGCGCGTCGAGCCGACGGGGCCGGGCTCTTATGCGGCACCCGGCTGTGAGGATCGGCTGAAGGCCCGGCCCGCTTCCTTCACCGCCGCGCGTACTCCGCGATCCGAGTCTTTACCAGCTTTCGCACCAGTGTGGCCGGTAAGGGACTGTCCGCTTGAAAACGGATGGTGCCCTTGCTGGTGTCGTAGGCCTTGAGTTCGTCCTTGTGAGATTCTACGGGGAGAGAACCGGGGTAGAAGGCGCAGTGGTT
>JBGPMB010000182.1:0-4652 GCA_041486775.1 Candidatus Eiseniibacteriota bacterium | reverse complement strand
GCGTGCCGCGCGGGCGTCATGGAGACCGAACGGCAGCTTCGCGAGCACCCGACCGTCGTCCGCAAGCGTCCCGTGGTCATGGACGGGATCAAACTGTGCATGAGCGAGTACAAAGACGAGGCGGCGCGCTTCGCGTGCTCGGCCGGGGTCCGCTTCGGCATTTCGGCCTCGAAAGGCCGGAAACGGAGGCGCTAGTTGGCACTCGGAACCAGGGGTAATCTAGGGAAACAGGGGCCCGGAAAGGGACTCCGCATCCTCAATCTGGCCGACGATTTCTGCTCCACGCACTTCAAGTCGACGGCCCAGAAGATCGCGTGTCTCCGAGGCGCGAAGTTCACCTTCGACGAGGCGACGCGCGAGAGGGCGGCGATGGTCGGGGTCCCGAAGCTCGGGAAGCCGCGCCGGGTCAAGATCATCCGGGAACGATGAACGTCCGCACGAAATACGGCTACGCGGGGGCCTTCGTCGACGGCCGGGCCCTGCGCGAAAACATCCCCAACATGGGCTCGATCGGGGCCAGCCTGTCGAACTACGAGATCCTGCCCGGCGTCCGTGTGATCCCCTTCTCCGCGTTCACGAAGATGGGCCGCCTCCGCTACTGGAGCGCGAGCGAGGAAAAGAGGACGAAGCAACTCGCGGAGCAGATCCGGCTCTCCGGCGAGCTCAACCCGCTGATCGTAGTCGAGGACACCAAAGGCCCGTACATCCTGGAGGGGGCCCACCGCTTTGACGCGCTGCGGGAGCTCGGGGCCCGGTCCTTCCCGGCGCTCGTCGTGCTTGATCTCGATAGTCTGAAGTCGTAGACCATCCATCAGACCTTGACCCGGACCCCTTCCGGGGGTACACTCCCGACGAGGCTGAAAGGAGATCTCCATGGTCGCTCCGCTCATCATCGCCGGAATCGGACTTGGTCTCGGGGCTCTCGGCGCTGGCGCGGCGGCCGTTCTCTCCAAGAGCGAGCTCTATGCGGTCGTGTGGCTCCGGACCCGGAAGCACCGCGGCCCCGGCGAGAACAAGCACCGCAAAATGGCCGAGGTCGAGCCTTTCCTGATCCCGCCCGGCACGCACGGCGGCATGAAGCCCGGCTCCGTGAACCGCATGCGCGACGAGGAGCTCACCGTCGAGCATCACCGGAATCACGTCCCGCTCGTGACCGAGGTCGTGGGCCGGACCTTCGACAGCCTCGACAAGGCGAAGGCGTTCCAGGAGGACCTCGCCAGCAAGCACTACAAGAGCTCGATCATCGTCCATCAGGCGGCCGACGGCGCGCTCGACTCCATGAACCCGATCCGCGCGATGCAGCCGCCCGCGAAGAAGATGGGGTACGTGAATTCCCATCCGTCCTTCGACGCCCGGGCGGAGGGGATGAACACGCTCAACGTCTCGACCGACCATCCGACGCCCGAGTGGGCGGTCCAGGCCCGCGGCGGCCCCTATCCGGCGCGGATCATGCCGGACTACGACGACACGTTCTCGAGCCACATGTGGGACGTGGGCGTGCCCGAGCTCGTGGTGCCTGACAAGTATTACCCCGGGACCAGCTACCGCTACGCTCCGAAGTCGTGAGCCTCGCGGCGGTCTCCGTCCAGAAGATCTCCGCGGCCCGTCAGGTCGCCGGTCAGGCGTGCGAACTGGCGTTCGACAGGGTCTCCGACCGGCGCGCGTGCCGACTGGGCAACGAGCTCATGGTGACGGCGCTCGCCGGACAGCAGGAGATCGAGATGGACGGCCTCGGCAAGGTCCCGAAGGGATGGCGCGAGAAGAAGCTCGCGACGATCGAATGCGCGGCGGGCTCCATGAGGACGAAGACGCTGGGTCCGAAGACCCGGCTCCTGGTATGCTGTCCGAGAGGTCCGGGTCATTACAAAGGCGGGCGCTGCAAAGTGGGCATGCGCGCGGTCGCGAAGCTGGAAAAAGCGCCGTTCGGCAAGAAGAGGTGATCCGTGCCGCGGAGAACAGGAAAGTGCCGGTCCATGATGAAGTGGATCGCTTCCAAATACGGCCGCGGCATCGTGACGAACGTCCATAAGCTCCCGAGGGTTGCCCGCCGGGCGCTCGTGAAGCAGTTCCGGAAGGAGTGCGAGTAGGCCATGCCGAAGAAGAAGCTCCCGAAGGCGCTCGTGATCCGGAACCTCTGCCGCAAGGAGGCCGGAGTCGAGCCCTTCAAGCCTGAAACCTCCGCGCAGAAGCGCGAGATCGAATCGTGCATGATCCGCCGGACCAAGACGAAATAGGAGCCTTCCATGCTGACTTTCTCGAACCGCCAGCCCGACGTGATGACCGTTTCCCCCGAATGGGATTCGATCCGCGGCGACCGTTTCTGGAACGAGATCGCGAGAGAGACCCACCAGAAGCGCGTGCAGGACATCCAGCCGCGCATCACGGGCCTCGGGAAGCTCTCGGGCGTGGAGCTCGGGCTGGTCAAGGTCCCCCAGGTCGCCCCCGGCTGGCTCATCGCGGGCGGCATCGGCTTCGGCACGATCTCCGGCCTCGCGGCGTGGTCGATCTACGATTCCTTCTCGGACCAGAAGGGTTGGATGGCGGCGGGCCTCTTCGCCGCGGGCGTGGTGTCCGGCGCGGTCTTCCTCTGCTCGTTCGTGACGCTGCTCAAGGGCGTCGCGGTCGCGACGGGCATCACGAAGCCCGAGGCCGTCGACGCGACGATCCAGAATCCGGCCACCGGGCAGGAGGTCACGGCCACGATCCAGAATCCGAACCTCCCGGCCCCGACGCCGCCCGTCGCCGTCACGGCTCCGGCCAACGCCTGAAGGAGGATCTCCCTTGCAGCTAGTCGCCCAGCGGCGAGGCAGCCGCAACCGCATGGCGTCCCTCGGCCAGGAGGACGACCTCCCCGAGCGCGAACCCGGCGAGGAGGACATCCGCTTCGACGAGGAGCTCCCCGGCGGCTCCGGAGACTACGTCTCCGCGGAACAGGAGATGCCCGAGGAGATCGTCTGGGTCCAGCAGATGAGCGGGCTCCCGACGATCGTCCGGCAGAATCCCCGCGTCATGAAGATCGGGGTCATCAGCCTGACGACTCCGCGCCCGGCGGCACTCATCACGCTCGGCTCGGTCGGGATGGTCGCCTCCGGCGTCGGCGGCTTCTTCATGATCCGCGAGGCCCTGAGAGTCGACTACTCGCTCGCCCGGATCGCGCTCATCACAGGCAGCCTGACGGCAGGGCTGCTCTTCCTGCATTCGGCGCTCGCGTTCTTCGCGGGCCTCGACCAGGGACAGCAAGCTCCCGTGTAACAAGATGCCGAAATCCGCGCGCAAGCGCAAGATTGGCTGGGGACCGGAAGACTGCGCCTCCTGGACGCGCGGCGTCGTGACCGACTGGATCGACGGCCGGGGGCCGGGAGGACGCCGGACCGCGTTCCCGTCCCCGCTCGCCAGGATCGCCGCGGGCGAGGCTCTGCTCCGTGTGGCGGAAGGGTGCCTCAAGGGAGACCCGATCCTGCCCACGCTCGAGACGCAGTTGAAGGACGAGATCTTGCGCGCCCGAAGGAGAAAGGAATAGCGTGCCATTCCGAGATCCGGAAGAAGGAAAGCGCAGCAAGAAACGCTACTACAACAGAAACCGCTGTCAGATCCGAAGGCTTCAAAATACATCCCGCCAACAGAAAATCCACGACGCCAGAGTCTTCTTCGGAGGTAAGTGTCAGAAATGCGGGTGGGCGGCCCAAATCGACTGCCTACAGTTCGACCATGTACGGGCGCTTTTTGCGCCAAGAGTCCGGAAGACTTCGGAACGGGCATACAACGCGATCGAGAATAAAAACAAACTCCAACTCCTTTGCCCAAACTGCCATGCGGTCAAGACGCATCACGAGAAGGCGAGCAATCCGCTTTCAAAATACGCCAGAAGAAGGGTATCCGCGATCCGATTGATGGGCGGAGCGTGCGAAGACTGCCCGTGTTCGGACCCACGCTACTTGATCTTCCATCGCAGGGTCCCGATCAAAATGACTTATAGCTCCAGCTTCCGAACCATTAATGAAGTGATAAAGGCCCCGGAGCTATTCCAATTGCTATGTGCGAACTGCCACGCTATAAAGCTATCAAGGAGGACGGGAGATGAAAAATCAGAACGGAGTCAGTGAGCTCGGAACTGCCATCCTCGGGATCGGCATGATTACCGGACTCCACGCGGCCATCTCCCCGTCCATTTTCACCTTCAACTGCTTCGCCAAAAAGGAAGCGGAGAAGGCGATCGGGCGGAAGACGCTCTGGATCTCGCTCGGGGCCACTACGGTCACGTCGGTCGGCCTTCACCTCGTCTTCGGAAAGTGGATTCCGACGATCGTCGCGGAAATCACCGCGCTCGGACTCTTCGGGCTCGGGATGTACGCGATCTCCTGTGCCGACTCCGCTCCGGACGCGCCCACCATGGAGACTCCGCCCGCCGCGCTCCCGGCGTCGAATCAGATGACCGGCCTTCGCCGCCCGGAAATGCATTACGGCGTGATCCGCGGGATGGGACGGCTCCAGCCGGACGTCCTCAAGGTCGCCTAGCATGATCCGGGTCGCACGTCTTGAGGGGGTTGGGCGGATCTCGACGCCGCTCGCCGCCATTCGCATCGCCGGGGAGACGAAGCTGGTCGTCCGCCCCGTGGCGGCGCTCGCGACAGACGGGATCGGACTCGGCCTCG
>JBGPMB010000181.1:0-4679 GCA_041486775.1 Candidatus Eiseniibacteriota bacterium | reverse complement strand
TCCAGTACCACCCCGAGGCCGGCCCCGGCCCCCACGATGCCCGCCACCTCTTCGACGATTTCCTGGAGCTGGCGCATGCCTAGGCGCGACGACATCGAGAAGATCCTCCTGGTCGGCTCGGGGCCGATCGTGATCGGCCAGGCCTGCGAATTCGACTACTCCGGAACGCAGGCCATCAAGGTTCTTCGCCGCGAGGGCATCCGGGTCTCGCTGGTGAATTCCAATCCCGCGACCATCATGACCGACCCCGAGTACGCGGACCGCACCTACGTGGAGCCCCTCACCCCGGACTTCGTGGAGAAGATCCTGATCCGTGAGCGACCCGACGCCGTGCTTCCCACGGTGGGCGGGCAGACCGCGCTCAACATCGCGGTCGACTTATCAAGGCGCGGCGTCCTGGACCGCCTCGGCATCCGTCTGATCGGGGCGAGCCGGAAGGCCGTGGAGGTGGGAGAGGACCGCCGGCTCTTCAAGGAGGCCATGACCCGAATCGGCTTGGACCTTCCGCAGAGCGGGTTTGCGCGGACACTGGAAGAGGCCTCGCGGGTCCTCGAGCTCACCCGCCTCCCGGTGGTGATCCGCCCCTCCTTCACGATGGGTGGGAGCGGCGGAGGCATCGCCTACAACAAGGACGAGTTCGAGGAGATCGTAGCCCGGGGGCTCGACCTCTCGCCGGTGCACGAGATCCTGGTCGAGGAATCGGTGCTGGGCTGGAAGGAATACGAGCTGGAAGTGATGCGGGATCACGCGGACAACTTCGTCGTGATCTGCTCGATCGAGAATTTCGATCCGATGGGGATCCACACCGGCGACTCGGTGACGGTGGCCCCGGCGCAGACCCTGACCGACCGCGAGTACCAGGCGATGCGAAACGCCGCGCGCCGCGTCATCCGCGAGGTCGGCGTGGAGACGGGCGGCTCGAACATCCAGTTCGCCGTGGATCCGAAGACGGGACGCATGGTCGTGATCGAGATGAACCCGCGCGTCTCGCGTTCCTCGGCTCTGGCGAGCAAGGCGACCGGATTCCCCATCGCGAAGATCGCGGCTCTCCTCGCGATCGGATATACCCTGGACGAGATCCAGAACGACATCACCCGCGTCACGCCCGCCAGCTTCGAGCCCGCCATCGACTACGTGGTGGTGAAGATCCCGCGATGGGCCTTCGAGAAGTTCCGGGACGCGAACCCGAGTCTGGGCACGCAGATGAAATCGGTGGGAGAGGTCATGGCCATCGGGCGGACGTTCAAGGAGGCGCTCCAGAAGGGACTCCGCGGACTCGAGATCGGCGCCAGCGGGTTCTCGAGGGAGGATTTGGACGACGCGCGTATCCACGAGAAGCTCCTGACGCCCGACCCCGACCGGATCTTCTACGTGAAGCGCGCGCTCGATCTGGGCTGGACGGAAGCCAAGGTCCACCAGATGACCGGCATCGATCCCTGGTTCCTGGCGCAGATCCGACAGATCGTGGATCTGGAGCGGGCGATCGGGCCCGGGATGGACGACGAGACCCTCCGCGAGGCGAAGCGGATGGGATTCTCGGATCCCAGGCTCGGCCAGCTGACCGGCGTGAGCGCGGCGGAGATCCGCATGCGACGCCAGAGCGCGGGCATCGTGCCGGTCTACAAGCGTGTCGACACCTGCGCGGCCGAATTCGAATCGCACACGCCCTACCTGTACTCGACGTACGAAGAGGAGTGCGAGGCGGAGCCGACCGCGCGGCGCAAGGTGATGATCCTGGGCTCCGGCCCCAACCGGATCGGGCAGGGCATCGAGTTCGACTACTGCTGCTGCCACGGCTCGTTCGCGTTCCGGGAAGAGGGCTACGAGACGATCATGGTCAACTGCAACCCGGAGACCGTCTCGACCGATTACGACACCTCCGACCGCCTCTACTTCGAGCCGCTCACGTTCGAGGACGTGATGAACATCGTCGAGCTGGAGCGCCCCGAGGGGGTCGTCATCCAGTTCGGCGGCCAGACGCCGCTCCGGCTCGCGCTGCCGCTGCAGCGGGCGGGCGTGCGCATCCTCGGCACGAGCCCCGACGCGATCGATCTCGCGGAGGACCGGCGCCGTTTCAGCGCCCTGCTCGTCAGCCTCGACATCCCGCAGCCCAGGAGCGGGACCGCGACCTCCCTTCCGGAGGCGAAGGAGGTGGCGGAGCGCATCGGGTATCCGGTCCTCGTGCGCCCGTCCTACGTGCTGGGCGGGCGCGCGATGGCGATCGTGTACGACGAGGCGCATCTGGAGGGCTACGTCCGCGAAGCGGTGAGCGCCTCGCCGGAGCACCCGGTCCTGATCGACCGGTTCCTCGAGGACGCCTATGAGGTGGACGTGGACGCGCTGGGGGACGGAGAGCGCGTGGTGATCGGCGGCATCATGGAGCACATCGAGGAGGCCGGGATCCACAGCGGCGACTCCTCCGCGGTGCTGCCGCCCTACAAGATCTCCGAGCGGCACCTGGGCACCATCCGCGACATGACACGGCGCCTGGGTTTGGCGCTCGAGGTTCGAGGTCTCATGAACGTGCAGTTCGCGATCCAGAACGATACGGTCTTCGTGCTCGAGGTGAACCCGCGCGCCTCGCGGACGGTGCCCTTCGTGAGCAAGGCGACCGGCGTGCCGCTGGCCAAGGTCGCGGCCCGGGTCATGGCAGGCCGCACGCTGCGCGAGCAGGGGGTCGTGGACGATCTCACCGTGAGCCGCTTCTTCATCAAGACCCCGGTCTTCCCGTTCCCCAAGTTCCCGGGAAGCGACATCCTCCTCGGCCCGGAGATGAAATCCACGGGCGAGGTCATGGGGATTTCCGAGGACTTTGGCATCGCGTTCGCGAAGGCGCAGGCCGCGGCGGGGAACACCATCCCGACGGAAGGCACGGCGTTCATCAGCGTGAACGACCACGACAAGGGCGGCGTCCTGCCGCACGCGCGCGCCCTCCACGAAACCGGGTTCACCCTCATCGCCACCGAGGGCACCGCCGACTTCCTGAACGCGCAGGGGGTCCCCGCCGAGCGGGTGTTCAAGGTGAACGAGGGGAGGCCGAACGTGGTGGACCGGATCAAGAGCGGCGGGATCAACCTCATCATCAACACACCGCTCGGGCGCGAGTCCTTCTACGATGACGGACCGATCCGCACGAACGCGACCCTCCACGGCGTCCTCTGCGTCACCACCTTGACCGCGGCGGCCGCGACGGTGCAGGCCATCCGCGCGCTCCGGAAGCACACCGTGACCGTGTCCGCATTACAAGATATCCACCAGCCCTCGGCGTTGCCGACACCCGCAGCCCTCCCCGACCCCGCCTTGGTCCCGCAGCCCACCGGCGCGGTGTGATCGGGGCGCGGAACCCGTAGCCACGTGAACGTCCTGATCGCCGGAGGCAGCGGCTTCATCGGGTCCGCCCTGACGCGCCGCCTCCTCCAGCGCGGGCACAAGGTCTCGCTCCTGAGCCGTCGGCCCTCCGCGCCCTCGGGCGCGCCGCCCTTGTTCCACTGGGATTCCGAGCGCGGCGAATTCGACGGGAACGCGCTCACGGGGACCGACGCGGTCGTGAACCTCGCGGGAGAAAGTCTCGCCGGAGGGAGGTGGACCCGGGAGCGCAAGCGGCGCCTGGTGGAGAGCCGCGTGGGCGCGACGCGGTTTCTGGTGCAACGGATGGGGGAGAGGAAAGCCCCGCCGCGGACTCTGGTGAGCTTCTCGGCGACGGGGATCTACGGAAACCGTGGCGAGGAGGTTCTGACCGAGGAGAGCCCTCCGGGCGTGGGGTTTCTCGCGGACCTGTGCCGCGCGTGGGAAGGGGCAGCGCTCCCGGCGCGCGACGCGGGCGCCAGGGTCGTGCTGGCGCGATGCGGCATCGTCCTCGATGCGCGAGGGGGTGCCTTAGCCTCGCTCCTCCCGATGTTCAAGCTCGGGCTCGGTGGGCCGCTCGGGAACGGGAAACAGTGGATGAGCTGGGTGTCGCTTCCCGACGTCGTGCAGATACTCGAGATGGCGCTCGAGCGCGACGACATGTCCACCGCCGTCAACGTGGTGTCTCCCGCGCCTGTCCGGAATCGCGAGTTCGCGCGGGTCTTGGGAAGGGCTCTCCGGCGGCCGGCGATTCTACCCGCGCCCGCACCGGCGCTCCGGCTCGTCCTGGGTGAGATGGCGGACGAGGCGCTTCTTTCGAGCGCGTGCGTCGCGCCCAAGCGGCTCACGTCGCTGGGCTACCGGTTCGCCTTCGAAGACCTGGATCGCGCGCTCCGGAACACGCTCCGGGCCTAGCCCCGGTACCGCGGCGGGCGCGCCGCGTCAGGGCCGGATGCCGAGCGCGACCAGCGCGATCAACCCGGCGGCGAGCGTCGCTCCCAGGATGACCGCGACGCCCTTCCTGTATTCGGGCGAGCCCCGCCAGGCCGCGTAGCCCATCTTCGCGGCGGTGTTGGCCAGGATGGCGACCGCGATACCGCCCGCGGCGATCTCGACCGGCATGCCGCGGGCGCTCATCCCGGAGAGACTCAGCGTGATCGCGTCCACGTCCACGAACCCCGCCAGGAACGAAGCCGCGACGATGCCCCAGCTTCCCAGATGGTGACGCGCGGCTTCGACGACGAGCAGCACGAGCGCGAATACCATTCCGAACCGGATCGCCTCGCGGAGCTGGAAGGGATTCGTGAGGCCCGCCTCCTTCGTGGCCCCCGAGG
>JBGPMB010000180.1:0-4767 GCA_041486775.1 Candidatus Eiseniibacteriota bacterium | reverse complement strand
AGGACGGGCGCTACGGCCAGAATCCGAACCGTCTCCAGATGTTCTACCAGTACCAGGTGGTGCTGAAGCCCGCGCCCGCCGACGTGCTGGAGGTCTACCTCGAGAGCCTCCGCCACATTGGCATTGACCTCGAGCGCCACGACGTCCGATTCGTCGAGGACGACTGGGAATCGCCCACGCTGGGAGCCTGGGGACTGGGCTGGGAAGTCTGGCTCGACGGGCAGGAGATCACCCAGTTCACCTACTTCCAGCAGTCCGGCGGCTTCGACCTGGAGCCGATCACCGCCGAGATCACCTATGGCATCGAGCGCATCGCCTGCTACTTGCAAAACGTGGACCGCATCATGGATCTCCGCTGGTCCGCCGACATGCGCTGGGACGACCTCTTTTTGCAGGGGGAGGTCGAGTGGTCCACGTTCAATTTCGAGCAGTCCAACCCGCCGCTCCTCTTCGAGCAGTTCGAGAAGATGGAGAAGGAGGCGGAAAGGCTGCTCACGGCGGGGTTGGTGCTGCCGGGTTACGACTACGTGGTGAAGTGCTCGCATCTCTTCAACCTTCTCGAGGCGCGGGGCGCGATCTCGGTCACCGAGCGGGTCGGCTTCATCGGCCGCGTGAGAAAGCTCGCGCGCCGCGCGGCCGCCGCCTGGATCAAGCAGAGGGAGGAGATGGACCATCCACTCTTGCGCAAGGCCGCCCGTGCCTAAGTCCCTTCTGCTCGAGATCGGGTGCGAGGAGCTGCCGGCCGGATTCATAGCACCAGCCCTCCGGCAGCTCGAGTCGCTCGCGAAGGAGGGTCTGGCGGGGGCGCGCATTCGATTCTCTTCCGCGACGACCCTGGGCACGCCCCGGCGCCTGGCGCTTCTGGTGGAGTCTCTGGCCGAGAGCCAGGAGCCCGAGACCCGCGAGGTGACCGGCCCCGCCGTCAGGGTCGCTTTCGACGCCGACGGACGTCCGACGAATGCCGCGCGCGGGTTTGCGAAGGGCGCGGGAATCGAGGTCGAGAAGCTGGAGCGGATCACCACCCCGAAGGGGGAGTATCTCCTGGCCCGCGTTCACGATGCGGGGAGGCCGTCGCGCGAGGTTCTGCCCGGGCTGGTCCAGGCCTGGATATCGGGGCTCACCTTCCCCAAGACCATGCACTGGGAGGGGGGAGCCCGTTTCGCGAGGCCCGTGCGCTGGCTGCTCTGCGTCCTGGACGGGGAGGTCGTGCCCTTCGAATCCTTCGGGATCGCGTCCGGGAAGCGCACCCGCGGCCATCGCACCCTCTCGCCGGATTGGCTCGAGATCAAAGGCGCCGCATCCTACGCCGCCACACTCAAAGATCACGGCGTGCTCGCGGATCCCATCCAGCGCCAGGATCAGGTCGCCTTGCTCGCGGCCAGGGCCGCGGAGACGATGCAGGGAGTGCCCGTGTCGGACCCCGAGCTGGTGGAGGAGGTCGCGAATCTCGTCGAGTGGCCCGACGCCGTCCTCGGCCACTTCGACGAGCGCTACCTCGAGCTGCCCGCGCCGATCGTGGTCACCGCGATGCGCGCGCACCAGCGGTACTTCGCCATCGAGGCGAAGTCCGGGAAGCTGCTCCCGCATTTCGTGGCGATCCGGAACGGCCGTGGCGAAGGGACCGAATCCATCCGTCGCGGGTTCGAGTCCGTGCTTCGCGCGCGGCTCGAGGACGCGCGCTTCTACTGGGAGAACGACCGGAAGGCGGGGCTCGAGAACAAAGTCTCCGAGCTGAAGCAGATCGTGTGGCACGAGAAGCTGGGATCGATCTACGACCGCACCCAGCGGCTCGTGCAGCTGGCCGAGGAGCTGGCGAGGCAGGTGGCGCCCAAGGCGAGAGGCGCGGTGAGCCGCGCGGCCTATCTGAGCAAGGCGGACCTGGCCAGCGAGATGATCCGGTCCGGGAAGGAATTCGCCACGCTCGAGGGCGTGGTCGGCGCGGAGTACGCGGCCGCGCAGGGCGAGCCGGCCGAGGTCGTCCGGGCGATCCGGGAGCACATCCTGCCGCGCAGCCCCTCCGATCCGCTTCCCTCCTCGATCGAGGGTACGATCCTGGCCCTCGCCGACCGCCTCGACGTGATCGTGGGGGGCTTCCGCGCGGGACTCGCGGTCTCCGGATCGCAGGATCCCTACGGCTTGCGCCGGGCGGGAAACGGGGTCGTACGGATCCTGCTCGAGAAGGGGCTCCGTCTGGACGTGGTGGCGCTCGCGGGGTGGCTCACGGCTGTCTACGACCGGGCGGGAATCCCGGCGGGCGGGGCTGATTTCACGGACTTCTGGACCCAGCGGGTGGCCGGCGCGCTCGAAGAGCGCGGAATCCCCTATGACACGGCGGCCGCGGTACTTGCGGTCCGTCCCGGGGATCCTCTCGACGTCCTGGCCCGCGCGAAGGCCATCGAGGCGATCCGGACGACCGAGGATTTCGAGGGGCTCATGATCGGCTACCGGCGCGCGGCCAACATTCTCCGCTCGGCTCCGGCAGGGGAGGTCACGGTTTCCGGGCAACCACTGGCCGAAAGGCCCGAGGCTTTCGTAGATAAGGCAGAGGCAGATTTACACTTAGAGACGAAAATGGCCCGCCAGGCGGTCGAAACCTACCTCCAGAGCCCAGAGCCTGACTACGGGGCCCTCCTTCGCCATCTCCTGGGTCTCAAGCCCTCGATCGACCGATTTTTCGAGGCGGTCATGGTCATGGCGGAGGATCCGGCGACACGAAGAAGGCGCCTCACGATCCTCGAAGGGGTGCGGCAAACCTTCATCCGAATCGCCGAATTCTCGGCACTCCCAAGCGCTCCAGGTCAAAAATCCGTTTGACATTAGCGGGTTTTTTGGTATACTAGGCAGGTACTTGGGAGCAAAATAACTTGCTCTCACACAGCCGCTACCGTCTCAAGCAACTGAAACAACAGCAAATGCGAAGCAGACATCTGCCTGACGGGGCGGCGTTCTTTGTTTGTGCCTGAAAAGTAATTAAGACAGTCCTGGCTCAGTAGATCGACGTTACAAAGGGGGTGAGAAGACTCCAAGGCATACGACGCAGTCGACTTTTAGAGTTATAAGTCAGGTCACCCAATACAAATACACGAGGAAAGGAGGTAGGTGATGTTGGTAGGAGGGCACCCAGCAATACTCGAGAACTGTCCCGTCGAGTGGGTGGCCTCAGTGTTCAACTCCAGACTCAACTGGTTGTACCGAATCCCGTGTCTTGAAGTTCCAGCAACTGTCCTCCCGATATTGGACTCCTAGTTAGGAAACGCTAAGGAGGATGTGAAAATGCGGAAAACCCTATTTGCCATGTTGGGTCTCGTGGCGCTCGGCCTGTGGGCGTTGCCCACTCTGGCCGCGGTTTCGAAGGACCCGCCTCCGGCCTCGGAGCCGATCCCGCTCGAGAATCGCGCGGGCGTTTGGCAGACCCGGACCGGCGGGAACTACCAGGGGACGCTGAGTGGCGCCCTCATCAAGCAGTCGCAAGTGCCGACCACCACCTGGTATCTGTATCCGGGTGCGTGTACGGAGCGTGCCGGTGGCACGTGGGCCCCGCGGGGTACACCCCAGGCGGACTCACTGGACGGCTACACCCCCGGCTCGACCGGCCCGTACGGCGTTGCGGATCAGTCGTTGAGCGAGATTCTGTGGCATGTCGAGGACAACGCCGTCGGTACCGTCGGCAGTACGCAACCTGGGGCCCTCGCGGGTACCAGGATGCTATGGTGCGGTAAGTTCGATTCCAACTTCTTGCAGCACATTGGATATCCGAACTTGACCTACCAGATCCTCTACATCGACACGGGCTCGCACGCCTCGAACTACAACATCATCTTCACGTATAACTTCAGCATGGAGTTCAATTACGACTACGTCTATCTGTTCGGTGGCGGTGGCGGTCTGACCGACCCGATCGGAAATAGTCGTTCTCTCCTTGACGCCAGTGCCGCTGCAGGTGGCTACCTGGTCCAGTGGACGGGGAGCATCACTCCTGCTACGCCGTTCGCTACCGGTGGCAACACGACCGGCGGCGCCATCACCGTTTCGTCCAATCCGTCTACGGGCCCGGCGACGGTTACCGCGGCCTCGTACACCATCGACGCGAGCAATCGGGCGCTCTACTTCGTGTTCAAGTCCGACTGCCTCTGCTCGAGTGAAGACGGTTGCTGGCCGTTGGGTTTCGGTCAGCAGATGGACAACGTTTCCACCAGCGACAACGGCTCCATCTATACCGAGGAAATCGCGCCCTTGGATCCGATCACGCATGGTCCGCTGGGCGACACGACGATTGGTCCGGGCGGTGGTGTCGTTCTGAAGGGCACCGCAGGCGCGCCGACCATCTCGGCTCGTGTGCCACCCGGCGTTGGAACGCTGTGGGAGCTGGTTGCCGGCAATCTCTTGCCGACGCCGGATACCTGCACGCCGAAGAACACGAGCGGCGACCTGATCTTCATGGGCGGTAACAACTCCACCAAGCACACCGTCCCGAACCAATTCAACTCGGTCGTGAGCTGCTCGTTCCCGATCCCGACCGGCGTCGCGTCGGTTCTGGCTCTCTGGGACGAATACCTCGACCTCCCACGGTTCCAGGGTTATGTCCAGTACTCCGAATTCCGTATCTTCAAGGACGGAGCATGGGGCGGCTGGGATCCCACGGCCGTGGGCGGCGGCGTCGTTACCGGCGCGCGTCAATCGTGGGGTACGGACGGCGATGAGCTGGGCGCGGCGACACAAGCCGACTCGGTTCAGGTCCGCTACAACATGCAGTGCATCCCGTTCTTT
>JBGPMB010000179.1:0-4804 GCA_041486775.1 Candidatus Eiseniibacteriota bacterium | reverse complement strand
GTCGGCTTTTGCTGCATGCTCAGGCTGTGTTTCATTTCCATGGCGTCTGTTCCCTCAATCCAAACGGAACCGCTCGCCGAGATAGATCTGGCGCGCGATCGGATCTTCCGCAAGCTCCTGGCTCGTGCCTTCCAGGAGAATCTTCCCCTCGAACATGATGTACGCCCGATCCGTCGTGCTCAAGGTCTCGCGCACGTTGTGGTCGGTGATCAGGATACCGAGGCCCCGCTTCCGGAGCCGGCCCACGATGTCCTGGATCTCCCCCACCGCGATCGGGTCGATGCCCACGAACGGCTCGTCCAGGAGGAGAAACTTCGGGTGGGTCACCAGGGCCCGCGTGATCTCCACGCGGCGCCGTTCTCCTCCCGAGAGGTTGTACCCCTTCCGATCCGCCAGATGCGCGATGTTCAGCTCCTCGAGGAGCGAGGCCAGCCGCTCCGCCCGCTCCTTCCGGCTCAGGGGCAACGTTTCCAGAATGGCGAGAATGTTCTCGCGAACCGTCAGCTTCCGGAAGATGGACGGCTCCTGTTGGAGATACCCGATGCCCGCGCGCGCCCGCTCGTGCATCGGCATCCGCGTGATGTCCTTCCCGTCCACCAGGATCTGTCCGCCGTCCGCGCGCAGGAGGCCGACGAGGAGATAGAACGTCGTCGTCTTGCCCGCGCCGTTCGGGCCCAGGAGCCCGACCACTTCACCGCCCCGAACCTCGATCGATACCTGGTTCACCACCTTCCAGTGGCCGTAGAACCGCTCGAGATTCCGTCCCTCGAGACCCGGCATCGCTAGAGCGAGTCCCCGCCGTGTCCCGTGTCTTGAACTTCGGCCCGGACCTCGCGCTTGAGATGGAAATGGTCCAGGTTCGCGTCGCTCTCGAAGCCGTAGCCGGTCACGACGTCGCCCTGTCGCGTCACCTTCACGAACGATTCCGAGACGATCTTCTGCGTGTTGTTGATCCAGCGCAGCGAGTCGGTCTCCATGCGAACTCCGGTCTCCGTGACGATGCGCACCTTCCCCACAGCCTCCAGATTGTTCGTCCGCTGGTCCACCAGGCCCTGGTCCGCCGTCAAGGTGGAGGACCGCTTCCCTTTCGTATCGAAGAATTCGATCTGGATCGTCTTGGCGTCCACCAGGTTCTTATCGTTGTACATGGCAGCGTACGTCGCCAGGAGGGTCCAGTTCTTCTTCCCCTCCGAGGTCTCCGTGAGCGTGAAGTCGCGGGCCTCCTGGTCGGGAATCCGGAGATCCGAGGCGCTGGGAGTCGGGGCGTGCCGCGATTGGCAGCCCGCCATCGTCACCACGGCCAGCGCGACCGCCGCGGCGAGCGTCCATTCGTGCGGTGCCGTCCATCGTAGCACGCCCTTTCGAAGCCCGACCGTCGGGGCCCGCATGTCGACTATCCGCGCGCCGCACCGAGGCAGTCGTGCAAGTGGATCACCCCCTGCGGCGCGCCACGCCCGTCCACGACCACGAGCGAGGTGATGGCGCCTCCCTCGTTCTCCTCCATCCGGCGCACGGCCTGGGCGATCAGCGCGTCTTCCTCGATCGTGCGCGGGTGGGTGGACATGATCTGCGAGACCGGCCGCGCCAGATCGGCCGATCCCTTCAACAAGATGCGCTTGAGATCTCCGTCGGTGAGAACCCCGAGGAGCACCCCCCGCGCGTCCACGACCGTCGTCATGCCGAGCCTCTTCTTCAAGATCTCGAGCAGCGCCTCGTGGAGCGTCGCGTCTTCCTCGACTCTCGGCAGCGCGTCGCCCCGGTGCATCAGCTCCGAGACGCGGAGCAGAGCGGTGCGTCCGAGAACGCCGCCGGGATGAAGGAAGGCGAAGTCCTCGCGGGAAAATCCCTTCATGCGCAAGAGCACGATCGCGAGCGCGTCTCCCAGGGCCAGGGCCGCCGTGGTGGAGGTGGTCGGGACCAGGTCCTCGGGACAGGCCTCGCGCAACCGGCCCAGATCCAGCACGCAATCGGAGCCGCGGGCCAGGGTGGATTCCGGCTGGCCGGTGATCGCGAGGATGGAGACCCCGCGCCGCCGGAACGCCGGAAGAAGGCACAGGACCTCGGGCGTCTCCCCGCTCTTCGAGAGCAGGAGGGCCGCGTCCTTGTCCGTGACGATGCCGAGATCTCCGTGGATCGCGTCGACGGGATGGACGAACGTGGAGGGCGTGCCGGTGCTGGTCAGGGTGGCCGCGATCTTCTTCGCGACGAGGCCGGATTTCCCGACCCCCGAGGTGACCACCTGTCCCTGGACCTCTAGCAGGAGTTGAATCGCGCGCTCGAACTCCTTGCCAATGCGTTCCTTGAGGCCGAGGATGGCGCGCCCCTCGGCTTCCAGGACTTCACGCCCCCATTCTGCGACCCGGGCGGAATCCGCCCGCGCCGGCGCTAGAAGGTCCGGTGTCGTGTTTCGATTCACGCCGGTCGTGCCCCCACAAGTCTCTCATCGGCAAACAATTGCCTGATCTTGATGAAGCTTAGAAGAAGCGGCTTC
Source organism: Candidatus Eiseniibacteriota bacterium (assembly GCA_041486775.1). Lineage (GTDB taxonomy): Bacteria > Eisenbacteria > RBG-16-71-46 > SZUA-252 > SZUA-252 > WS-7. The sequence continues at coordinate 2,313 of JBGPMB010000179.1, read as the reverse complement.
AGATCCGAGAGCGGCCACTGGCACTCCCGGTCCGAGCGGGCCTTGGCCGGGTCCGGGTGGGTCTCGATGAAGATCCCGTCCACGCCGGCGGCCACGGCGGCCCTCCCCAATACGGGGATGAACTCCCGCTGTCCCCCGGTCTCGCGCCCGCCCGGTCTTTGGACCGAGTGGGTGGCGTCGAAGAACACCGGGCCGCCGAAGCGCTTCATGATCTCGATGCCCCGAAAGTCCACGACGAGGTCCCCGTAGCCGAACGAAGTCCCCCGCTCCGTGACGATGACGCCCGCGGCACCCGCCGCGCGCGCTTTCTCCACGCCCTGCGCCATCGAGGCCGGGTCCAGGAACTGCCCCTTCTTGAGATGCACCGGCTTCCCGCTCCGCGCCGCCGCTTCGATGAGTGCGGTCTGCCGGCAGAGGAAGGCCGGGATCTGGAGCAGGTCCAGAACCCGGGCTGCCTCTTCCACCTCGGAGGTCTCGTGCACGTCGCTCGTCACCGGAACGCCCACCGTCTCTTTGATTCTCGCCAGCTCGCGCAACCCTTCCCGAGCGCCGGGGCCGCGATAGCTCTCCCCCGCCGTGCGGTTCGCCTTGGCATAGGAGGCCTTGAACACGAACGGAAGCGCAAGCTCATCCGCGATCCTCTTCACCTCGCGCGCCACCTCCTCCGCCATGCCGGAGTCCTCGAGCGAGCACGGCCCGGCGATCAGCGCGAGCTGCCCCGGCGTGAACCGGGTGGATCCGACGGCGATGGGGCTCCAGGTCGTTTTCATGGGACCCCTACGGGCGCGGCGCGCCCGAGGTACTCTTCGCCCCGGTGCCGGAGCCCTCGCGACGGCGGCGCTCCTCGACCGCGGCATGAACGAATCCGCGGAAAAGCGGGTGCGGATCGGAGGGACGGGAGCGAAGCTCGGGATGGAACTGCACGCCCACGAACCACGGATGATCCGGAATCTCCACGATCTCGACCAAGTTCAGGTCCTTGTACAGCCCCGCGACCTTCATGCCGTGCCGCTCGAGATCCTCCCGGTAGCGGTTGTTGAATTCGTAGCGGTGGCGGTGGCGCTCGGCGACATGCGACGTCGCGTACGCCTCGGCCGCGTGGCTCCCCGGCGTGAGCTCGCAGTCGTATGCGCCCAGCCGCATCGTCCCGCCCTTCTTCGAGACCCCCTGCTGGGATTCCAGGAGATCGATCACCGGGTGCGGCGTGTCGCTCCGGAACTCGGAGGAATCCGCCGCGTCCAGCCCCGCGACGTCGCGCGCGAATTCGATCACGGCGCACTGCATGCCGAGGCAGATCCCGAAGAAGGGGGTCTTCTTCTCGCGCGCGAAGCGCGCCGCCTGGATCATCCCCTCGGTGCCGCGGTCCCCGAACCCGCCCGGGATCAGGATCCCGTGCGCCTGGCCCAGGAGCGCCACCGGGCCGTCCATCTCCACCCGCTCCGAATCCACCCAGTCCACCTTGACCGAGACATCGTTGGCCGCCGCGCCGTGCGCGATGGCCTCGCTGATGCTCTTGTACGCGTCGCGCAGGTGGGTGTACTTCCCCACGACCGCGATCGTGACCTGCTCCTTGGCGGAGCGCACGCGGTCCGAGAAGGACTGCCAGGCCTTGAGGTCGGGCGGACCCGCGTCCAAGTGCATGTATTCGATGATGAGGTCGTCCAGCCCTCCGCGATGGAACATGAGCGGGATCTCGTAGATCGAGGCCACGTCGATCGCCTCGATGACCGCTTCCTTCGGCACGTTGCAGAAGAGGGCGATCTTCTCCTTCACCTCGCTCGGCAGCGAGATCTCCGTCCGGCAGAGGAGAATGTCGGGCTGGATACCGATCGCGCGCAGCTCTTTCACCGAGTGCTGGGTGGGCTTCGTCTTGATCTCGCGCGCCGCGCCCAGATGCGGGACGAGCGTGACGTGGACGAAGAGCGTGTTCTCGCGCTTCAGCTCGAGCCGAAGCTGGCGGATGGCTTCCAGGAAGGGGAGGCTCTCGATGTCCCCCACCGTGCCGCCGATCTCGACGATCGCGACGTCCACCTGGCCCTGCCTCGTGATCCCGAGCATCCGCGACTTGATCTCGTCGGTGACGTGCGGAATGACCTGGACGGTGCGGCCCAGGTAATCGCCGGCCCGCTCGCGACGAATGATGCTGTCGTAGATCTGCCCGGCGGTGATGTTGTTCTGGCGGGCGAGGCTCTGATCGATGAACCGTTCGTAATGCCCGAGATCGAGGTCGGTTTCCGCGCCGTCGTCGGTAACGTAGACCTCGCCGTGCTGGTAGGGACTCATGGTTCCCGGATCGACATTGAGATAGGGATC
>JBGPMB010000178.1:0-4817 GCA_041486775.1 Candidatus Eiseniibacteriota bacterium | reverse complement strand
GCGTGGGACGTCCGTGGTCCATTCAATGTCGGTCTCGAGGTTCACGAGACCGTAGAATCGAGGAAGCGCTTCCTCCCGGGCCGCGCGCGCCACAACCACAGGCGATAGGGACTCGAGCCGATCGTGGAGCACTCCGACTTCCGGGTACTCGCCCGTGAGCCCACCGAGCTGGGGGAGCAACGTGTACTCGCCGGGGTGGACCGCGAGCGTGACGGACAGCGCGCAGAGGATGCGGCCGCCCGGCTCCAGACGCGGCAGCCGGATCCCGCGGTTGACGGTGCCGGTGGCGAAGACGAGGATCCCACGCCGGTCATAGAAATGGATCCCGACATTCAGGTCTTCGACCTGATCCCGGAGCTCGATCAGGTACCAGAAGCGGAGCGTCCCCTCCGACTCCGTCGTCCACGTCGGCCGCCCTTCCGGATCGGACACCGCGAAGCCGATGATCGTGCTGGCTCCCGTGCCCAGTTTGGCATGGATGCCGAGGGGTGGCCCCTCGAGCTGGCGGCGCACCCCGGCCGGGATGTCGGCGAGCTGACCGCCGTCGGGATCGCCCCCCGCCCTCGCCGGGTGAATCGCAACCGCCGACGCGTGTGCCTGCCCCATCAGCGCGAAGTAGTCGTGGACGACCAGCGCGGCATCGCCCTCGGAGGCGAGCTTGCCGCCGTTCAGCAGGATGGCGCGATCGCAGAGATGGGTGATCGCTTCGGTGTCGTGGCTGACCAGGAGAATGGTGCAGCCCCGGCGGCGGAGCTCCCGGAACCGCTCGAAGCACTTCTGCTGAAAGAAGATGTCCCCGACCGACAGCGCCTCGTCCACGATGTAGACATCCGGCTCCAGGTGCGCGAAGAGCGAGAACGCCAGCCGCACAAACATGCCGGAGGAATACTGCTTGACCGGCCGGTCGACCGACTCGCCGATCTGGGCAAAGTCGAGGATCGCGGGCAACCGCGCCCGCACGTAGCCCTCGGGGAAGCCGAGCAGACGGGCGCTCTGGAAGATGTTCTGTCGGCCGGTCAGCTCGGGATGGAAGCCCGTGCCCAGCTCGAGCAGCGAGACCAGCCGGCCCTTGACCTCGAATTGCCCGGCGGTCGGGTAGAGCGCCCGGGAGAGGATCTTCAGCAGGGTGGTCTTCCCCGCCCCGTTCACCCCGATGATCCCCACGCACTCGCCCCGCCTGATCTCCAGGTTGATCCCCTGGAGCGCCCAGAAGCTCTCGTGCCGCACCACCCGCCCCCACGTGATCCACTCGATGACCCGGCCCCACGGGTCCTTGTACAGCTTGAAGCGCTTGGAGAGATCCCGAACCGAGACGACGGCATCGCTCACAGGACGTCCCGAATCTCGGGCCGGAGACGGCGCAAGATCAGATATCCGACGACGGGCGCGGCGGCGGCCCAGACCAGCATCACGAGCCAGTGCCGGGCGCTCGGCCACTGGCCGCCCACAATCATGCGATGCAAACCGTCGATGAACGGGTACGCGGGGTTGTAGCGGATGAGGCTCTGCATGGTCGCCGGGAGGATCTCCTCCACGTACACGATCGGCGTGAGCCACATCCACAGCTGCAACACGATCGCGAGCACCTGCCCGATGTCCCGGAGGAACACGTTGAGCGTGCCGAAGATCAGCCCGAGCCCGAACCCGAAGCCCTGGAACAACACGAGCACCGGCGGCACGCCGAGCCACGCCAGCGACAGCGCGCTTCCGGTGATCACGGTCACGACTCCGAGCAATGTCATCGAGATGCCGAGGAACAGCGTGGCGGACACCGCATTCTGGGCGACGAACACCTGCTCGGGGATCGGCAGCTTCTTGAGGTAGGAGGCGTTCTCGATGAAGGCGTTGGCTCCCCGGAGGATGCACTCGGAGAACGCCGCCCACGGCAGGAGCCCGGCGCACAGATAGAGCGCGAACTCCGCGCCCGACCCGGCGCCGGGTAGGCGAACCGCCATGATCTGCGAAAACACGACCGAATAGATCAGGATCTGCGCCAGAGGGTTGATCACGTTCCAGGCGACTCCGGCCGCCGAGCCGGCGTACCGGTGGCGCGCGTCGCTCAACGCGTTGCGGACGATGAACCCACGGTAGCGCCACAGGTTGACGATCATAGCCGCTACAGTATCACCGATGCGTCGCGCCGAGCCAAACCCTCCCGGGCGACGACCTCGGTCGAAGGCGTGGAAGAGGAGGGTCTCCCCGCTTCTACAAACGAGACGCCCGGCGTGACGGCTGCAACTGACCGTCCGTCAGCGCGTCAGCCGGGACAGCTCGTCCTCCAGGGCGCCGAGCACGTCCGGGTCGGATTCCTTCTGCTGCAGCGCCTCGAGAGGCTGGCGGACCTTCGGGTCTCCGAGCACCCCGAGAGTCTTGACCGCCTGGCCGCGGACCGCCGGGCTCTGATCGGAGAGGCGGGCCAGCACCGGGTCCAGGGCCTGCCGATCACCGAGCTTCGCCACTCCCACCAGGGCCAGGACGCGAATGTCGGTGAGCGGGTCCTCGAGGCGCCTCACAAGCACCGGAAACGCCTCGGGGACGTTCCAGGCGACCAGGGACCAGATGGACATCTGCCGCAGGAAGAAATCGTTCGGGTCCTCCGCAGTCCTGAGCAGGAGCGGGAGCGCGGACCTCGCCTCGAGCTGGCCGAGCGCAGCCGCGGCCCATCCCGCCACGTCCCGAGTCTGCGCGTATCTGAGGGTCATGATCTGCATCTCCGTGGGCGGGCCCGACGGCAGGGCGATGGTGAGTCGCGGCTCGTGCTCGAGGATCCGTGTGAGACTTTCCACGACGCCCTCTTCCTTCACGCTCGCGAGGGCGCGGACGGCGGCGGCGCGCAACTGGGCCTCGAGGGCGCGATCCTCCGCGAGCCGCATCAGGTAGGATGTCCTGTCCGCCGGGTCGGCGAGGGATCCGAGCGTCACGCTCCACAGCGCGGCCTCCCGGACCGACGCATCAGGATCGCTGGTGGTCGTGATCACGAGGGCCCGGATCGATCGGTCGCCGATGCGCCCGAGCGAGCGCACCGCAGCCGCCTTCACGACCGCGGGCTCGCCGGGCGTCTCGGCACGTTCCCGGAGCGCGGGGACCGCTTCATGGTTTCTCGGCCAGCCCAGCGCTCGCGCCGCCGCCGCGCGGATCTCTGGCAGCGGGTCCTTCAGCACCGCGACAAGGGGCGGACGGACCTGCGCTGTCGCCCACTGCTCGAACACGCCGATGATCTGGAGTCGCTCCGCCGCCGGCCGGCTCTGATCCTCGAGCTGTTTCCCCATCTCGTCCAGGGCCGGCCCGGCGTCGGACATGGGCGGCGCCCCGGCCGAGGGCGGAGCCGGTACCCACGACAGGACCAGGATCAGGAATCCACACGCCCACGATCGCCACTTCATTCCTTCCGCCCCCCGCTGGACGAACGCTTCCTTGGCTGCCGCCGAGCCGCCGCTCCGAGCGGGCTGCGGGATTCGGCCGTGAAATACGTCACGATCGACGATGCCAGTCTACCTCAGAGGGCTGCACGGCCACAAGCCTGCCGCGCGAGAGACCACGAGAGACGCGAGAGAGGGGCCTGACGAACCTCGTGATATACTCCGCGTGGCCGGCAAGGTCCGGGATCTCTTTCCAGGGAGAAGGCGTATTGGCGTTGTGGTGACGCGTCACCTTGCAAAGGTCGTAGTCACATCATCGCGGAGGCACGAATGCAACGAGGCTGGCGTCTCTGGGCAAGCTGTCTGGCGCTCACGGCAGTAGTGACGGTCTTTCTCCTCATCGGTCGCCTCGCGGCGCAAGCTCCTGGTCAATCAGGGGGCGTCCTGTCGCCACCGGTCACCCCCACCGACGAGATGGCACCGCAACTGCTTTCCGGTCCCAATGGCGAGGTGTTCCGTCTCTGGCGGCGCTGGAGGGATTTCCAGTCGGGGGGGGAAGTCTTCCTCGCGCTCGCATCGCCCCAGCACGCGTGGCAAAAGATCCTGGAGACCGTTTCGAGCGAGCCAGGCGTCACGGCCATGGACCCCGACGTGGCATTCGGGTCGTCCAACCAGGTGGCCCTGGCCTACCAGTGGAGGCGACACTTCCCCAGGACCAAGCAGGTCCGTCTGGCCCGCTCCGACGACGGCGGAAGGACGTGGACCCAGTCCTCCACACCAGTCGATACTTCGGGAACAGGCTTTACGCCGAAGCTCGGATGGGGACGAGGGCGAACCCTCGTGGTGGTGTGGGCGGACGAACGGGCCGAGCGGACGTGGGACATCTATGCCCGTCGCTCTCCGGACGGCGGCGGCACGTGGGAGTCTCAACAGCTGTTGAGCCGATTCCTCCAGCAGACGAAGGCCGACATCTATTTTCGGCCCGAGATGATCAGTGACGGCCAAGATCACTTTTGGGTCGTGTGGGTGGGACTGCGGAACGGGCGGAGCAGGCTCTATCTGAGCCGATCCGCGGACGGCGGACAGACCTGGGCGGATCCGGCGCCGCTGAGCGGGTCGAGTGTGTCCGTTTTCGGGCAGCGCCTTGTCCGCTCCGGAGAGCGCCTGTTGCTCGTCTGGCAGGACGCCCGCACGGGAAAGGAGCGCATCTACGCGGTCGCCTCCGGCGACGGCGGCGTGACGTGGAGCTCGCCGGCCCGTGTCGATCATCTCCCCGCGGATTCTCAGACGTCAGCAAACTCTCCCGCTGCGGTGCTGGGCCCGGATGGAGAGGCGTTGGCGGTATGGCAAGACGGACGCAACGGCCGGGACGACATCTTCGTCGGACGCTCCCCGGACGGAGGACGCACCTGGGAAACGGAGGACGCGCGGCTCGACATGGATGAGCCCGGGACGGCG
>JBGPMB010000177.1:0-4859 GCA_041486775.1 Candidatus Eiseniibacteriota bacterium | reverse complement strand
GCTTCCCACGGACCAGGCCGTCCAGCCGAGCGTGGGCTCCCCGTACGTTCGCTTCCAGCTCGGATTGAGATCCATCTCCACGCTCTGGAAGAAGCTCGCGTCCGCCCCGGAAGCCCAATCGGCCCGCTCCGTGACGTATTGCCGGCGCGTGAGCGCGGAGTCCCCGGAGAATAAGGCCCCAACCATCGCGCGCCAGCGCCGCGGGTTGAACGCGGTCGCCCGGCTCCCCACCTCGAGGTAGCCTCCGAGGTCCAGCCCTCCGGAGTGGAAGCCGGCGGTCGAAAGGTTCGCGCTACGCCCGCCCACCGCTCCCAGCACCACCGCCCGACTGGGGTGCCAGTGAACGGCGGCGCCGTCCAGGTAGCCCATGCCCTCCAGCCTCCGCGGGAGGACGCGCCCCCCCTCGATCTCGAGCCGGCCAGCCGGGCTACGATAGCCTCCCGCGATCTCGTAGATCCGCACCTTCGACTCCTCGATCCGGGTCCCGGGTAGATCGGTGATGGCCCGGATCCGAGGCCGCGTCGCGCGCACGCGAAGCGTCGTTTGCTCGACCCCTCTTCCGGTCCAGCGAAAGTCGCCGAACAAGGAGGGATTCTCGTACGTGCCGTTCGGATCCGACGTCTTGGTGTAGAGGCTCGTGATGCGGCCGTGCATGTGCCCGGAGGAGCCCGGCCAGAGGCCGCCGGGTGCTCCCGCGTCGCTTCCCCCGCGGCCGCCCGAGGTGCGGACGGCGGCGGTAGCTCCCGAGGAGTCCGAAGGGGCGCCTCCGCCGCGAGCGGCCGAGCTGTCCGGCACCGCGGCCGCCGAGAACGCGGCCACGTCTCCAGCGCGCACGGGCTGGGTGGAGGAATCGATCCGGCAGGCCGCGGAATGATCGGCCACGAACATCACGGTGAGCCGCGCGATCTCTTTTCCGTCGCGGGTCACGGTCACGCCGGCGCCCTCGATGAGCCCGGACGCCTGGCCCGCGTCGAGGTAGACGCTGGCCGCCGAGACGTACTGCACGCGGGCGGTCGCCGCGGAGGCAACGCCGGCCCCGCAGGTCGCGACGAGGAAGAGCGCCGCGGCCAGGGCGAGCGCGAACGGCTCTCGACCTCGCGTCCGGTTACACACGGCGGTGGCAGCTGTAGCAGGCGGAGCTGGCATAGACGTACCCGGTGCGTCCCGCGTGCTGGGCGTCGACCGTAGCCTGGTTGCTGTGCGTGTGGCACTGGATGCACGTGAAATCCGCGTAGCTCGCCGTGTTGGAGTGGCAATCCACGCACGTGGTCCAAGCGCCCTGATGACGTCCGGAGTAGATGCGGAAATAGAGCCCGTCGTGGTCGAAGCTCGCGGGCTGCCAGGCAGCCGTGTTGTGGCAGTTCGTGCAGGTCGTGGGGTAGCCGGCGGCCGTGTGGTTCGGATTCGACGTCGCCGCGTAGTCGGCCTGGTGGCACGAGTAGCAATCGCGCGGAGTTCCGCTGTACCGCCCGCCCACATGGCAGCTGGCGCAGGCCACCGTGATATGGGCTCCGGTGAGCGGGAACCCGGTGCGCGCGTGGTCGAACCCCGCTCCGCCCCATCGGGACTGGCCCGGATCGTGACAGGACTCGCAGAGCGTGGAGATGCCCGCCGTCACGTGATTTGGACTCTGCGCGGCGGCGTAGCTCGAGACATGGCACGGGTAGCACGCGCGCGAGAGGGGCGTGCGGTTTTCCTCGTCGGATCCGACGTGGCATCGGGCGCACTCGACCAGGGCGTGCATGCCGCGCAGCGGGAAGCCGGTGCGGGCGTGCTGGGTCAGCGCCTGGGAACGGTTGGTCCAATTCTGGGGCACATGGCAGTCCTGGCAACGGGTCCCCGCGCGTCCCTCGTGGACGTCGTGATGGCAATCGTTGCAGCTCGTCGCGACGCGCGCGAACTCGAGCGACTTGTGGCAGCCCACGCACTCCGCGGCGGCGTGGCGCCCGACGAGATCGAATCCGGTGCTCGCGTGCCGGAAGAGGAGCGGCTTTCGCATCGTCTTCCAGGAAGCCGCCGTGTGACACGCTTCGCACTCGGTCTTCAGCCCGCCGTGGGGATTGACCACCGCCGGAGCGCCGGCCGCGAGAACGGCGAGTGCGGCGAGTACAGTGAGCAGGGCGTGGGACGCCGACCTGAATTCGCGTTTCATCATGACGACCTCGGATCGCCCGCCGGGAGCGTGGCGTGGCAGGAGCGGCAGGCCGTGTCGAGGGGACGATAGCGCACCGTGCGCCGGCCCCCGACGGCCTCGACCTTGTGACAGGCCTTGCAGGTCGCGCGCGCATGGGCCCCATCGAGCGGAAAGCGCGACTTCTGGTGATCGAAGGAAATCTCGCGCCAGGCGCGCTCGCCATGGCAGCGGGAACAGGCCGCGCCGCCGCGGGCCGCCGCGAACTGGCCTAAGTGCTCGTCCTGGTGGCAGTCCGCGCACAGGGTCGCCTTGAGCCTGAATTGCACGCTCCCGCGCTGGGCGTCCTTGGCCGTGGGCTTGTGACAGGAGACGCATGCGACGGCGAGATGCGCGCCGCGGAGCTCGAAGCGGGTGCGCTTGTGCTCCTCGACCCCGTAGCGGGCCGGGGCGAACCCCTCCACGGAGTGGCACGCCTCGCACGCTCCACCGCTCACGCTCTTCGCGAGCTGGCCCCCGTGCCGGTCGCTGTGGCAATCGGCGCATCGCGCAAAGGTCAGGGGCTTCTTGAACGCGCCGCCGACGTGGCAGCCGGCGCACGCCACGCCGCGGTGAAGGCCCCGCAGCGGGTAGCGCGTGCGGTCGTGGTCGAAGGCTCCGGTCGAGATCTCGGTCCAGCCGGCCGTGGTGTGGCACCGCGTGCAGTCGGGGCCGTACTTGTTCTTATGCGGGTCCGTGTGGCAATCCACGCAGGCCTCGTGGGGAACCGGGCGGTATCGGACAAACGCATCCAGGGTCCCCGCCGGCGCCACCTTTCCATCCGCCGTGACGGTAGGGTGGCAGCCCTCGCATCGAACCTGCGCGTGCCGGCCGGTCAGCGGGAAGGCGGCCCCGTCGTGATCCACCGAGACGGGCTTCCAGGCGAGGGGGTTGTGACAGGCAGCGCAATCCGCCTGGGCGACGCGGGCAGCGAACTGTCCCCGGTGCGTGTCGCCGTGGCACTCGGCGCATCGGGTCGGAAGGCCGAGATAAGTCGTCGCCGTCCGCAGGCTCGTGGCCGCGCGCACGTCGGCCGCGCGCACCAGCGCCGGCAGGTGGCAGGTGCGGCAGCCGAGGGAGGCGTGCTTTCCTTCGAGCGTGTAGCCGGCGAGCGAATGATCGAACGAGTCATGGCCTCCCGGCCACGAAACGAGCACCGCGTCGCGGCCTCCGTGCTCGGCGTGGCAGGAGGCGCACTGCGTCGAGCGATTCTTGTCCCGTCCATGGTACCCGCGTCCCGCCCGGATCCGGGTGGCGAGCTCGCGGTGACAGGTGAGGCAGCGAACGGCCGTGGTGGCCCGCTTCGGCTCGTGGCAATCCATACACGCCGTCGCCTTGTCGATCGCCGCGTGCGAGCGCGAGAGCGGGCCCGGCGAGAACTGGGCGCGGGCGGTCCGGGGCGCGGTCATGAGCGCGACCCCCACCAGGAGCATGAAGAGGGTGCGGTCACGCCTATCCTTGGGGAAGGGCATATCCGAGCCATATCGCAATTCCAATGTGGACGCCCATCATGAGAAACAACACGATCGTGAACGGCTTGTGGATGGCATGCCAGTAGTGGAACATCGCGCTGGTCTGGCGAAGGAACGCGTGCCGGCGCTCGAGAAGCAGGCGCTGGCGGGTGAGCGCACGGACACGGCGCGCTTCCGAGCGTCCCAGATACCGCATCGCGCCGGATGAGCCTCCGAACCCAAGCGCCTCGGCCATCCGCACCAGATCCTGGCCCATGAGATGGAAGAGGCTCGGAAGAAGACCCATGCGCTCCGCCCGATCGACGCCGGCGCGGCGCCGCAAGTCTTGAAGATCGGAGGCCTGGAAGCCGTATCGCTCCGTCAGCTCCCGGTCCAGCTCCTCGAGCTCGGCGGTGAGCGCCTGGTCGTCCGCTTCGGTGGCCGAGAGCGCGCCGCCGACCTGGCGCAGCAGGTAATAGCCCACGAAGCCGCTCAGCATCACGCACATCATCGACCAGTAGCCGATCGCGATCACGCCGGTGACGCGAAAGCCGGAATGCAGGGTGATCATCGCGGGGCCCGCGATGCCGCAGAAGATGTGGGCGTTGAGCCACCGGCCCAGTGAACCCAGACCTCGCAGGAAGGGAACGCGCTTCCGCACGGAATAGAGCAAGAGGAGCAGGAGGAGGGCGGTCCCGATGTACCCATACAAGAGCCCCATGGCGCCGCTGGGCCGGAGCGCCGCGTGGGCCGGAGCGTGCAGGCGTCCGGCTAGGTCCAGGCGGTAATAGGGGAAGCCGTAGTAGAAGAGGCCGAGCCACGCGACGAAGGAGACGCAGTAGATCAGAAACCGGAGCCGGGCCCGGGGTCTCGGGCTCCGGGCCGTAGTACGGCTCGGAGCGAAGCGGGCAGGCGCGGGCGACACGGCGCGGGCGGGGGAGCTCACGTCCGACTCGAGGCCGACGCGGCTTGGGGTGCGCGCGGGGGCTCGCCGTAGTAAGTCGTGGTCGCGACCCCGATCTTCTCGAGGAAGCTCGTCGGAAGGTCGCCGCCGATCAGGATGAACACGTGGTCGTTGGGGATCCATCGCTCGCCCGAGAAAAGCTTGAGGAGGACGCGCTCCTTCTCGATTCGGCGCGCCTCCGATTGCAAGATCACCTCGAGTGAGGAGCCTCGAAGCTCTTCCAGCCGTCTCACGTTCGCCGGCGCAACGCGCGCGAAGCGGTCGCCACGATAGC
>JBGPMB010000176.1:0-4876 GCA_041486775.1 Candidatus Eiseniibacteriota bacterium | reverse complement strand
GGCGGCTCGACTACGCTTTCGGAGGAACGCTCACCGCGGTCCGGGTGGGCATCGGCCGCAAAGAAAAACGGCGGCCCGCGTTACCGGAGCAGGATGAGCTTCTTGGTGCTCAGGTATCGGGCTGTTTCAAACCTATAGAAGTAGGCCCCGCTCGGAAGCTGTCGCCCGTGGTCGTCCGTCCCGTTCCACCGCTCGAGGTGCTCGCCCGACGTCTGGACCCGATTCACGAGTGTTCGAACCAGCGCTCCGTTCACGTTGTAGATGCGGATCGCGACCGGCCCCGTGTTGGCGACCGAGTACCGGATGGCGGTTTCAGGATTGAACGGGTTGGGCATGTTCTGCCGGAGCGCGTTGCCGACCGGCGGCGCGTTGGTCCCTCCGCCCTCGTCGACTCCCGTGGCCACGTAGCAGTTCGCTTCCTTGAAATAGTCCTTCACGACCACCTTCGTCATCAGCAGCCGCTCCCCGCCTTCTTCGATGGAGTTGAAGCCGAACCCGTCGAACACCACCCGGGCGCTGTCGTTCGGGCTGAACGTGTTGTAGTCCGTGGCGTAGCGCGTCGCGGCCGCGAAGGTGTTGGGATAGGTGAGGAGCAGTCCGGCCCTTCCGGTGTTGGCGGTGGAGGAAAGGGTCAGAAGATCGAAGTCGTTCAGGATCGGGCAGCCGCCGTTCAGGTGCATGAACCGGCCCGCCGCGGGCCCGCCGTTGACGCCCTTGACCAGCGGCTCCACCGTATCCTGGGGCGCGTTCTCCCAGATGTTGCGCAGCCACAGCACGCCGCAGGTGAATCCGATGAAGTTTCCGTGGTTCAAGGCCCCGCCGTTCGCCATCAGCTCGGCGCCCACGTCGTCTCCTCCGATCCAGAAGTTGCGGTTCTTGCCGGGCTGCTGCACCCACGATTGGATCACGGTCTGATCTTCCGGCGTGATGGTGAAGGCCTGGAGGTCGCCCGAGTTCCAGATGATCGTGGAGTACTGGAGAAGCTTCCCGACATCGGTCGCCGGCCAGTGGTACAGGTTGTCCGACAGATTGGAGCCTCCGATGCAGTTCCCGACGCCGCTCGTGGGTCCGTTCACGTCCCAGGTGTCGAACTTGTATCCCAGGGACGTCAGGGTCTGCGCGATGTAGGGCTGCGGCTCGCGTCCCGCGTTGTGGTTCACGAAGAGGATCGACGCGAGGCTATCGATGCAGCCCAGAGGAATGTTGGTCGGGGTCTTCACGGGCAGGATCGAGGCCGACAGGTAGTTCTGGTTCGTGATGGCGTCGACGGGAAACGTGGCCGAGGCGTTCGCGCTGTCGGTGACCGAGAAGTAGTATTGCATCGTCGTGTTCGCCGGATAGCTCCCCGGGGGAACGTCCGCGAAGAAGAACGTCGGGAGCGACGGCGCGCACCGCTGGAGCGCCGTGGAGCTGAACGCTCCTCCGTTGAACCGGTAGAACATCGATCCCTGCTTGTACCCGCGGGAGGCGCTGACCTGGACGACCGCGCTGTCGCCGAGAGGCGAATTGAAGTTGTCGTCGTTGAAGAACGGAGTGGTCTGGAACGTGTCGTTGAAGAGGTCGACGCCCGGCAGAGGAAGATTGTTCGAACCCCCGGTGTTGTCGGGCACAACGAAGCTCGGACCCGTCTGCCCGGTGATCCCGATGGCGATGTTGTCGAAGAGGGCGTACGTGTTGGCCGGCGAGGAAACACCGTCGCAGAAGATGTTGGAGTAGTCCTTGATCCCCAGCTCCACCTGGACCGAGTCCTTCCCCGCGGCACCGGGGAGCGCGATCAGCTGGCGGGCCCAGTCCTTGGTTCCGCCGTAGTACACGAAGGCGGTGGGATCGGTCCAGAGCCCCCAGTTGGCGTCCCCCACGTTCTTGGTGCGGAAATTCGTGTGATAGTAGAAACACGAGTTGATCGGCAGGTTCCGGTAGACGTCGAAGTTGAGGAAGACCGAGCCCGATCTGTTGACCGCGACGGGCGGGGTGACGGCATAATCGTCGATCCTCGGCACCAGCGACTGGAAGATCTGGTTCCAGTCGGTCCAGACGTTGGACGGATTGGATTTGCAGACGTCCTCAGTGAGGACGTTCCGCTGCAGACGGAAGTAGTCACCCACCGCGGGTTCGATCGTTCGCTGCCAGGTGCCCATGCCGCTCTCCATGTCGTCGAAGAAGACCACGCTCGTGCCGGCCTTGACGGTGACGTTGTCGATCACCCATCCGTCGCCTTGGTAGAGCCCGTCCTCGGAGGAATAGGCCACGTCGCTCGTGAAGGTGAAGCGGAAGGGCACCGGAAGCGGCGTGAAGATGGAGTCTTGCGGGTCCCCGGCGTGGTACTTGGCCACGATGGAATCCGGGATGCTGACGGTGAAGGTGTCGCAGGGGCCGCTAGCGGGGACCCTTCCGGTGAACTGAGTGATCTGCTGCCAGCCATTTACGGGGTCGTTCACCTCGACGATCCCGTAATCGTAGTTGGGCTCCGCGTTGAAATAGTGCCGGAAGCTCAGGGTCACGTGCGTTCCGGGCGTGATGGACGTAGTGGGAAACGAGTTGTTGAGGTATTGAATCCAGTCGTTTTCGTACCCCGCCCGGTTGGAGTCGTAGATCCAGGTCGAGTCGATTCTTCCGCACCACCACGCATGGCCCTGGCACCCGAGAAACATGTCGATGTGCCACGCGGTGATCTTGCCCGACGCGTCGTAGTGGGTCCAACCCCCTTCGTTACTCGGGCTCGTGTGGGTCTCCAGGCTGTCCATGAACTGCCAGATCGTGTCCCCGACCGTCGCGCTTCGGAGGAATCTTCCGGCGCGCGATGGCGCTCCCGTCGTCGGATCGCCCACGGGGGCCTGGGTCCGGACTACTCCCACGGGGAGCGGCTCCGCCGGGCTCGTGGAGACGGACGTGGACGCCGCGGCGCCGCCGAGTTGGACCGCGAAGGCCAGGACGAACGAGAGCAGCGCCGTGGCACTACGTCGCATGGGGGACCGGCACGGGGCAAGGCATGTCGGCTCGGGGAGACCTCGCATGCTGGATGATTGCGACAACCGCCTCGTCTCAGGGTGTTCTTTCGTGAAGCAGCGGAGGACATTATACCGGAAAAGAGCCTTTGCTTCCAGGGAAATCGATCCCTCTGCTATCATGCGCCGTCGCACGTTGCTCGGGATCTCCGGGCGGCTCGCGGCGCTCGCGCTCGCTTGTTTTCTCAGCGCCGCGCCTCGGGCCTGGGCCGCGGTCCCGGACTCGACCGGCGCAGCCGAAGATTCGACCGCCGCAGCCGCGGACACGGCCACGGACCCGCGCGGAGACGCCGTGCGGTGGCTGCCGGTGCCCGAAGAAGATTTCGAGACCCTGGAGCCGCTCGAGGAAGAGCGTGGCGGGATCCATACGGGGGTCCTCGTGCGCGGCGCCGTGGCGCGCGGTCGGTTCCGGATGCGCCGGGTCGCCTTCCAGGGGAGACGCGGCGGACTCAGGGGCGAGGCGGGGTTCCTCCTCGACGGCGCACGCGTCCGGCCCGGCGCGAGGTTCGCCGCGGGCCGGGACCGCGTATCGCTTGCGGGTGGTCGGGTGAGCCTGGCCCGCCTTCCACCGCTTCTCGCCGAGGCGATGAGACTCGCCAGAACCGGACGCCGCGTTCCCGCCCCGAGAGGGGGCGCGATCTCGGCGGCGCCTTCCCTCGGAGCTTCGGCGGGCGCGATCGATGGAGCTGCCGTGAGCCTTCGCGGGGGCACCACCTTCTGGTGCTTCGGCGGCGCTCGCGGGGAAGGCTCGGGCGAAGCGCTCGGGGGTGTCGGGCTGGGAATCACGCGCGGCAGGACGCGTGTCTCGGCGGCTCTCGGCGCGATCGCTGCTGCGGGGGTGACGAAGACGCCGCGTCCCGCGGGGCGGTTCGGATCGATCACGGTCGCTCGCGGGAACCGGGGCCGGAGCATGGCGCTGGAGGCGCTGGGTGGGACGGAAGGGCGCGCCCTGCTCGCGGAGCTCAAGGCGCGAGGCGCGGCGGTTCTCTTCTCGGGCCGATGGCGGTACCTTTCCTGGGAAGAGAGGAGCGTGGCGGCGGAGCTGAACGCCGAGACGCTCGGATCCGAATCGCGCGCCCGGCTCACGTGGCGCTCCTGGTCGGGAGATGTCGAGGCGGACGACGGCGTCCTCGAGCTGGAGGCAGCCGGGTCGGCGGTCGGGGCCGCTCCCATCAAGGTTCGCCTCGGCGCGGCCGGGCTCGGGGGACGGGAGACGCGCGCTTCGTCGCGGCAAGCCTATGGGCTCATCGAAGCGACGGTGGCGCGCGACTCCGGACGGAGCCTGGGCGTGCACGCGCTGAGGCGCGGCTCCTCGGCGGCCGGGGCGAGCGCCTCGAGCACCACGGTCGGAACGCGGATCGATCTGCGCGCCGGGGCGATCGGGGATCATTCGCTCCTGGTCGAATCGACGCGCATCCGGAGGGGTGCTCCCGCATGGGGCGTCGCGCTCTCGCCTTCGGGGGACGTGACGCTGCGCGCTCGCTCGAAGCCCGGTCTGTGGGTTACGGCCCGCGGCGGATTCGGCGCGGGATGCTGGCATCTGGGTTACGCGCTCGAGCGCGGGGAAGACGCGGCCGGCCCGAAGCCCTGGAGCGGATCGGTGTGGGTCAGGCGGAACAGCGATTAGAGCGAACAGCGAATAGAACGGAGAGGCCGATGCGATACGCGGACCGGATGAATCAGCTGGGCACGGAGACGGCCTTCGAGGTGCTGGCGAAAGCCAGGGCGCTGGAGGCCAAGGGACGCTCCATCGTTCACCTCGAGATCGGAGAGCCCGACTTCGACACGCCCGCGCCCATCCGCGCCGCCGCGGTGCGGGCCCTGGACGAGGGATTCACGCACTACGGCCCGTCGGCCGGCTTTCCCGAGGT
>JBGPMB010000175.1:0-4918 GCA_041486775.1 Candidatus Eiseniibacteriota bacterium | reverse complement strand
GTAAGAGCTGCTTGCGTCCGCGAGCGAGGCGCGACATCACCGTGCCGATCGGCACGCCGGAGACCTGGGCGATTTCCTTATACGACAGGCCCTCCAGCTCACGCAGCACCAGTACCTCGCGGAACTCGACCGCCAGCCGGTCGAGCCCATCGCGCACCGACTCCGCAGCGGCCCTGCGCTCCAGCTCGACATCGGGCCCCGAGACTCGTTCCTCCACAGTGTGTATCTCTTCGTCGAATTCCACGTTCTGGCCGCTGGGTGGCCGGCCGCGAAGCCGCGTGAAACAGGTATTCCGGACGATGCTCAAGAGCCAGGCGCGCCCGTCCACCCCGCGGAAGCCTTCAAAGTGCCGGATAGCGCGCAAGAAAGCGTCCTGCACCGCGTCTTCCGCGTCGTGCGCGTCGCGAAGCAGGTAGCGCGCCAAGTTGTGAGCGGCGTCCAGATACGGCAGGACGCACTCGTTGAAGCGATCCAGCTCTCGCGGCGAAAGATGCCGCCGCGGGCCATTCGCCTCCGGTCTCCCCTCGTAAGTCACGCGCGGCCGAACTGCGGCCATTCGGCCGAAGCGAGGCGTGGAGCTGCGAACGCGCAGAGCGCGACCCCGGCGATCACGAGTGAAACGGAAGCGAAATGCGATCCGGTACGCATGGAGTCCTCCCCTGTCGGTACACCCACATGGCTAGTGGACATTCGTCCTCCCTCCGCGCAGCCCACGCCCTGGATCCAGACGTTCTGGGCTCCAGGCTGGTCGGGGTTCTCGTCCACCGCGGAGACGAACACCTTCGCCGTGAACGATGCGTTGGCTCCATCTCCCTGACGGTAGAAGCGGGCTTGCATGACGATGGTGTCGTCGTCGGTTACGGCGGTCTTCAGTGGCTCTCCCGCGACCCCGCCGCACTTGAACCCGCTCGAGGGCAGGATCTCCGCGGCCTCCCAGCGAACCCCGTCGCCGGCCCGCAACCCCGCGAGCGGCCCCTGCGTGATGTCGCTCGTGCAGCGAAACCCTCCCCCGCCCTGGAGGAATCCCGATTGCGGGTCATAGGCCCCACCGCCGGGAAGCTACTGACTTGAATGCAGCCAAATCGTCGGGCCGGCATTGTGTTGCCAAGGACACCGGAGCGATCTTGACCGACCGACACCGTGCCGTTGACCTGGCCGCCGACCGTCTTTTCGCATGCGGATGGAATTATTGGAAGGGACAGCGGACCATTTCGCGTTCGCCCCCCCACGCGCCCGCTATCGGACCATCACCAGCTTTTTCGTGAACGAGGACCCTTCCGCCTCGAGCCTCGCGAAATAGATTCCGGCTCCGACGGCCTGCCCACCCTGGTCGCGCAGATCCCACGCGAGCGCATGCTGTCCCGCGGGCAGCGCTCCGGAGGCCAACTCGCGCACGCGGCGGCCGGCGGCGTCGTAGACGTTCACCCTCACCCGTGTCTCGCGCGGTAGCGCGAAGCTCAGCGTGAACGGCCCGCGCGCCGGGTTCGGTCTCGGGCGCTCGAACGTGATCCCGCTCAGCGAGGGCGGTCCCTCCACGCCCGTCACCGTGTCCACGGCCAGCACCTGCATGGCATAGATGTCGAGGCCGAGTCCGCCTCGTGTGTCCGACCAGGCCACGATCGCTCCGCCCCCGCCGGTAGCGACCACCGCGGGGTCCCCTTGCCCGCTGGACAGATTGACTACCGGGCGGCCGATGGCGGGATACGTGGGATCCAAGGCTCCCGAGGCCAGGACATGCTGGGCGAAGATGTCGGCGTTCTCCTGCCACGCGACGATCGCTCCACCCGCGCCATCGGGGGCGATCTCCCCGTTGGTTTGCTTCAGATCGCTGATGCTCAGCGCCTTCCCCGCAGGCGGCCAGGCTGGATCCACGACGCCCGCGGCGGTGACGTGCTGTGCGAACATGCTCAGCTGGTTCAGGTCGGTCCTGAACGCTTGCCACGTCACGATGGCTCCTCCCGCGCCGTCCGGCACGGCGAGGGGACGCGTTTCTAGATCCCCTGCATTGGATATGGCCCTGCCGTCGGTGGGCCACGCGGGATCCACGGCGCCCGCTGCCAGCACGTGCTGCGCGAAGATGTGCTCCGTGGCGGCGAGGCGACCATCGGTCCAGGCGATGATGGCCCCGTGCGCGCCATCCGAAGCGATCGTCGGGAAACCCTGACTGCCGTCGGCGAGGGATACGGCGAGGCCGTTACCGGGCCACGCCCGATCCACGATTCCCAATTCCAGAACGTGCTGCGCGAAAATGTCGAAGTTGTTCGGGTCGCGCCTGGTGTCGTGCCACGTGATGATCGCGCCGCCCGTGCCGTCACCCACGATGGTGGGAAACTCCTGGGACCCGGTCGCGGTGCACACGGCAATGCCGTTCTCGGGCCAGCGGGCATCGACCGATCCCGACGCCAAGACGTGCTGCGCGTAGATGTCGGTCGCGCTGGCTCCGGGCCGGCCATCGCGCCAGGTCACGATCGCCCCGCCCGCGCCGTCCGAGACCATGGTCAGGCTGTTCTGAATGCCCTCGATCGCGCAGAGCGCCGTCCCATTCGCCTTCCAGCTGGGATCCACCACACCCGAGGCCAGCACGTGCTGGGCGAAGATGTCGGTTTCGGTCACGGCGCTGCGGAGGTCCTGCCAGGCGACGATGGCTCCCCCCGCGCCGTCGGGAACGATCACGGGGGAGGTCTGTCCGCCGTCCGTGGTCGCCATCGCGAGCGAGTCGGTCAACAGCGCCTGCCCGTTG
The DNA here is from genome assembly GCA_041486775.1 of Candidatus Eiseniibacteriota bacterium. GTDB lineage: Bacteria > Eisenbacteria > RBG-16-71-46 > SZUA-252 > SZUA-252 > WS-7. The sequence goes on along the minus strand of JBGPMB010000175.1, from coordinate 2,178 downwards.
GCGAGCCACCCGGCATCCACTTCGCCGGTGGCCCGCACATGTTGGGCAAAGACATTGATCTTGGAATTGCGGAGATCCTGCCAGGTGATGATCGCCCCATCCGCGCCGTCCGACGCGATTGCGGCGTGCTGCTGGCCGTTGATCGCGGTGCTGATGGGGCGGCCGAACTGCGGCCATTCGGCCGAAGCGAGGCGTGGAGCTGCGAACGCGCAGAGCGCGACCCCGGCGATCACGAGTGAAACGGAAGCGGCACGGATGCGCATGGGATCCCTCCCTCTCGATGCACGTGTGTGGTTAGCGGACATCGGACCTCGCCTCCGCGCAGCCCACGCCCTGGATCCAGACGTTCTGGATGCCCGGCTGATCCGGGTTCTCGTCCACCGCGGAGACGAACACCTTCGCCGTGAAGGAGGCGTTGGCTCCATCTCCCTGACGGTAGAAGCGGACCTGCATGACGATCGTGTCGTCATCGGTGACCGCGGTCTTCAGGGGCTCGCCCGCCACCCCGCCGCACTTGAATCCGCTCGAGGGAAGGATCTCGGAAGCTTCCCAGTGGGTCCCTTCGCCCGCCTTGAGCCCCGCGAGTGGGCCCGAGGTGATGTCTCTCGTGCAGCGAAACCCTCCTCCGCCCTGGAGAAATCCCGATTGCGGGTCGTAGGTGCCCCCGCCGGTCATGAAGACCGCGCCGCCGATGCTTTCCGCGTGGAACGAAAATGAATGCCTGGCTCCCTGACCGTGGGCACTCGAGACCGGAGCGAGCAAAACACTGACCGCCAGCACTGCTGTGATCGCCTTCATGGATGTAGTCCTCCTGGGATGGGGTTATGTGGGACTTCAGTCGCTCGTTACGGTGTGGTCCATGCCCGTGTTGTTGGTCCAGACGACCGTGCCGCCTGGTTTCACCGAGGCTGCCGGGAAAGCCGCGGTGCTGCTGGTGATGCTCACGTGCGCAGTGGAGTCGGCCGCACCCGCGCTGACCTGGACGCTCCCCCGCATAGGTCCGTGAAAGATGCAGTGGTAGGGGTACGTGCCGGCCGCGACGAGTCGATGCTGGTAGGTGGCGCCGGGCGCGATCACGCCGGAGTCCAACTCCCGACCCGTGCCGGGACCGGTCGGACCGGTCGTCCCGGATTTGCAGGAAGTCGCCGCCACGAACACCAGCGACAGGAGGACGGCGGAGAACCATGGGTATAGGCGCTTTGGAATCAAGACGGTGTCCTCATTTGATGGGTAAGCGGTTCTGATGACGATGGGGGTGGTAGGCCCCTTTCAGGCCGGGTGGATGTTCTGGTTCATGCTCCTAGGTCGCCGCCCGCCGGGGGGGCGCGTTCATATAAGTAAGATGCCGATGTTGCGGAGTTGACGTCTGGCCGCGCGTGGGGAACACTTGATCGAGCGTCCGAAAGGCATCGTCGGCATTGCCGGGTGTCCGCGAGTCCTTGCCGAACGTCCGCCGACTCCAGGGGGGATGATGAGCGGAGACACCCTTTCCGACCTGCTGCGCGCCGTGCACCTCCGTGGCGCAGTCTTCTACTACATCGAGGGGGCACCGCCGTGGGTGGCGGAGACCCCTCACGCGCGTGAGATCATCCGGGCCATCATGCCTGGAGCGGAACACATGATCGAGTTCCACGGGATCGTGAAGGGCTCCTGCTGGGGCGCGATCGCGGGTGAATCGCCCATTCGCCTGGAAGCGGGCGACGTCATCCTTTTCCCACAGGGCGATCCGCACGTCATGTCGAGCGCGCCGGGAATGCGCGCGCCGAGCGTCGACATGAACCTCTACTTTTCGCCGCGCCCGCCCCAACTGCCCTATGCGCTGAGCATGTGCGAGGCGGAAGGAACGACGGCGAGCTTCGGCGGCGGCGGCGGCGATCACGCGACGGTCGTCTGCGGCTTCCTGGGTCTCGACGCCCGGCCGTTCAATCCGCTTCTCGCGGCGCTCCCCCGCGTGCTTCGGATTCCAGGGAGCACGCTGGGGACTGACTCCTGGGTCACGACCTTCATGCGGGCGGTCGTGACCGAGTCGAACTCGAAGCGGCCCGGCGGCGAAGCCGTGCTCGAGCGGATGAGCGAGATGCTCTTCGTGGAGGTCTTGCGCCGGCACATCGACTCGCTCCCGCCGGAACAGACGGGGTGGCTCGCCGGGATGCGGGACCCCGCCGTGGGGCGCGCGCT
>JBGPMB010000174.1:0-4925 GCA_041486775.1 Candidatus Eiseniibacteriota bacterium | reverse complement strand
GCCCTTCCGCCCAACGTGAGCCCGCAGGGGGGCGGGTCCTCTCCCGACGGGAGCACGATCGTGATCATCGGAGTGCCGATCGGCGCGAAGAAGGAAGCGGGGGCCAAGCCCCGTCTCTACATCCGCCACCTGGACCAGCCCGACTTCACGCTCGTGCGCGGCACGGACGGCACGGTCGAGGTTCTGATGAGCCCGAACGGCCGCACGATCGAGTACTGGGCTCCGCCCGGCGATCAGACGCTGCAGCTTCGCCGTTTTCGAATGGCCGCGGATCAGTCGGGCACGCCGGTCCCGGTGGGCGACGTCGCGCCCGACTGGGATAACAACGCGGTGATGCTCGAATCCGGGGACATCGTGGTCTCGGCGGGGAACGGCGTTCGCTACGTGCGAATTCCCGGCAACGGAGGCGCCCCGTCTCCTCCGATCGATTTCGCCAAGGCGGGCATTCAGGGTCGTTTCTTTCCTGAGATGGCTCTACCCAAGGACCGTGGCGTTATCCTGAGCGGAACCTGGTACGAGTCCGGCGTATTCCGGCAAGGGATCGCGGTTCTCGATCCCAAGTCGGGCAAGGCCAAGATTCTGGTTCACGAAGGGGGAAGCCCCCAGTACTTCGATGGGACCCTGCTCTTCACGAGGCAGGACGCGCTCTTCGCCGTGCCCTTCGATCTCGGCAAGCTCGAGGTCAAGGGAGAGCCGGTCGGGATCATGAACGGACTCCGTCAGACCCGGAACTGGATCAACGCGCAATTCGGGGTCACGCCGAACGGCACACTCTTCTACACGGCCGGCGGGAACGCGGTGCGGGACCGTCACCTTTCCATCGTCGACCGGCAGGGGAACGTCTCCGATTGGTCCCCCGAACGCCAGGCGTTCGAGTACGACATGGAGACGTCGCCCGACGGGACCAAAGCCGCCATGTCGATCACGAACGCCGATGCCATCACGGAGGCCTGGGTCTCGGAGCGCGGGAAGGAAGCCTCCACCCGCATTCGATTGCGATCCGCGGACTGCTTGGGGAAGGTGTGGTCGCCCGACAGCCGGTCGCTCGCGATCCTGCTCGTGTCCCAGGACCCGTCCGACGGCATTTACCTGGTTAGCGTCGATGGCTCAACGCCCGCGCGACGCATCGCGATGAATCCGACGCGGACCTCGTTCCTGATTCCGACATCATGGTCCCCGGATGGGGCCACGCTCCTCGCGACACGCGTCGACGGCAACAAGGCGAACCAATGGGCCCTTCCCATTCCCGCGAAGGACGGCGAGCTGGCGACCCCGAGGCTCTTGCCGCAGGGCGAGGGCAATCACGGGGGCGGGTCATTCTCCCCGGACGGACGCCTCGTCGCGTACGGGTCGAACGAGATGGGCAAGGATGAGGTGCTGGTGTGCGCGTGGCGGGACGGCGCCTTCAGCGGAACGCCCATCACGGTCTCCGGAGGTGAGGGAGGGGAGGTGGCCAGGTGGGGACGCGACGGAAAGCAACTCTACTACTCGGCCCAGCGGAAGCTGATGTCGGTCACGATTACCTCGCAGCCCACCCTGAGCGCTTCGGCTCCCACCGTCGCGTGGGATCTCGCGGCGCTTCACGTGCCTCCGAACGTCGCGGGGGGAGGGCTCTACGACGTGCTGCCGGACGGACGGTTGCTCGCGGTTCAGGCCGGTGAGGGAGAGGAGAACCCGACCCATATGGCGGTGGTTCTCAATTTCGCGGGTGAGCTGAAAGCCCGCATGCGGGCCGCGGGGAAGTAGGGGAACTACCCGGGGAGCTGTAAGGCCACCCGGTGGGCCGGCGCCGCCGCGGGCAGCACCGCTCCGCGAGCCGCCGCCGCGGCCGGCCATCGCGCCAGCGTGGGGTTGTTCCGCAGCAACTCCGGCACCGTCACGAAGCTGTACCCCTCCTCGCGCAACCGATCGATGATGGTCGCGAGCGCATCCACCGTGGCGCTCCGGTCGGGATGCCGCGAGAGGTTCAGCCCGTCGTGGAGCAGAATGATGGCACCCGGATGCGCGTGGGCCACGGTGTAGGCCGCGAGCTGCGCCGCGGAGTAAGGCAACCAGTCGCCCGGTGCCTCGTCCCAGGTCACCGTCACCAGCGAATCCTTCGCGAGAACCTGCATCATCCACGGGGATCGAATGCCCTGAGGCGGGCGGAAGAGATGCGGATAGACGCCCGTCACCGCGTGGATGCTCTCCTCGGCGCGATCGATCTCCACGCGCTGATACCGCGCCGGCCGGAGCGCGAAGCCCGCCGGGTGCGAGTCGGTGTGGTTCCCGATGACGTGCCCGTCGCGCGCGATCCTGGCCGCGACCTCGGGGTATAACCGCGCGTTCATTCCGATCAGGAAGAACGTGGCCTTCACTCCCTCGCGGCGCAGGATGTCGAGCACCGCGTCGGTGAAGGGCCCGTTCGGCCCGTCGTCGAACGTCAACGCGACCACCCGCTCCTTGGTGGTTCCTTCCCAGTACGTCCTCCCGAAGGCGTTGGACCAGGGCGTGAGGGTGTCGTACCCGCCCAGCAGCACGAGCGAGCCCAGGAGCGCCACCACGGTGCCGGCCCGCGCCAACTTCCAGCTGAAACTCCACGGGAGTGAGATCACCCTCGAGGCGGGTGCCTCGCGGATCTCGGGGAAGCCGCGCCAGAGCGGGCGGCCCGCGATCTGCAGCCACACGAAATTCGAGGCGTAGAGGAAGACGCTGCGCACGAAGGACTGATTCCACCGGCGGCACGAGGTGGAGACGGCGAGGCGGTCCAGGAGGACGACCCGGCCGAAGCGGCGCAGCCTTTCCGAAAGCTCGGTGTCGCACTGGAGATTGAACTTCATGTTCCATCCGCCCGCGCGCTCGAAGGCCTCGCGGCGCACCGAGAAGTTGGCCCCCCAGAGATGCGCGCCCGCGGGGTTGCTGCGGTCCCACCGGTTCAGGGGCGGGAGGATGCAGCGCGTGAAGAGCCAGCCCTTCCAGTTCGGCTCGCGGAAGTAGATCTCGCCGCCCACCGCGACGACGTCGGGCCGCTCCTCGTACTCGCGCACGAGCGTCGAGATCCAGTTCCGTGGAGGCATGGTGTCCGCGTCCGTCGTGGCCACGATATCGCCGGTCGCGACGGAGAAGCCGCGCGCGAGCGCGATGACGTAGCCGTGCCGCGGCTCCATCACGACGGTGACGCCGAAATTCGCCGCGCGCTCCGCCGTGCGGTCGGTGCTTCCGTTATCCACGACGATGATCTGGATCGGCCCCGCGTAGTCCTGCGCCTGGAGCGCCTCGAGGCAGCTGCCGAGGAGATTCTCTTCGTTCCGGGCCGGAACGACGATCGAGACGCTGGTCATGGCGCGAGGCTCGTGAGGTTGCGATGCGCGTCCAGATAAGCGCGCACCTCGGTCACATAGTTGAGCGCCGCCTTCGCGTACGCGCGCTTGGCGGCTCCGAGCATCGGATTCCCGTGCAGATCCCGGTGCGAGGCCATGTCGGCTTGGAACACCATACGTGTGCGGTTACGGTCGAGCGGCTGCATCGTGACCGTACATCGCGCGCTGACTTTGCCCATGAAGAGGAGAAGCAGCGGATGGTGCATCCGCTTCCACATGGTGACGATCCGGCCCCGGCCCTCGTTCACGGCAAAAATTTGCCACTGGTCCGACACGAACTGCCGGCGGGCCACCGGGATGATCTCGGGCAGCGCGAAGGAGAGCGTGTCGACGCGGGGGGCGCCCGAGAAAAGCTTCCAGGGGTGCTTGGGGTCGGTCGCGGGGAGTCCGTCGGGACCGGGAGGAGCGTTGTCGGCCCGCGCGGGTAACGGCAGGGCGGCCAGGAGGATGAGAGGCAGGATCACGAGAATGAGAGGCAGGGTGAAGGTGGTCCATGTGATAGTCCCGCCCACCTTCCTCATAGTCTACTCAAACCCCGGTAAGCTCTTTGCCGTTCCCAGATAATTCGGTCTCAGGTACGCGATCTCGAACCCCATCTTCCTGGCGTTGCGGAGCGAATAGCCGGGTTTCTCCAACGTCTCCTCCGCGGTCTCCATCGAGGCCCGGCGGCAGCCCGCTTCGTGCGCCGCGCGGACGCGTGCCGCGATCAACGCGGCCTGGATGCCGTGGCCCCGCGCTTCCGGCAGAACCGCCGCGTACCCGAACTGGGCCCACGCTCCGTCCACGTAGATGGCAGCCGCGCCGACCGGCTTGTCCCGCTGGAACGCCATGAACTGCCTGCGGCCGGGGCGTCCCACCAAAGCACCCGCCCAATCCGCCATTCTCTCCGGCAATCCGAACACAACCTGAATGACCCGTCCGAAATCGCGCGCGTGCTCGCGGCCGATCTCCGCGATGCGCGCCGACGTGTGCGGGATCGCCATGGGCTCGGCCGCACGCGTGAGCTTGACCCAGTTGTTGAAGAGGGGAAGGCCACGGGCCGCGATCCAGTCCGCCAGCAGTATGGGCCGCGCGGCGGGCGAAATGTCGATGAAGTAGCGCGACACGTGGGCTTTTTCGAACCGGCTCATCACCTCATCCAGCACTTCTTCGGTCGCGGGCGTCTCGACGCCGAGGCCCGCCACGCGGTTGAACATCAGCATATCTACGGAGGTCATCATCAGTAGATCCACGTCCCCGATGCGCTCGGCCCGCATGCCCATCGCGGCCGCGGTCGCCGGATCGGCCGCGCGGAAGGCGTCGCGCCACTCGGCCCGCTCGATCCCCTCCGCCGCGACGATATCCTCGCGCGTGAGGGCTCCGCGCGGAACCATGTTCACACCCGGGGACCAGGACACTACGCTTCGACCTCGGTCATTTGAGAATCGTGATCGTTTTCGTGAATTCTCCTTCGGCGGAGGCGCCGCGGATGAAATAGACGCCCGAGGCCAGGCTCTCACCTCGCGAGTCGCGCCCCTCGATCGTGAGCTCGTGCACGCCGGGCTCGAGAATCCGCGCGTCCAGAAT
>JBGPMB010000173.1:0-4930 GCA_041486775.1 Candidatus Eiseniibacteriota bacterium | reverse complement strand
GGTCGTCCTCGATCACGAGGATTCGCCCCGTCTCCGGCATTGGTGCGTCCTGGCTCACGCGTGACACCTCGATTTCCGTTCGGGTGTGGCAGTTCGCGCTCGGAATTGAAGAATCCCCGAAGCGCGGAACTGGGTATTGCTCTTCAAATTGATCGGCTTTGGATTTGGCGATCTTGAGCCGCGGGCGGGGATTAGGAGAGAACGGCACTCGGGGGGGAGTGTTGCGAATTGCACGGCCCCGGGGCGGGGTTTGAGGGCGGCCGGGCCCCCCTTAGACCGGCAGCGGCGCTATGGAATCCAGGTTGGCGATGGCGGATGCGCTGAAGGGCGTGCGCTCGCCCCGCCGGAGCGCGAAGGAGCCGGCGTGGGCGATCATGGCCCCGTTGTCCCTGCAGAGCTTGGGCGAGGGGAACAGGGCTGGGATGCCGCGGGCCGCCGCCAGGCGGGCGGTCTCCTCGCGGAGGAGGGTGTTGCAGGCGCACCCGCCGGCCACGGTGACCGCGCGCGCCTCGTAGCGGGCCAGGGCCAAGCCCAGGCGGTCCACGAGCACGTCCACGATCGCCTTCTCCACGGAGGCCGCGATGTCGCGGAGTCGCGCCTGGGGGATGGGACGGGGCTCCTTCTCGATGAAGAGCTTCGCCGCGGTCTTGAGCCCGCTCATGCTCATGTCGAGGGTGTTTCCCTTGAGCTTCGCCCGCGGGAGCGGGATCGCTTCCGGGTTGCCCTCCCGCGCGAGCTTGTCCAGATGCGGGCCCGCCGGGTACGGCAGTCCGAGGAGCTTTCCGATCTTGTCGAACGCCTCACCCGCCGCGTCGTCGCGCGTCGAGCCCACGCGATGGAAGACGCCCGGCTCGGGCACGTGGTAGATCTCGCTGTGCCCGCCGGAGGCGACCATGCCCACGTAGGGCGCGTCGAGTTGCGATTCGAGCCCGGCCGAGACGAGGTGCGCCTCGACGTGATTCACACCCACCCACGGAATGCCGCGCGCGAGTGCCAGGCCCTTCGCGAATTCGATCCCCACGAGGAGCGATCCCAGGAGCCCCGGGCCGAGCGTCACCGCGATCCCGTCGATCTGATCGAGGGTGGTGTTCGCGGTTGTCAGCGCCTCCTTGACGACGCGCGGGAGGAGCGTGATGTGCGCGCGGGACGCCAGCTCGGGCACCACGCCGCCGTATTCGAGATGGACGTCCTGCGCCGCGACGATGTTCGAGAGGATGCGACCGTCTTCCACGATGGCCGCGCCGGTGTCATCGCACGAGGTTTCGATGCCGAGGACGCGCATGGGGGGAGTATAATGGGGACGCCCCTTCCCGGGGGACTCCCCCCATATCGAGCCGATCCGGAGCTTCGTATGGATGCTCGTTCGAGACGCCGCCTCGCCGGGTCCTTCCCCCTCATCGCCGCGCTCATGCTCTGCTTCCTGGTCCCGCGCGCGAATGCCCAGTACATGTACCTCGATTCCAACGGGGACGGGGTCCACACGAAGGCGGACGTCGTGCGCCGCAAGGGCACGACCCGAATCGCGGTCTGGCTGATCACGGATCGCAACCGGGACGGCACGAAGGTATCCTGCTCCACCGAGGCAACTCTTACCGGCTTCAGGTTGCGCTTGAGCGCCGGCAACGGGACGGTTCGGTGGGGAACATTCGCGCCGGATCCTCCCGTTGGTACCAACTACGAGGCCCAGCCCCTCGATTCATTCAGCTGCGCGGCGTGGTACGCCCTGCCCACATCTCTACCGGCTGGGAAACACCGCCTGGGCACGGTGACGCTTGCGGTCGTTCGTGGAACTCCCTCGGTGGCCATCCTCCCCGCGCCTCCGGAGTATCCCGCCCAGGGAACGAGGTTCTTTTCGGGATGCATCGACTTCGGGCTCACGCCGGAGCGCGTACTCGACGACAGCTGGCATGACGTGGACGGTCTGCCCTACGGGGGCCGAGCCAACACGCCGCCGGTGCTCACGGCGCCCAGCGAGTTCCCCGTGCGCGCTGGCTCGACCGCAACCTTTCGGATCGAGGCGCAGGACAGAGACGGCGATCCGATCACGTTTCGAACAGCGGTGCGGGAAGGAGTCGAGCCACCGCCATCGGTTCGCGTGCGCACCGTAGACCCGGGACATGGCGACGCGGTCGGGGAGGTCGTCGTCACCGCGGACTCGTGCACCGAGGGTGGGTGGATCTTCAACCTCGAGGCGTCGGACGGGACGTGGTTCGATCGCAAGGAAGTCGAGGCCCCGGTGGAGCGAGTCGCGCGGCCCGTTCCGGCAAATCCCATGGAGCCCGCGCGGACGCGCGCGCTTTCCTCCGCCCCCCACATCGACGAAGGCTCCACGCCCTCTTCGTGGCCCGCCGGGGAGTGGGAGTGGACCGAATCGCCGCCCACGCGAACGCACCCGTGGTATGGGCTCTTCCGGCCTGGATCGGGCCCCGTTCAGGCTGGGACGCGTCGACGCCTGATCCTGGGCCGAGACGGTTCGTATGCTCTCTACGCGCTTAATTCCGGAAGGGTGCGTTTGGCCGACAAAGGCACCTATGCGCTCGCCGGGGAGCCCGGGAAGGAATTCATCCAGTTCTCCGGTGGAGGCAAGTACAACATCTGGAAAGACTCGCCCGACACGCTCTGTCTCTATCCGTGGAGGGCGTTCGACGCCGCGATTGACCGCTACGTGCGCGTGCCGTCGATCCCCAGACATGGAGCCAGCCTGGACACCTTGCGACTTCTGGAGCCACTCGGACACCCTCGGATTCAGAAGGACGGCTCCCTGTCGCTCAACGCATCGATGAGAGACGCCCTGCGGCGCCACGACGCATCGTTTCGCCCGTACACCGTGCAGGACTGGCCCGGACCCGGGAACTACGAATACGGGGAGACGCAGATCCCGTGGGCCCTGATCGGGGATTTCGACGGTGACCTGATTCGGGATGTCGCGCTGTACGGGCATTCGGGGAACGACGAGATCGTGGTGGCGGTGCTCTCCAGCCACGGGAACGCGCGCGTCGCGGAGGTGGCGAGGCGGCACGCGACGAAGGAAGCACTGCATCCGTTCCTGGAATTGATCCCCCGAGGAACGGCCTATTCCCCGTGCTGGGCCCGGAAAGGGGCGCCCGATACGGACGCGATCGGGATCGTGTCCCCCGGCGTGGCGCGGTTCGATTATGGGTGGTCGGGGCGGGAGTTCATCGTCTACGCGCCGGTGCCGTGAGGGTTAAGGCTTCCCTGGCCACCCCCAGCCCAACGTAAGACCGTAATGGGTTCCGCCGAGTGATGGGTACCGTTGATGTCCCGTGCTCGACCGAACCGCGAGACCCAGGTTGATCCCGGAAGGAAAGCGCCAGAACCCACCCCATGATACCCAGCGATGGGGTTCGGTCTCTTGGAACCTTCGTTCCCCACTCTCCCCTCCTGGTCCGATGTGAACCTTCCTCGTGATGCGCCCCCACCCAAATCCCACGTGAGGGAAGAAGGATCCAAAGCGCCGGGTACCCATCAGTCCTCCCCCTGTCTCATATCTCGCCTCGGTTATGGGATCGTCGAATGAGTTTTGGCCCTCGCCCCAGGAGCCGCTGGAATAAGCATCCAGAAGCACAGGACATCCTCGGATCCCACACATGACGTCGAGCGAGGCCCCAAGTTGGTCCCCCGTACCGCTGTAACCGACGTGCTCCGCACCAAGGAGAAAGTTGACGTTCCCGGTTGTGCTGAAGTTGGCTTCAGCCTCGGGAATACGGCAGAAGGCCGCGAGCATGAAGATGAGTAGAGCAGGGAGGAATGCCACCGAGCGGGACACGATTCCGCTCCAAGTTCGGTAGGGAGGAAATCTGGGGCGCCATTACTAGCCACCCCGCGGCGGCAGAGAGGTTCCAGGCGGGATCTACCCCGCCGGCGCAGCCTCCAACACCGCCGAATCCGCGAGGACGGTCGCGCGGTTGTCGGAGACCTCGAGGAATCCCCCGGTGACGTGATACGCCGTCACGCGCCCGGCGGGATCCTTCACCTCGAGCCGGCCCTCTTGGAGCCCCGTGATCAGGGGCGCGTGGTGCGCGAGCACGCCGAGGTAGCCCTCGGAGCCCGGCACCTGGATGTACACCACCTCCGCTTCGAGCAGAAGCTTCTGCGGCGTGACAAGTCGTAGCAGAAAGGTGTGCTCCGCCATGCGCGGCGCGGGACGCGGCTAGGCCGCGGCCGCGACCCCCATCTTCTCCGCGCGCTCGAACACCTCGTCCACCGTTCCCACCATGTAGAACGCCTGCTCGGGGATGTGGTCGCACTTGCCTTCGACGATCGTCTTGAAGGACCGGATCGTGTCCTCCAGCTTCACGTAGCGCCCCGGCTGCCCGGTGAAGGGCTCCGCAACGAAGAAGGGCTGCGAGAGGAACTTCTGGATCTTGCGCGCCCGCGCGACGGTCAGCTTGTCGTCCTCGGAAAGCTCGTCGATCCCGAGAATCGCGATAATATCTTGTAGGTCCTTGTAGCGCTGAAGAACTTTTTGAACCGCGCGCGCCAAGTTGTAGTGCTCCTCGCCCACCACGTGCGGGTCGAGGATGCGCGAGGTGGAATCCAGCGGATCCACGGCCGGATAGATGCCCAGCTCCGAGATCCTCCGCGACAACACCGTGGTCGCGTCGAGATGCGTGAAGGTCGTCGCGGGGGCGGGATCGGTGAGATCGTCCGCGGGCACGTAGATCGCCTGCACCGAGGTGATCGAGCCCTTCTTCGTAGAAGTGATTCTTTCTTGTAGTGCGCCCATCTCGGTCGACAACGTCGGCTGGTAACCCACCGCCGAAGGCATGCGGCCCAGCAGCGCCGACACCTCCGAACCTGCCTGCGTAAAGCGGAAAATGTTGTCAATAAAGAGCAGCACATCGAGGCCTTCGTCGCGGAAATACTCAGCGACCGTCAGGCCCGACAGAGCAACTCGCAGACGCGCTCC
>JBGPMB010000172.1:0-4954 GCA_041486775.1 Candidatus Eiseniibacteriota bacterium | reverse complement strand
TGGCGCGCGGCCGCGGGCGTGATGGTCGCGGCGCTGGGATTGCCGTTCTCCTACATCTGGACCCGCGGGAGCCGCAAGGGCGCCGTCTCGGCGCGGACGGATTGAACGCGCGGCGCCGGCGCCCGCCGTCGGGGAAGGCGCGCCCCGCAGGAAGGCGGGCGGTGGGTGGAAGCCGAGGGCCCGGCCCGTCGAGCACTCCTTCCGACCGATCCATGCTCATCCTCTTCGCGGTCGCGTTGGTACTGCGGCTCATCCACGTGCTCGCGATGCGCGCGAGCCCCTACTTCGAGAACCCGGTCATCGACGCCGCGACCTACGACGACGCGGCGCGCTCGATCGCGGCGGGGCACGGCCACCCCGACCTCATCTTCTGGCAGCCGCCCGGGTATTCCTACTTCCTCTCCTGGATCTACCTGGCTGCCGGGCCCGGGTATCTGGCGCCGCGCATCGTCCAGGCGCTCCTGGGCGCCGCGAGCGCCGTGATGACCGCGTGGATCGGCGCCAAGGTCTTCGGCCGACGGGTCGGGCTCGCGGCCGGGTACGGAGTCGCGCTCTACGGGCTCTTGATCTACTTCGATGGCGAGCTTCTCACGCCGTCGCTCACCATCGCCCTCCAGCTCGCCTCCGTCCTGGTCGCGCTCCGCGCCCGGGACCGGGCGCGCGACGGGGCCGCGCTCTGGGCGGCTTCGGGCGCTCTCGCGGGGCTCGCTTCCGTGGTGACCGCGCCTTCGCTCCTGATCGCGGCCGCGCTCGCCGTGGCCGCGAGACGCCGCGCCGGGGCGGTGCTCTTGGGAGCGGCGCTCGCCATCGCCCCGGTCACGCTCCGCAATCTCGCGCGCGGAGGCGAGCTCGTTCCGATCTCGTGGAACGGCGGCGTCAACCTCTACATCGGGAACAACCCGAGCTACGACCAGACCGTCGCCATTCGGCCCGACCTCCAGTGGAAGCGCTTGGTGCAGGAGCCACGACGCGCGGGTGCGCGGGGCGAGGCTGAGGCATCGAACTACTTCGTAGCGAAGGTGCTCCGGTACGCGGGCTCCGATCCTGCGTCGTTCGTTCGATTGCAGATCAAGAAGCTCCACCTCCTTCTCGCGGGAAACGAGATTCCGCGAAACCAGGAGATCTACCCCGCGCGAGCGTATTCGCCCGTGCTCCGGGCCCTGCTCTGGAAGGCGCCGGGGCTCGCGTTTCCGTTCGGTCTCCTCATGCCGCTCGGCGTTCTGGGGATCGTGGTCGGCGCCCGCCGCGCACCCCTGCTCGCCGCGATCGTGCTCCTCTACGCCGCGGGGATTCTCGCGTTCTTCATCACCGCACGCTACCGCGTGCCTCTCGTTCCACTTCTCCTCGTGTTCGCCGCCGAAGGAGTGCGCTGGCTCCTGGAGGACGCAGGCCTTCGGGCGAGAGCGGCCTCGCTCACGCTCGTCGTTCCGCTCTTCCTCGTGGGGAACGTGGGACAGGGGCCGATGCCCCGGGTCATGAACGCCGACGCGGAATACAGCCTGGGCGTGAAGTACGCGATGAAGGGCCGGCCGGAGGAGGCCGCGGCGCGCTTCCGCTCGGCGCTCGAGAAGAATCCCGCCTATGCCGAGGCGTGGGTGAATCTCGGCGTCCTCCAGGCGACGCGGGGCCGAAACCTCGAGGCCGAGGGGATGTTCCGGAAGGCGCTGGAGCAGGATCCGGAGAACACGCTCGCGCTCACGAACCTGGCGGTGCTCCGGCAGAAGGCGGGCGACCGCGGCGAGGCGCTGGCACTCTACCGGCGCGCGCTGTCCATCGAGCCCGGGGACGCCGTGTCCAAGAGCAAGGTGGCCGAGCTACAGGCGCCGTAACCGCCCCGACGCGAATCCCAGGAGCCCCGTCGCCCCGGCGAGGCACCCGATCCATCCGAAGAGCGCGGGTGCGTCCATGTGATCCAGGGCAATGCCCGCGAGCCCCGAAGAGACCGCCGTCGTGCCCAGCACCACCATGTTGACGAGCGCGAACACCCTCCCGCGGAGCCTGGGCGTCACCATGCTCTGCACCAGCGTCGCGCGGGGGATCAGGATCATGGGAATGGCGAGCGCGTGAACGAAGGAAGCGCCGATCAGATACGGAAGGGAACGGCACCAGAGGAGCGGGACATAGGTCAAGCCGTCCGCGGTGATTCCGATCAGGAGCAATCGCCCGCATCCGACGCGCGTGCCGAGCCGCCCTAGGGTGAGACTGCTCAGGATCATCGACACCCCGTAGGTCGCTTCCACCATGGCGTAGGCCGATGCGTCCGCATGGAGCGTGTCGCGCACCAGGACCGCCGTTCCCACGATCGCGGGACCCATGAGGACGAGGTTGTCGAGGGCCGTGAGCGCCAGGAGAAGCACCAGCGCCCGGTCCGAGGCGATCGCGCGGATCCCCGAGCGGAAATCCTTCGCCAGGCCGATCTCCGCCGGACCCGGCCTCGGTCCCGCGCCCGCCCCGCGAAGGAAGAGCAAGGCTCCGAGGGAGGCGACGAAGAAGACGCCGCCGGTCGGGAAGGCGGAACCGACGCCGAAGCGCTGGATGAGCCAGCCCGCGACCATGGGTCCGGCGAAGAGCGCCCCCTGCTGGGAGAGCTGCACGAAGGCGTTCGCGCGATTCAGGCCATCGCTTGAGACCAGGTCCGGGAGCATGGCGTCGCGCGATGGATAGAAGAGGACCGCGGCGGTCGCGACGCCGAAGGCGATCGCGGTCAGGAGCGGAGGCGTCAGGGCGCCCGCGACGTAGAGGAAGGAGCAGAGCAGGAGCAGGGCGGCGCGGGCCGCGTCCGCCCCGACCATGATGAGGCGCCGATTCCAGCGATCCACGAGGAGACCGGCGCCGACCCCGAACACGAGGGAAGGGAGATAGGAGATGGTGGCCGCGATCCCGGTCGCGGACTTCGAGCCGGTGAGATCCAGGATCAGCCAGATGAACGCGAGCTGGAAGACGGAGTCGCCGAATTGAGAGAAGAACTGCGCGACCCACAGAGCCGCCAGTCCGGGGCCGGGCGCGCGAAGGGGGCCGGCGCTCATCGCCTCCGGCCCCCTCGTGCTGGGTGGTTCGGTCTTCAGAAGACAGGCCTAGTGCGCGGCGGCCGCCCGCTGCTGGAATTCGGGAGCGTTGTGCTCGAAATCCCACATGAACGGCGGCTCCACCCCGAGCTGGCGGAGGAACGCGTAGAGCTGGCCGCGGTGGTGCATGTGCTCGTCGTAGATGATCTGGATGCAGACGAACCCCGGGAAGCTCTCACCCCACGGGGTCTTCACGATTGCCGCCAGCTTCTCGTCGGTCAGGGAGGCCACGGACCGGTCCGCCGCCTTCCAGGAATCGAGGGCGAAGCGCTGGAGCTCGTCATGCGAGTGGATTCCGGCCGCGGCCTTGGCGTCCAGCTCGTCCGAGTGCACGATCTCGCCCTTCGTGATTCCGTCCGCGATCATGCGCATCGCGTTGTACATGTGCGCGACCTGTTCCTTCGGGGTGCGCATGTCCTTGCAGGCCTTGGCGTCGATCTTGTCGGCCGGGATGGCCTTGATGGCGCGGAGTGTGATTCCGTTCACGGTCCTGAAATGGTTCCACAGCTGGTCGAGATCGGCCTTCTTCACGGCATCCTCCTCGTTAGTTCGTCGCTTCCTTCGGGACGTCCTTCGAATTGATGTCCAGCGTGATCATGAACCCGTTCGTGCCCTTGAACTCGTACGGCTTGTCGCCCAGCTTGTAGGTCTCGACCGTGTTCGGCATGAGCACGAAGCCGTCGTTGCGCGGCGCGCCGAAGTACTTGAGGTTCTTGATCACCACCGGCCCGGCGACATTATGGTTGACCGAGCTCTTCAGCATCACCTCTCCGGCCTTGCCGCCGTCCAGCATCGCGTGCGCCTCGTCGGAGCCCGCCTTGTGGTCCCACACGATGGGGGCGTCCGCGGCTGCGTTGAAGGAGGCCCACTTCACCGGGTAGATCTTGCCGAGCATCATGCCGATGCCTTCACGCTGCACCGGCGTGACCGAGGGATCGAACGTGATCACGGCCCAGTTCGTATTGCCGCTGCCGAAGTCCGATCCGAGATCCCCCGCGATCCAGAACTTCGCGCCCGCGAGGCTCGTGCCCTTGTAGGTGCCGCTGTTCACCCGATAGACGTTGTTGAATTTGCAATACGCCTCGTCGTGGCCTTCCATGCCCGCCATGGCGTGCTTGGCCGGCGACGTGGTGAAGTAACACTGGCAGAACATGGGACAGCTGCACGCCTCGATGACGGTCGCGTTCATGGCCCAGGGCTTTTCGGCCGACCCCTTCTCGGCGGCCATCAGCGCGCCCGCGAGCGCGAAACACGACACAGCGAGGACGACGAGAACGACACGAGCCTTCATGGCTTGTTCCCCTTTCGTTTCTATTGATTACGGACGAGCGGCGGCGCCGCTGCCAGGATTGGTGCGGCGGCCTTCCAGCTTCTCGATCCGGAAGGCGCCGCAGCGCGGAGGTAGGCTACACCGGGGCCAGACCATTTTCAGCGAAATTCTTGGCGCGGCTAAGGTTCTGTGATCCGCGAGATGGCCTCGTCGAAGAGCCGAGGCTCGGGGAGCAGGCTCACCACCACGCTCCCCTCCGGTGCGATGTCATAGAAATGCCCGGGGTGGACGAGCACATCGTGCTTCGCCAGCGCCTCCGTAGCGAAGTCCTCGGCGCGGGCCGGCGTGGTCAGGACCGCGCTCCATCCCCCCTCCGCCTCCAGGAGGCGAAACGCGGGCCCGCTTGCCGCGAGAGCGCGAAGCCGGGCGAGGTTCGCCTCGAGCCGCCTTCGAACCGCCGCCTGGAAGGCGTGCCTCGCTTCGAGGAGTGTCGGCAGGGCGAGCTGGACCGGGGTGGAGACCGAGAGGAAGAGATCCGCGATCCACTCCAGCCCCCGCAGTGCCTCCCCGCGCGGACGTGCCGGGCCCGCCGCCGCGATCCACGCCAGCTTCATCTGCG
>JBGPMB010000171.1:0-5047 GCA_041486775.1 Candidatus Eiseniibacteriota bacterium | reverse complement strand
TGGCGCATCTGGTCTCCTTCTGCGGCGGCATCCGGCCGGACGCCACGCGGATCATCGCCGGAGGACCCATGATGGGCCGAGCGCTCCCGAGGCTCGATCTTCCCCTCACGAAGAGCATGAACGGGCTGCTGATCCTACGCGGCCGGGGTCCCTTCGAGCGGGGGTTCATGGCCTGCATCCAGTGCGGGCGCTGTATCGAAGCCTGCCCGCTGGGGCTCGAGCCCGACCAGGCGTCGATCCGGGTCGAAGCGGGACGTCCGCTCGAGACCGAGACCTTCGGCGCGCTCGACTGCTACGAATGCGGATGCTGCACCTACGTCTGTCCCTCGGAGCGCCCCCTCGTCCAGTTCATGCAACTCGCCAAATCGGCGCTTCGTCGCGCGAGCGCCCTGAAGGGGAACGGATGAACGCCGAGAGGCCCTTCGTCCTGGAGCCGGGGCCGCATCTCCACGCGGCGGAGACGACCGCGCGTATCATGTGGTGGGTGAACGCGGCGCTGGCCCCGGCGGCGATCTGGGGCGTCTTCGTATTCGGGTTGCCTGCTCTGGCGGTGATCGTTGCCACGGTGGCGGGGGCAGCGGCCGCCGAATGGCTTTCGATTCGCGCCCTCAAGCTGAAGTCGACGCTCGCGGACGGCAGCGCCGTGTGTACGGGACTCCTACTCGCGCTCACGCTTCCGCCCCGGCTTTCCCTGTGGATGGGGGCGATCGGGGGCATCTTCGCGATCCTCTTCGGGAAGATGATCTTCGGGGGGCTGGGGATGAATCTCTTCAACCCGGCCCTGATCGGCCGGGCCTTCCTGATGGCGACGTTCCCGCTTCCCATGACCGCCGGCTGGATGGCTCCGCATCCCCTGTTCGCGGGTCGCGTGGAAGCGGTCACGACCGCGACTCCGCTCGCGGCGCTGCGCGAGCAAGGGGTGGATGCCGCGATGCGCCTGGCGGGCGGGCCGGGAAGTCCGTGGGCGGGACTTCTCCTCGGATTCCGCCCCGGATCGATCGGCGAGGTCTCCGTCGTGCTCCTCGCGCTGGGGGGGGCGATCCTGCTCCTGCGCCGAATCATCAAACCCACGATCCCGATCAGCGTCATCGCGGGTGTCGCGCTCACGACGGCCTTCAGCGGCACCCTCGGCCTCCATCTCCTGAGCGGAGGGCTCTGGCTGGGGGCTCTGTTCATGGCGACCGACTACGTCACTTCGCCCAACACCCGGGACGGGCAGATCGTCTTCGGACTGACCATCGGCGTCCTGACCGGCTTGATTCGAATCTTCGGCGGGTATCCGGAGGGAATCTGCTACGCGATTCTGATCGCGAACACGCTCGTTCCCGCGCTGAACACCTGGTTCCGCCCGGCGCGCGTCGCCCTGGCCGGAGCGCCGTCGTGAACGGCGGGCGCGCGGAGATCGTGCGGATCGCGACGTCCATGACGGTGGCCTGCGCGATCGGAGCGGCGCTTCTCGGGGGCGTGTTCATCGCGACGGACCGCTACCAGGAGGCCGCGCGGATCCGGTCCGAGCGGAGCGCCGTGAACGGATTGCTGGGGCTCGGCCCCGACGCTTCCGTGCTGGAGGTCCGCCAGCTTCTTTCCCCGGCGCGGCGGGAAGTGGTCTACCGGACGCAAGGCGCCGCGCGCGATTCCGAGATCGTCCTGACCTACGAGGGCCGGCTCGTCCGGCGCGGCGCGGTTCCCGTCAAGGATGTGAACCCGCTCTCACCCGCCGGGCGGCTCTTCATCGCCCGCCGAAACGGGGCGGAGCCCCTCGGGTTCGTCGTGGAGGGAGAATCCCGCGGCTACAAGAACCGGATCCGCTTCTTCGTCGGAATCGATCGCGAGTTCCGGATCGCGGGCGTGGAGGTCCTCGAGCACGAGGAGGATCCCGGGCTTGGCGCGGAGGTCGCGACTCCCTGGTTCGAGGGGCAATTCGCCGGCCGGTCACCGGCCGTCACGAGCGCGCTGAGCGTGACGCGAGACCCGATGCCCGAAGACTGGCGCGCGGCGCTCCTGGCCCGCGGCCGGATGAGCCCGTCCGTCTGGCGCGACCGGTACCGGACGCTGTTGGATCGGGAGACGGGAAAGCCGGTCATCTATGCCGTGACCGGGGCGACGATCTCGAGCCGCGCCCTGACCGATGGCGTTCGAGACACGGTGAATCACTTCAGGCGACGGTGGGAGCTTCTCGCGCCGTACTTAGGAGACCGCCCATGAGCACGTCGCCGGAATCGGCTCCCATCTCCTTCTCGGGCCGTCCGCCCAGCGCGAAGCAGCTCATTCTGAATGGAATCTTCGCGGAGAACCCCGTCTTCCGTCTCGCGCTCAGTCTGTGCCCCGCGGTCGCGGTCACGACGACCGTCGCGAACGGGCTGATGCTCGGGATCGCCGTCCTTCTCGTCCAAGTGCTATCGAGCGTCACGGTGACGCTCACGCGGCGGTGGATCCATCCGCGGGTTCGAATCCCGGTGTACACGATCATCATCGCGGTCTGGGTGAGCGCCATCGACATGACCCTCGCCGGGTTCGTTCCGTCTCTGTACGCCCAGATCGGGCTCTACGTGAAGCTCATCGTCGCCTTCGCGATCATCATCTCGAGACTCGAGGTATTCGCTTCGCGGCAGCCCCTGGTCCCCACCTTCTTCGACGGTCTGGGAATGGGGTTGGGATTCCTGTTCGCGCTCGTGACCATCGGAGCGTTCCGCGAGCTCCTGGGGAACGGGTCCATTCTCGGCTACTCGCTCACGCCCGGAAAGCCGCTGCTCTTCTTCGCGCTCCCGGCGGGCGGGTTCTTCTCGATCGCGCTCCTCATGGCCTTCTTCAACTTCGTGGAACGACGCTACAAGGAAACGCGGGAGAAACAGAGCGGGGGGACGCCATGACCGACCGGGTCCACCGCGCGGCGGCAGCGGTCCTCTTCCTCTGCGCCCTCTCGGCAGGCGCCGCCTCGGCCTCGGAGCCGGGGGTGATGCGCGGCGCCCGCGTCTTAGGCCCCGATCGAATCCGGATCGATCTCGCCCGCCCGGTCGAGAACGTGACCCTGGGGAACTTCGGGCTCGCCGACGCGCGCTCCCCGGACGTGGGGATCGAGATCCGGGAGGTCACCCCGGTCTCGCGGACGCGGCTCGTGCTGCGCGCGGCGCAGCGCCTCGATCCGGCGCAGTCGTACCACCTCCGGATTCTCGACCCGCCGGATGAAAGGGACGTCAAGCCTTCACCGTGGGCCGTGTTCTTCACCATCGTCATGTCCTCGGCGCTCATCAACAATTTCGTCTTCACGCGATATCTGGGACTCTGCATCTTCTTCGGCGTCTCGAGGCGGCGCGACACCGCCCTCGGGATGGGGGTGACGTTCCTCTTTGTGATGATCGTCACCGCGATGATTTCGTGGGCGCTCTATACGTGGGTGATGAGCCCGCTCCATCTCCGCTTCCTGGAGGTGCTGGTGTTCATCGGCGTGATCGCCTCCCTGGTTCAGGGCCTGGACACCATTCTCAAGAAGACCCACCGCGCGCTCCATCAGAAGTTCGGCATCTATCTCATGCTGATCACGACCAACTGCATCATCCTCGCGGTCCCGCTCCTGAACGCGGCGGGCCGCGCCGGCCCCGCGGACGCGCTCGCGCTGGCGATTGGATCGGGCGTGGGGTTCGCCCTGGCGCTCTTCCTCATGTCGTGCGCGCGTGAGCGCGTGGAGCTGGCGCGCGTGCCGGCGAGCTTTCAGGGGCTTCCGATCGCGTTCGCGCTCGCGGGATTGTTTGCGCTCGCGTTCATGGGCTTTTCGGGCCTCAACTTTCTGCGATAGAGGGCGGGAGTATGGATCCTTCGACATGGAGCATCGCCCTCTGGGGGCTCGCGCTCTTCACCTTGTTCGGGCTCTTCTTCGGTTTCGCCCTGGCGGCCATCGCGATGCGCTTCCAGGTTCCCGTGAACCCCCTGGTGGAGCGGATCCGCTCGTTCCTCCCCTCCGCGAATTGCGGCGCCTGCGGGTTCGCGGGGTGCCAGGTCTATGCCGAAGCGGTCGCGGAGCGTCCCGACGTGCCTCCGAACCTCTGCGCCCCGGGGCGCGGCACGGTCGCCCGCGCGCTGGCGGAGCTGACCGGAAAGGACATGGGCAAGGTCCTGGACCGAGTCGTGGTGATGCGCTGCACCGGAACGAGCGCCTGGGCCCGCGAGGAGGCGCAGTACTCCGGCATCGAGACGTGCTCCGCGGCGTCGCTCGTCTTCGGGGGGCCGAAGGCGTGCAAGAACGGCTGTCTCGGCCTGGGGGATTGCGTCCGCGTTTGCCCCTTCGACGCACTTCGCATCGGGAGCGAAGGCATCGCGGTGGTGGATCCGCAGAAGTGCACGGGGTGCGCGCTGTGCGTTCCGGCCTGCCCGAAGGAGTTGTTCGAGCTGTACCCGCGGGTGCATCGGATCGAGCTTTCCTGCGTGGCGAAGGAGAAGCAGTCGGTCGTGCGGGCGAGTTGCATGGTGGGCTGCACGCTCTGCCGGAAGTGCGTGGCGAAGTGTCCGGCCGAGGCGATCGTATGGGACGGACGGACCATACTCATCAACCATGAAACGTGTATAAACTACGGCCCCAGTTGCAACGAGGTCTGTGTGGACATCTGCCCGAGCTTCATCCTCCACCGCGTCGGCCAGACACCCCGTCCCGAGCCGCCCGAGGCCGCGGCGACCGAGGTCCTGACATGAGCGCTACACGACACGCGCCACGAGAAGCGCCTGCGGCCGGCCGCCCGCCCACCGCGAGCCCATCCCTCGTGATCGCACTCGTCGGGAGCGGCGGCGACGGGATCGCGCTCCTGGGGGATCTCCTGCTACGGATGGCGGCGCGGCAGGGTCTCTATGGAATGATGGTCCAGTCCTACGGACCCCAGATCCGCGGAGGCGAGTCGGCGGTGATCCTGCGCGTGGCGCACGAAGAAGTCTGCTACGAGGGGGACCGGACCGACGTCTTCCTCTGCTTCCGTCTCGCGGATCTCAAGCGCTTCCAGGGCGCGGTGCGCCTGCACCCGGGAAGCGTGATCCTGCTCGAGGAGTCCGACGCGGGGGATCT
>JBGPMB010000170.1:0-5133 GCA_041486775.1 Candidatus Eiseniibacteriota bacterium | reverse complement strand
TGGTGCGGAAGGGGGGACTTGAACCCCCACGAGATTGCTCCCACTGGACCCTGAACCCAGCGCGTCTGCCAATTCCGCCACTTCCGCACATTCTTCGGCAGGGCTGACTAACCTACACCACGACGCCCTCGGCTTCAACCCGTTCACGCTTCGGCTTGCCCCACCTTGATTTAGCGGCCCCGCCGTGATAAGAACGAGGACTCACTCACGGAGGAGCCATGGCGCGGTCGACCTCGAAGCCGAACGCCGCTAAGTCGAACGATGACAAGGACGAGCGCCAGATCATCACCACCAACCGCAAGGCGCGCCACGACTACATCATTCTCGAGTCGTTCGAAGCAGGGATCGAGCTTCGGGGCACCGAGGTCAAGTCCCTCCGCGACGCCAAGGCGCAGCTGGTGGACGCTTACGCCACCATCGAATCCGGCCAGCTCTATCTCCGGAACGCGCACATCTCGATCTACGATCCGGGCGGGAGCCTCGCCAATCACGAGCCGACGCGCACGCGGCGGCTCCTCATGCATCGCTCCGAGATCCGGAAGCTCCAGGCCCGCCTCGAGCACGAATCCGGCCTCACCATGGTTCCGCTCTCTCTCTACTTCCTGCGCGGCAAGGTCAAAGTGGAGCTGGCGGTGGTGAAGGGACGGAAGAGCTTCGACAAGCGCGACAAGATCGATGAGCGGCGCGCCCGCAAGGAAATCCGCGGCATCATGCGTGGGGAGCGGCCGGAGTGAGGCGCCTCGGCCTCGTCGCCGCTGCGCTGCTCGCGGTCGCGATCCCCGCCGCGTTCGCCATCCAGGGCGCGGCCCCGATCGACGTGATCTATCCCGATCCTCAACCGATCGAGCGGATCCGGCCGATCCTTCTCGCCGACACACGCTACGTCTCCACCAACGATCTCGCGCGGATCTTCCGCGCGACCAAGTACTGGCGCCCCGAGCTGCGCAAGCTTTCGCTGCGCCTGGGCGATCACACGGTCCGCTTCACCGTCGACGCGCCGATCGTGCTCGTGGATGAAACGGCCCACAACATCGTCCAGTCGCCGCGGCTGGTCCAGGGTGCGGTCTACGTTCCCGAGTCCGTTCTGGATGGCCTCATGGACTGGGGCGTGGTCACAAACGCGACCTGGGACGAGCCCTCGCGCACGATCCGGTTCCGGTCTCCGGTCCACACGGTGCGTCAGGCGCAGCTCTGGGTGCGCGGGCGGGTGACCGAGGTATCCGCGACACTCCTGAAAACGCTCTCGCCCCGGCTCATCTACGCGACTCCGGGCGAAGTGCGGCTTCTCTTCGAGGGCGGAACGCTCGACTCCGCGCGCGTCTTCTCGGGCGGCGCCGTGGCGAACGGAACGATCCAGGAGACGACGGACGGCGTGGAGATCCGCCTCGTGCTGGCGCCGGGCGCCCAGGGCTACTCGCTCTCGGTCAGCTCGAATCGCCTGAGGCTCGCCGTCACCGACGATCCGGAGCTGGTCCAGCAGGGCATCTTCTCGAAGCTCGAGTCCATCGCGATCGGTGGCTCGGACGGGAAGCTGCGCACCATCGTCGTCGATCCGGGCCACGGCGGTAAGGACCTGGGCGCGGCACTTCCCGGCGGCGGAGCGGAGAAGGACGCGACCCTGGACTTCGCCCGGGCGCTTCGCTCCGAGCTGCAAGACCGCCTCGGCGTCCGCGTGATTCTCACGCGCGACAACGACCAGGACGTTTCGGTCCAGCGGCGCTCGGAGATCGCGAACGAATCCAACGCGGATCTTTTCCTGAGCATCCACTTCGATGCCGAAGGATCCATCCGGTCGGGCGGCTTCCGCGTGTACGCGCTCTCCGCCTCGCCGGCCCCGGGTGCTTCCGACCGGCTTCCCGTGGCGCTCGGCGGCGAAGGGGGCGCGGAGATGCATCCCTGGGAGTCGGCGCAAACGCAGGCCACCGGGACGAGCATGGCGGTCGGTCAGACCATCGCCGACGCCCTCGCGAAGAACTATCCCCAGACCAGCGTCACGTTCCGCACGGGGCGGTTGAGCGTTCTCGAGCCGGCGGCGTGCGCCGCCGTGCTGCTCGAGTGCGCGCCGGCGCCGCGGAACCCCGAGGCGATGAGCCTTCAGGGCTACACCGTTCGCGAGATCGCGAGGATCGTCGCGCAATCCATCCAGGAACTGGCCCGAGGGGGGCACGCGTGAACCGGCTGCAGCGCCGCTGGGCGCTCGCCATCGTGGGCAGCATCGTCGTCGTCGGAGGATTCTTCTGGATCGCGCGCGTCAGGACCCACGACCAGAATTTAGCGCCGCGCGTCGTGCCGCTGGCTTCGGAGCTGGAGGGAATCAAGGGCGCCTATCTCTACTTCGGCGTTCCGGGCGCGGACAGCCTCGTGGCCGAATATCGCGACGTCGTCGTGAAGGACCGTCCGGCCGACCAGGTGCGGGCCATCTACCGTGAGCTCTTGGCGGGGCCGTCGAAGGGGCACGTGGCGCTCTTTCCGGACGGGACGGAGCTTCTCGAGGCGTACTGGACCGACAAGGGAACCCTGTACCTCGATTGGAGCAAGGCGCTCACGCAAGGGTTCCGCGGCGGGACCGCGCGTGAGCGCGCCCTCATCGCCTCGATCGTGCGGACGGCGGGGGAGAACCTGCCGGGCGTGGATCGCGTGATGATCCTCGTGGAAGGGGAGCCCGCGGAGACGATCGGCGGGCACTTCGACGTCCTCTCGCCGCTCAGCGTCCGGGACTGGCAATGACGCCCGCGCGTTCCCGCCTGGGAGTCTTCGACTCGGGGATCGGCGGCCTCACCGTCGTGCGCCACCTGAGGCGGCTTCTCCCCGCGTGGGACATCGTCTACTTCGGCGACACCGCGCGCGTCCCGTACGGAACCAAGTCCGACGCGACGGTCCGACGTTTCGCGGGCGAGGCGGCCCGGTTTTTGACGCAATTCGACGTGAGCCACCTCGTGGTCGCGTGCAACACCGTCTCGGCCGTGGCGCTTCGCTCGCTGGCTCGGGAGTTCCATGAGCTTCCGGTGAACGGCGTGATCCTGCCGGGAGCCGACGCGGCGGTGAAGGCGACGCGCTCCGGAAAGATCGGCGTGATCGGCACGCGCGCGACCATCGCGAGCGGCGCCTACGAGCACGCCATCGCGGCCGCATCGCGACTCGCCGTGAAGAAGACGCGCGTCTTCGCGTACCCCTGTCCGCTCCTCGTTCCGCTCGCGGAGGAGGGCCTGGCCGGGAGCAAGGCAGCGCGCGAGGTGCTCCGCGATTACCTGGCACCCCTCCGCGCGCGCGGGATCGACACGCTGATCCTCGGGTGCACACATTATCCGCCGTTCAAACCCGCCATCCGCTCGATCCTCGGGAAGCGGGTCACGCTGGTGGATTCCGGCGAGGCCACCGCGCGCCGGCTCGCCCGCGCGCTGAAGGGCGAGGGCGCGCCTCAGGGCCGCGGCTCGCTCCGATGCTACGTCTCCGACATTCCGCGCCAGTTCGAGGCGATCGGGCGCCGGTTTTTGGGCTCGCGCCTGGGGAAGGTCTGGCTGGTGCCTCAGGACGACCTTCCCTGGTTCCAGCGACCACCGATCGAGGGCTCCCCGTGACCAAGACCCAGGCGCAGAAGCGAA
Source organism: Candidatus Eiseniibacteriota bacterium (assembly GCA_041486775.1). Classification (GTDB taxonomy): domain Bacteria; phylum Eisenbacteria; class RBG-16-71-46; order SZUA-252; family SZUA-252; genus WS-7. The sequence continues at coordinate 1,531 of JBGPMB010000170.1, read as the reverse complement.
TCGACGGACGCCGCGTGACCGAACTCAGACCGCTGACGATCAAGCGCGGTTATCTCAAGAACGCGGAGGGCTCGGCCCTGATCGAGATGGGCGGAACGCGCGTCCTCTGCGCCGCGACGGTGGAGGAGCGCGTGCCGCCTTTCCTGCGCAATACCGGGCGCGGCTGGGTGACCGCCGAGTACAGCATGTTGCCGCGCTCCTCCGCGGAGCGGATCCAGCGCGAGGTGAATCGCGGGCACCCCGGAGGGCGCACGCACGAGATCCAGCGCCTGATCGGGCGCTCGCTCCGCGCGGTCACGAACCTCGAAGCGCTGGGGGAGCGGCAGATCCTCATCGATTGCGACGTGATCGAAGCGGACGGCGGCACACGCACGGCTTCGATCACAGGCGCCTTCATCGCGCTGGTGGACGCGATCCGCTGGATCGCGAAGAAGACGCCCTTTCACGGGTCGCCCCTTCGGGATTTCGTGGCCGCGGTCTCGGTGGGGATTGTCGAGGGCCGGCCCTGCCTGGATCTTTGCTACGCCGAGGATTCCAAAGCGCAGGTGGACATGAACCTCGTGATGACCGGCTCGGGCCGCCTCGTCGAGATTCAGGGCACGGCGGAGGGGGAAGCCTTCAGCGAGCGCGAGCTCGCCTCGATGATGACTCTGGGGAAGAGCGGCATTCGAAAGCTCGTCCAGAGCCAGCGTCGCGTGCTCGGCTTGAAGCAGCTCCCGACCATTTGGACCTGATCGTTCTCGCGACGCGCAATGAGGGGAAAGCCCGCGAGTTCTTGACCCTCCTCGAGGGCCACGCGGCCCGCGTGGAGTCGCTCCGCGCGTATGCCGAGATCGTCCTTCCCCCCGAAACGGGATCCACGTACCGCGAGAACGCGATCGCCAAGGCGCTCGCCGTTCACGCGGCGCTCGGCGCGCCCGCGCTGGGCGATGACTCCGGGCTCGAGGTCGATGCTCTGGGTGAAGCGCCGGGGATTCGTTCCGCTCGCTACGCAGGGCCGGACGCGAACGACCGCGCCAATAACGAGCGCCTGTTGCGCGAGCTTCGCGACGTGCCCCCCGAGCGGAGAACCGCGCGGTTTTGGTGCGCGCTCGCCCTGGTGCGAGGTGCCGGCGACGTCGTGGTGTCGGAGGGTGTCTGCGAGGGCCGCATCCTCGATGCGCCGCGCGGCGACGGCGGCTTCGGCTACGATCCGCTCTTCGTTCCGGACGGAGAGACGCTCACCTTCGCGGAGCTGCCGTGGGAGCGGAAGAACGCCATCAGCCACCGCGCGCGGGCGGTGGCGGCGCTTCGGGAGGCGATGCGAGCCGGGTGAAATTGGGGTGGATGACGGGGATCGAACCCGCAACCACTGGAGCCACAGTCCAGTGCTCTACCATTGAGCTACATCCACCACACGATTCAGGCAGTTTGGTGCGCGCCTGGAGGGAATCGAACCCCCGACCGACGGATTAGAAATCCGTTGCTCTATCCAACTGAGCTACAGGCGCTCATGGTCGGGTAACAACTTGGGGCTTCACCTCCTAGAGCG
>JBGPMB010000169.1:0-5148 GCA_041486775.1 Candidatus Eiseniibacteriota bacterium | reverse complement strand
TGCGCCGGCAGGCAGTGCATCACCCGCGCGCCGGGCTTGGCCATGCGCAAGATGGAGCGGTTGATCTGGTAGGAGCGGAACACGGGCAAGCGTTTCTCCCGCTCGGCTTCCTGTCCCATGCTGGCCCAGACGTCCGTGTAGAGCACGTCCGCTCCATCCGCCGCCTCCGCCACGGAGCGCAGCACGCGCACCCGGCCCGGGCCGCCGCGCTCCACCTGGGCCGCGAGCTTGAGATCGGGATCGTAGCCCTCGGGGCACGCGATGCGCACCTCCACCCCGAAGAGCCGCGCCGCCTCGATCCAGGAATTCGCGACGTTGTTCCCATCGCCGATGTACGTCACCACCGCGCGGTCCAGATCCACGCCGTGCTCCCGGAGCGTGAAGAGATCCGCCAGGATCTGGCAGGGGTGCAGCCAGTCGGTGAGCCCGTTGATCACCGGGATCGACGCGTGCCGCGCCAGGTCCTGGGCCAGGTCGTGCGCGAACGTGCGGATCATGATTCCGTTCACGTAGCCGGAGAGAACGCGCGCGACGTCCGAGACCGACTCGCGCTGGCCCATTCCGATCTCCCGCTCGGTGATGAAGATCGAGGAGCCTCCGAGCTGGGTCATCGCCACCTCGAAGGAGAGCCGTGTGCGCAGGCTCGGCTTGTGGAAGATGAGGGCCAGCGAGCGCTGGTCCAGCTCGTGATGGGCCCGCCCCGCGCGAAGGTCCGCCTTGAGACGCGAGGCCGTCCGGAAGAGCCGGTCCACGTCCGACCGTGTGAGATCCGCAAACGAGAGAAGGTCCCGCTTCGTCATTCCGTGCGCTCCTCGAACGAGTTGGTGTGGGAAACCGGGCTCACGCGCGCGGATGGGCGCGCGTGTAGGCCGCCTTCAGCCGGCGACGGGTCACGTGGGTGTAGACCTGAGTCGTGCCGAGATTCTGGTGGCCGAGCAGCTCCTGGACCGCGCGCAGATCGGCGCCCCGGTCGAGGAGGTGCGTGGCGAAGCTGTGCCGCAGGGCATGGGGGTGGGTCGCCGCGTTGGGGCCGAGGCTCGTCAGAAACGCGCGGATGTCACGCTCGAGCGTCCGGGCCGAGATGGGGGCGCCGCCCCGGCCGGGAAGGAGCGGGCTCTGCGGCGCGGGCTTCCGCCCGAGCGCCGACCAGTACCGGGTGAGGGTATCCGCGGCCCGCGCCCCCACCGGAACCACGCGCTCCTTCGATCCCTTCCCCACGACCCGCGCGAGGCGACGGTGGGCGTCGAAGCGCCCCCAGGTGAGCCCGGTCAGCTCGCTCAGCCGAAGTCCCGAGCCATAGAGCCACTCGGCCGCGGTCAGGGCCCGGAGGGCGCGCACATCGTCCGCGCGCACCGAGGCGGCCGCGCGGTCCATGAGCTCGTTCAGGGGCGTCTCGGAGATGGCGGCGGGCAGAGGCTGAGGCGCGCTCACGCGTGGAAGAGCGCCGCGCAGCGCCCCCGTCGTCTTCCCGCGGCGCTCGAGATAGCGGAGGAAGGAGCGCAGCGCCGCGAGGGAGCGGCCGAGGGTGCGCGCCGAAACCGGGCGGTTCTTCCGGCTCGCCTTGGCGAGGGACCGGGCGGCCGCGAAGGACGCGAGAAGCTCGGGCGTCAGGTCCTCGGGAATCCGGGCCTCGCCCCCCAGCCTTCCCTTCGCGAAGACCGCGAACCGCGTCAGATCGTCGCGGTAGGCCCGCAGGGTCCCGGGCGCGGCGCGCCGCTGGGTCCCCATGTATTCCAGAAACTCAGTGATCCAGCGTTCCACTCACGGCCTCGGAAGCTTCGGCGTCGACGCGATGCTTGCACTTCGGGCACTGAAGGTAGTCGCCTTTGGTCTTGGTCTGTTTCTGGACGAGGATCGGATACGAGCACGCGGGGCACGGCTGCTTGAGCGGCCGGTCCCAGATGCCGAACTTGCATTCGGGATAGCGGCTGCAGCCGAAGAAGGCCTTGCCCCGGCGCGTGCGGCGCTCGACCAGCTCGCCGGTCCCGCAATCCGGGCACGGAACCCCGAGCCCCAAGGGGCGCGTCCCCTTGCATTCCGGATAGCGCGAGCACGCCAGGAATTTCCCGAACCGTCCGGAGCGCACCCGCATGGGGCTCTCGCAGAGGGGGCAGGGCTGGGTCGGCACCGCCGCGCTCTCGGTATCTTCCTCGACCGGCATCGTGGTCTTGCACTCGGGATAGCGAGGGCAGGCGAGAAAAGGCCCGTTCCGCCCGTAGCGCTTCACCATCTTGGAGCCGCACTTCGGGCATTCACGATCCGACTCCTCGGTGAGCGAGGCTTTGAGGCTCTCCCGCTGGGACTCGGCTTCCGTCAGGTCCTTCTTGAACGGCGCGTAGAACTCCGCGACCACATGATCCCAGGCGTCCTTCCCGTGCTCCACCCGGTCCAGCTCCCGCTCCATCTTCGCGGTGAACTCGACCTCGAACACATCTCCGAACATGCGCGCGAGGAGCTTCCAGACGGTCATGCCCAGCTCGGTCGGGGTCAGCTTGCCACGGTCGCGGAGCACGTAGTCCCTCGTGAGGATGGTCCCCACGATCGTCGCGTAGGTGCTCGGGCGACCGATCCCCTTCTCCTCGAGCGTCTTCACCAGCGAGGCCTCGGTGTAGCGCGGCGGCGGAATCGTGAAGTGCTGTTCCGGGAGGATGCCCAACGGCTTCAACGCGTCGCCCTCGGCGAGCGCCGGGAGTCTCGTGTTTTCGGCCTCGGCGACGTCCCCCGGGTTCGGGCTCGGAGCCTTCGTATCGATCAGGGGGGAGCTGTAGGCGCGCGTGAAGCCGTCGAACTTGATCCGGCTGCCCGAAGCGCGCAGGAGGTACGGCCCTGCGGTGATGTCTACGGTCGTGGTGAGCACGAGGGCCGGGTTCATCTGCGAGGCGACGAAGCGCCGCCAAATCAACTCGTAGACCTTGTACTGGTCGGACTCCAGGTGGTGCTTCATGGACGCCGGCGTCCGCGCCACCGAGGTCGGCCGGATCGCCTCGTGCGCGTCTTGCGACGTCTCGCGCGAGCGGAAGGTTCGTGCCTCCACGGGCAGGTAATTCGTCCCGTACGTGGATCCGATGTACTCGCGCACTTCCGCGAGCGCCTCGGGGGAGGTCCGTGTGGAATCGGTGCGCATGTAGGTGATCAACCCGGTGGACCCCTCGGCGCCGATGTCGATCCCCTCGTAGAGCTGCTGCGCGACCACCATGGTCTTCTTCGCGCTGAACCCGAGTCTCTGGAAGGACTCCTGCTGGAGCGTGCTCGTGATGAAGGGCGGCAGAGGGTTCCGCTTCTTTTCCTGCGTGCGAACGCCCGTCACCGCGAAGGTTTGCTTCGCCAGCTCGGCGGCGGCCTGCTTCGCCTGCGCCTCGTTCTCCAACGCAAACTTCTCGCCGTCCTTCTTCTGAACGCGCGCGCGGAACCGCTCGTCCTTGGCGGTGGCGAGATCGGCGTCGAGCGTCCAGTACTCGCGCGGCACGAACGCGCGGACCTCGTCCTCGCGCTCGCAGATCAGGCGCAGGGCGACCGACTGGACGCGCCCGGCCGAGAGGCCGTAGCGGACCGTCTTCCAGAGGAACGGGCTCACCTGATAACCCACGAGGCGGTCGAGCACGCGCCTCGCCTGCTGAGCGTGCACCTTGTTCATGTCGATCGAGCGGGGCGCTTCGAGCGCCGAGAGGATGCCGCGCTTCGTGATCTCGTAGAACGCCAGGCGCCGGATCCGGTCGTCGGTTCCGTTCCCGAGCGTCTCGGCCAGATGCCACGCGATCGCCTCGCCCTCGCGGTCGGGATCGGGGGCGAGATAGATCGTGCTCGCAGTACGGGCGCTCTGCTTCAGGTCTTTGAGGATTTTTGCCTTCCCCTTGATGAGGATGTAGGAAGGCTCGAATCCGTGCTCGATGTCGACCCCCAGCTTGCTCTTGGGGAGATCGCGAACGTGTCCGTTCGAGGCGCGCACCTCGAAGCCCGGCCCCAGGTACTTTCCGATGGTTCGGGCCTTCGCCGGAGACTCGACGATGACGAGGCTCTTCCCCGTACGCTCTCCGCGCGGGGCCGCCTTCGCCGGGGCTTTCGCTGCCGCCGGCGCTTTCACGGCCTTCGGAGCCTTCGCGACCTTCGGGGCCTTCGCTTTCGCCTTGGCCGGGGCCGTTTTCGCCGGCGCCTTGATGTCGGTCTTCTTCGGGGTCACGGTCAATGCGCGGTCTGGGTCGCGCCCGGATCGAAGGGAATTCCGTGCTCTTCGTCGAACCAATGGATGAGCACTTCGGTCGCCAGCTCCTCCGCCTTCGCCTCGCTGTCCAGGGAACCGCCTTCATCCCGGGCGCGCGCCATGATCTCCTCGAACTGCTCGGGCGTGACCCGGCCCGACTCGCTCAGCCGGAAGAAATACGTGTAGGCGGGTGAGGAGAGGAGGGCCCGCTCGGGACCCGTCGGAACGCGCACGTGCTTGTGGGAGGCGACCCGCGGCTCGCCCGGGTAGTCCTCGCGTGAGTAGGGCTCGAGCGCGCGAAAGATCATCTCGAACGCCTGATTCACCACGTCGGCGTCGTGGTTCCCGGAATCCAGGACCTGCGTGAGCTCCAGCAACGCATCCTCGTTTCCGTCCACGTACGCTTTGAGTTGTTCCACGATGAGAAACATCATTTCGCGAACGTTGTCGTCCATGGGTCCCTCCGGTCTATGCGCCGTGGCACTTCTTGTATTTCTTACCGCTGCCGCAGGGGCAGGGGTCATTTCTTCCGACCTTCGGCTCCTGCGCGACCGCCGGAGCCCGTCGAGGCGAATCCGAAGGCGCTACGGCAGCGCCGGCCGCCTCGGGTGTGCCGAACGCGGACACCGCCGCGTGCGACTCCGACTTGGGCGTCGCCCGCACGCGGGGCGCGACCAACCGAGGCTCCGCCGCGGTCCGTTCGATCTCCCGTCGCGGGGCCGCCGGGGGCGGCCCGCCCGGTCCCGGCTCCATCACCAGATTCGCGCGGAACAGGGTGCGGACCGTCTCCTCGCGAATCGAGCGCGTCAGCACCTCGAACATCTCGAACGCCTCGCGCTTGTACTCCACGAGAGGGTCGCGCTGGCCGTAGGCCCGAAGCCCGATCCCCTCGCGCAGGTGATCCATCTCGCGCAGGTGGTCCATCCAGTGCTCGTCGATCACGTTCAGGA
>JBGPMB010000168.1:0-5300 GCA_041486775.1 Candidatus Eiseniibacteriota bacterium | reverse complement strand
GTCGAAGAGGAAGTGGACGAGGAGTTCCTGCGCATCAAGACGCTGCTCGAGCGGAGCGTCGAGGAGCTGGAGCTTTCGGTTCGCTCGTCGAACTGCCTCAAGGCGGCCGATATCAAGACGATCGGGGACCTCGTGACGAAGTCCGAGGGCGAGATGCTCAAGTACCGGAACTTCGGCCGGAAGTCGCTCAAGGAGATCGCGGACATCCTGGGCGGCATGGGCCTGCACTTCGGGTTGGACGTTTCCAAGTACAAGCTCGGGGAAAAGATCGAGGCTGCCTGATCGGAGCAATGCTCCGGGGCGTCACCGTAGAGGCGGAAACCAGACATGCGCCATCGTAAAGATCATCGAAAACTCAGCCGGACGCACTCGCACCGCCGGGCTCTGCTCCGGAATCTCGTGACCAGTCTCATCGAGCACGAGCGGATCGAGACCACCCTGGCCAAGGCGAAGGAAGCGCGCCGGGTGGGCGAGCGCATGATCACGTTCGCCAAGCGCGGCGATCTCCACGCGCGCCGCCACGTGGCGCGGTACGTCCACGGCGAGAGCAACGTGAAGAAGCTCTTCGACACCGTCGCGCCCTGGTACGAGACGCGGCAGGGCGGCTACACGCGGATCTTGAAGCTGGGGAGAAGGCTCGGCGACGCCGGTGAGATGGCGCTCCTCGAGCTGGTGAAGTCTCCCGAATTGAAAGAGAAGCTTCGCCACGAGGAAGAAGCGGCGGCGAAGGCCGCGAAAGCCGCGGGGAAGGTGGCTCCGTCCCGTGGCAAGAAGGGTGCCCCCGTCGAGGGTGGCGAGGGCGCTGCCGCGGGCGCCGACGAAGGCGCGGCGGAGAAGAAGGGTCGCGGCCGAGAGAAGAAGGTGAATCCGGCCAAGCCCGAGCGCTCCGGCAAGGGTATCGGAGGCATCACACCGCCCAAGACCGGCAAGACGCGCGGGCGTCAGCGGGGGAAGTCGGGCGAGTAGCGCCTGAATCGCGGCGCGTGGCGCGGCAGAAACCAGAATCGATACGGTCGGGCGGGAGAAGCTCCCGCCCGATCTTTTTGTGTGCGGCGGTGCTCTTGCTGTGGGTCGCCGCTCCCGCGGGCGCTTCGGAGGAGACCCGCGCGCTCTGGGTCGTGCGCTACACCCTCACCTCGATGGGCAGCGTGGACCGCATGATCGAGATCGCCGGCCAGATGAACATGAACACGCTCCTGGTTCAGGTCCGCGGCCGCGGGGACGCCTATTACCCGTCGGAACTAGCACCCCCGCGGAGGAGCTGGAATCCATGCCGCGCGACTACGACCCTTTCACGCACCTGATCGAGCGGGCCCACGCCCAGGGCCTCGAGGTGCAGGCCTGGATCAACTGCTACCTGGTCTGGTCCGCCGGCCGTCCGCCGAACTCCCAGCTCCACGTCGTGAACGCGCATCCCGACTGGATCGCGGTGCGCTCCGACGGCCGGAAGCTGGTCGAGATGGTCCCCGAGGAATTCCAGGACGAGCAGGTCGAGGGGATGTATCTGGCGCCCGGCAATCCCGAGGTGCGCCGCCATCTCCGCGACGTGGTGCGGGAGATCGTGACCCACTATCACGTGGACGGGATCCATCTCGACTACGTGCGAAATCCCGAGCCGGACGTGGGCTACGACGCGGGCACCCGCACGGCGTTCATGCGAGAATTCGGAATCGACCCCGCGTCCTTCGCCTCGGCTCCCGATTCCTCGCTGCTCGCCCGCGTGGGGGAGGAGGGCATCGCCGACCTGCGCGCGCGCTGGATGCAGTGGCAGCGCGACCAGGTGACCGCCTTCGTCCGGGACGTGCGGAACGACCTCGACCTGATCAACCCCAAGCTCAAGCTCACGGCGGCCGTGATCGCGGACCAGACCGCGGCCTTGAATCGATATCTCCAAGATTGGCCGCGATGGCTGCGCGAAGGGATCCTCGACGCCGCGATCCCCATGGCCTACTCCCCGAACACCACAACCGTCGTGCGCCAGCTCGCGGCCGCGCGCTCCATTCCCACCGAACACCATCTGTATGCGGGGATCGGGATCTACAACGAAGGCGCTCGGGACGCGGCGGACAAGATCCGGCGTGCGAGATCGCTCGGAGTGGACGGCATCGCGCTCTTCTCCTACGATGCGCTGGTCGCGCGCACCGGTTACGCGCGCGCGCTCCGGACCTGGTCGTTCCCGGGGCCCATCGAGCCCAAGCCGATGCCGTGGAAGGAGGGGAAGTGATGGGAGGCGTGTGGCTGCCCGCGACCGGCGTCGGATTCATCGGCGGCACGCTCGTCGGGATGACCGGCGTGGGCGCCGGCTCGGTGATCGCCGCGTTTCTCCTGGTGGCCTACCCCGAGCTCTCGCCTCAGCTGATTGTGGGCTCCGCCACCGCTCAGGCGGTCCTCATGAAGCTCTTCGGGGTGGGTGCGAGGCGGCACATGAAGCTGCGCGAGATGCGCCTCGGGCTGAGCATGGCCGCCGGTGCCTCGCCGCTCGCGATCGCCGGCGCCTACCTGAGCCACCGGCTCCACGCCGAGGTCTTGCGTCCCATCCTGGCGCTGGTGCTCGGCTTCGTGGGCGCCATCCTCATCGTCCAGTCCGTGCGTCACTGGCGCTCGGCGCGGCCGCACGTCACGGCGGCCGAAGATCCCTCGCCCGTTCAGGTGGGCGTGATCGGCACCGTCGTGGGGTTCATCGCGGGTCTGACGAGCATCGGCACCGGAACGCTCTTCGTGAGCGCGCTGGCGGGCCCGCTGCGGGTCGATGCGCACCGGGCGGTGGCGGCGGCGCTGGTCGCGGGGTTGGTGACCCTGGTCATCTCGGCGATCACCCATCTCGCGCTGGGGCACGTGAACGCGGCGCTCGCGCTGGGGACGTGTCTGGGGTCGGTGCCGGGAGTATTGCTGGGGACGATGCTCGCGACGAAGCTCCCCGCGCAATCGCTGCGGGGCGCCATCGGCGGCGGCATCGTCGTCGCCGCCGCGATCGCGCTGGCGAGGCTGAGGTAGGCCAAGCAGGTATCCCTTAGAACCGTTGCCGTCCCGCCCTCCCGAAGACCAGAATTCCGGCATGACCCACAACGACAAGAGCACCCGGATCGGGAACCGAAGGCTCCGCCCCGAGAGCCTGATGATGGGTTACGGATACGACCCGAAGCTCTCCGAGGGCGCGCTGAAGTGCCCGATCTTCCAGACCTCCACCTTCGTGTTCGAGTCCGCCGAAGCGGGCAAGGCGTTCTTCGAGATCGCCTACGGCTTGCGCGAGCGCGCGGAGGGCGAGGACCCGGGGCTGATCTACAGCCGCCTGAACAACCCCGACCTCGAGGTCCTGGAGGACCGGCTGGCGTTGTGGGACGAGGGCGAAGCCTGCGCCGTGTTCGCGAGCGGAATGGCCGCCATTGCCACGAGTCTACTCGCCTACGCCCACACGGGGGACGTGGTGCTCCACAGCGAGCCGCTCTACGGAGGCTCCGAGTTTCTGCTGCAGCACTACCTGCCCCAGGTGGGGATCGACCCGATCTCGTTTCCCGCGGGCCAGTCCATGGACTCGCTCGCTTCGGAGATCGAGCGGAAGATCGCGGGACGCCATCTGGCGGCGGTGCTTCTCGAGACGCCCGCCAATCCCACGAACGCCCTCGTGGACATCTCGAGCGTGGCTTCCTTCGCGCGCCGCATTGGGCTCGAGGGGGGATCGGCCTCCGGAGCGGGCCGCCGTCCCGTGGTCATGGTGGACAACACGTTCCTCGGTCCTCTCTGGCAGCGCCCTCTGAAGAACGGCGCCGATCTCGTGATCTACTCCGCCACCAAGTTCATCGGGGGACACAGCGACGTCATCGCGGGCGCGTGCCTGGGGAGCCGGGAGACGATGTTGCCGATCCGCGCCTTGCGCACCTTCATGGGAACGATGGCCAGCCCCTGGTCCGGATGGCTGCTCTTACGCAGTCTCGAGACGCTCAAGATGCGGATGACGGCCTCGGCGAAGAACGCGAAGCACGTGGCCGACTTTCTGGCGCGCCATCCGAAGGTGGAACGCGTGCACTATCTGGGGCGGCTGACCGAGGAGGATCCCGAGTACGAGGTGTACCGGCGGCAGTGCCTCGGTCCGGGCTCCATCGTCTCCTTCGATCTACGCGGCGGACAGCCGGCCGCCTTCCGCTTCCTCAACTCCCTCGAGCTCGTGAAGCTGGCCGTGAGCCTGGGTGGGACCGAATCGCTCGCGGAGCATCCGGCCAGCATGACGCACGCGGACGTGCCCCCCGAGGACCAGGCCCGCATGGGGATCGGGCAGGGGATGGTGCGGCTCTCCGTGGGGGTCGAGCACTACGAGGATCTGATTGCCGACTTCGAGCAGGCGCTCGAGGGGGCGTAGCGACGACGGGAGTCGTTCCCATCGGCAATGCTACGAACGTAGCAGGCTAAGAGAAGGCCCCGACGCCGAGGGCGCCGGGGCCACGCTGGTCCGGGTCGAGACGGCGGCGACTAGTGCGCGCCCGCCATTTGCTTCATGAACTCCGCTTGTCCCTTCTTCATATCTTCGGGGCTCACATCCTTGACGTGCTGCGCGATGGTCCACTTGTGTCCGAACGGGTCCTCGAGAGTGCCCATGCGGTCACCCCAGAACATGTCGGTCAGGGCGTAGGTCTGCTTCGCTCCGGCCGAGATCGCCTTCTTGAACGCGGCGTCCGCGTCCTCGAAATAGACATAGAAGCTGATCGGGCTTCCGCCGAGGGTCAGCGCCGAGCGGGAGCCCATCACCTCATCGTTCATCATGATGATGGAGTTCCCGATCTGGATCTCGGCATGCATGATCTTGCCGTCCGGCCCCGGCATCCGCATGTGCTCCGTGGCGCCGAACGCCTTCTTCAAGAACTCGATGACCTTCGGCGCGTCCTTGACGGTGATGGACGGAGTCACAGTGGTGTAGCCCGGTGGAATTGGTTTCACGCTAGCCATGGTGGGATCCTCCGATGGTGGAGACGTGGACTTGGTGCGGGGTCTCTCGAAGACAGGTGCTAATTATCGCCCTGACCGCGAGTGCGGCGCCACAGCATAAAACCCCGGTTCGGCCCTTCGGTGCCACGGGGAATAGCTTGCCTTCCGGGCGCCAAGACGGGTAGAATTCCTAGCTCAAGCTCGGCCGCCGCAGGCCGATAACATGCTGAGTTGCAAGGGGTTGGGTGGGCTTCATGAACGATGGCCCGTTGGACGCCCGGCCCTTCTCAATTATTCCTGAGTAGCTCAATGGCAGAGCATCCGGCTGTTAACCGGAGGGTTGTAGGTTCGAGTCCTACCTCAGGAGCCAATTCGCAAGATCG
>JBGPMB010000167.1:0-5307 GCA_041486775.1 Candidatus Eiseniibacteriota bacterium | reverse complement strand
GCTACGGGCTCCGCGTCATCCGCACGCGCACGTTCAGCCACACCGGCCCGGGCCAGGGTCCCCGCTTCGCGCTCGCGGGGTGGGCCGACCAGCTCGCGCGCATCCACGCCGGCCTGGTCGTCGCCGAGATCAAAGTGGGGAACCTCGAAGGCGTGCGAGACTACGGGGACGTGCGCGACGTGGCGCGGGCCTACCGGCTCCTTCTCGAGCGCGGGGAGTCCGGCCAGGCCTATAATGTCTGCACCGGACACGGGCACATCATGCGCCACCTGCTGGACAGCCTGTGCGCCGTCGCCGGATTCAAGCCCACCATCGTCCAGGATCCTACGCGGGTGCGGTCCCGGGACTCCGATTTTCTCGTCGGCGACCCGGGAAAGCTCCAGGCCAAGACAGGCTGGTCGCCCGAGATCCCGATCGAGAAGACGCTGGAGGACCTCTACCGGGACGCGCGCGAGCGGGTGCGGCGCGAAACGGGGCGCTGAAGGGGGGAGACGTTGCGGATCGTCGTCGTCGGTACCGGCTACGTGGGGTTGGTGAGCGGGGCCGGACTGGCCGATTTCGGAAACGATGTCGTCTGCGTGGACGTGGATCGGAGCAAGATCGATCTCCTGGAACGCGGAGAGATCCCGTTCTACGAGCCCGGGCTGAAAGACCTCGTGGCCCGGAACATGCGAGAGCGAAGGCTCCGGTTCAGCACGTCCCTCGAGCAGGCGACACGCTGGGGCGAGGTCATCTTCACGTGCGTCGGTACGCCGCCGCGCCGGGACGGGACCGCGGATCTCCGCGCGGTCTTCGACGTGGCGAAGAGCGTGGCCCAGGCGATGCCGGGCTACCGGCTGGTGGTGCAGAAGAGCACCGTCCCGGTGGGCACGGGGGAGAAGGTGCACGCGATCTTGAAGCGCTATGCCAAGCGCCGGGTCTCCTTCGACGTCGCCTCCAATCCCGAATTCCTCCGCGAGGGCCAGGCGGTGGAGAACTTCATGCGCCCGGATCGCATCGTCATCGGCGCGAACACCGAGCGCGCGCGGAAACTGCTGCGTAGCATCTACGCGCCCCTGTACCTGATCGAGACGCCGACCCTCATGACGGACGTGCGCACGGCGGAATTGCTGAAATACGCGGCCAACGCGTTCCTCGCGACGAAGATCTCCTTCGTGAACGAGATGGCGAACCTGGCCGAGGCCGTCGGCGCCGACATCCGGGACGTGGCGAAGGGGATGGGGCTGGACCGGCGGATCGGGCCCAAGTTCCTGCATCCTGGGCCCGGCTTCGGCGGCTCGTGCCTTCCCAAGGACACGGTGGCCCTTCGCGCGTTCGCCAAGGCGGCCGGCGTGCCGCTCCGGGTCGTCGGAGGGGCGGTGGAAGCCAACAAGGCGCAGAGGCGGATCGCCGTCGAGAAATCGCTCGCGGCGCTCAAGGGCCGCGGGCCTCGCGTGGCGACGATCCTCGGACTGAGCTACAAACCGGACACCGACGATCTCCGCGAATCCCCGGCGCTGGAGATCATCCGCGCCCTGATCGCGAAAGGGATCCGCGTGCGCGCCTACGATCCCGCCGTTCGGCGCGGGAATCCCGAGGTGCCCGCGGAGGTCGCGTTCGGCACGAACGCCTACGACGCCGCGAAAGGGGCCGATGTCTTGATCCTCGTGACGGAGTGGAACGAATTCCGGAAGCTCGACCTGGTCAAGATCCGGCGCGCCATGCGCCGGCACGCGATCGTGGATCTTCGAAACGTCTACGATCCCGAGACGGTGCGCCGGCTCGGGTTTCAGTACACCTCGGTGGGGAGGGCTTGATGAAGTTGATCCAGGGCGTGAACGTGAAGCCGCTGAAGATCATCGCCGACGAGCGCGGCTACTTGATGGAAATGATGCGCTCCGACGATCCCTTCTTCCAGCGGTTCGGGCAATCGTACGTCTCGGTGGCCTACCCCGGCGTGGTGAAGGGCTGGCACTTCCACAAGGTGCAGACCGACCACTTCGTGATCGTGAAGGGGATGATGAAGGTTGTCCTCTACGATCAACGCGAGGACTCGCCCACGAAGGGGCTCATCAACGAGTTCTTCATGGGGGAGAAGAATCCCATCCTCGTCACCATCCCGCCGGGCGTCGTTCACGGGATGAAGGGCATCGGGACCGAGCCGGCCATGCTGGTGAACGTCCCGACCGAGCTCTACAAGTATGACAAGCCCGACGAGTACCGGATCGACCCGCACAAGAACGACATTCCCTACGATTGGAGCCAGAAGGATGGCTGAGGCGCCGGACCTGACCCTCGCGCGCTTCCTGGTCACGGGAGGCGCCGGGTTCATCGGATCGAATTTCGTGCGCATGATCCGCAAGCGCTTCCCGGATTCCCGCGTCACCGTTCTCGACAAGCTCACCTACGCGGGAAATCTCGCGAACCTCGAATCCATCGCCGATGACCCCGGATACCGGTTCGTGAAGGGAGACATCTGCGACGCGAAGGCGGTCGCGGGCGCGATGGAAGGCTGCGATATCGTGGTGAATTTCGCCGCCGAGACGCACGTGGATCGCTCCATCGAGCGGGCGCACGAATTCGTGCTCACCGACACCTTCGGGGTCTACGTGCTGCTCGAAGAGGCGCGCCGGGCCTCGGTGCGCCGTTTCGTCCAGGTCTCCACCGACGAGGTCTACGGCGAGATCTTGGGCGACGCCGCCACCGAGGAATCGCCCTTACTGGCGCGCAATCCCTACGCCGCCTCGAAGATCGGGGGAGAGCGGCTCGCGTATTCCTATTTCGCCACCTACGACCTGCCCACGGTCGTCACCCGCTGCAGCAACAATTACGGTCCCTACCAGCACCCCGAGAAGCTGATCCCGCTCTTCGTCACGAACGCGCTGCAAGATCTGCCCGTCCCGGTCTACGGGAGCGGGAAGAACACCCGGGATTGGATCCACGTGGACGATCACTGCGCCGCGATGATCGCGGTGCTCGAGGCCTCCGGCGTCGAAGGGGAAACCTTCAACATCGGCGCCGGAAACGAGAAATCGGTCCTCGAGATCACGGCCCTCATTCTCGAGCGCCTGAAGAAGCCCGGGTCGCTGATCAAGCACGTCACCGACCGCCCCGGACACGACCGGCGCTATGCCCTCGACATGAGCAAGCTCAAGAAGAAGACCGGATTTTCCCCCGCGATCCCCTTCGAGCGCGGCATGACCGCCACGATCGACTGGTACGCGCAGAACCGGGCGTGGTGGGAAGCGGTCCGCTCCGGAGAGTACCGGCACTACTACGAGCGCATGTACGGAGCCCGCTAGGCCGGGCGTGCCCTAAGCCCCGTGCGCCGCCTGATCCGGTCGACCGCCCTCCTGGGGCTCGGCTCGGCCGCCACCGTCGTCGCGGCGATTCTCCGCGCGAAAGTCCTCGCGTACCTGCTCGGTCCCGCCGGGACCGGGCTCCTGGCACAGCTCTCCACCCTCACCACGATGCTCGTGCCGCTCGCGACGCTGGGGCTGGGGAACGGCGTCACGGCCATGATCGCGAGCGCGCAGGCCCAGGGGGATCTACTCCTCGTGAGGCGCGTGCGCTCGACGGCCCTCACGCTCACCTGGGTGGTGGGCCTGACGCTTGCGGCGCTGACCGCGATCGCGTCACCGTGGCTCGCCGACGCTCTCTTCCACGACCGCCGCTGGACCTGGGTGGTCCTGGTGGGCGCCGCGGCCATTCCGCTCTCCGCCATCGCATCGCTCCGGGTCTCGATCCTCCAGGGATATCAGGCGGTGAAGGCCATGGCGGGTCTGAACGGCATCATCGCCCTGGCCTCGATCGTCACCATCCTGCCGCTGGCCTGGTTCTTCCGTTTGCCGGGCGCGGTGTCGCAGCTGGTGGTGGTGGCTGCCGTGTACGTCCTCGCGAGCGGTTGGATGGAGGCGCGGCAGCAGCGCGCGATCGAGGGCAATGCCGGAGGGCGCGCGGAAAGCACTCCACGCATCGACCGCGCGCTGCTGCGGCCGCTCCTGCGATACGGATCCAGCGCGCTCCTCGTGGGGCTCTCCTCCACCCTCACGCTCCTCATCCTTCGCTCGGTGCTGGTCTCCAAGCTGGGGCTGATCCCGAACGGCATCTACCAGGTCTGCGTGGGGATCTCGGGGCTCTACATGCCCCTCATCCTGAACTCGATCACGGCGATCGTCTGGCCGCAGATCGCGGCCCAGCGAAGCGACGAGGACACAGCCGCCACCATGCGCCAGTCGCTCCGGCTGGCCCTGCTTCTCATGACGGGCGCCGGGGGCGCGATGCTCGCGGGCGCGCCGATCTGGATTCCGCTCTTCTACTCCGGGAAATTCCTTCCGGCCCTGGACCTCTTGCCGCTCCAGTTCGTGGGGGATTATTTCCGCACCATCGCGTGGGTGTGCGGGATCTGGCTCGTGCCGAAGAACCGCCTGCGACCGTGGGTGCTCTTCGATCTCGTGTACGGCATCACCATGCTCGTGACGTTCTCGCTGCTCGTGGACCGTGTGGGGATCCGGAGCGTGGTGATCGCCTACGTGGCCGCCCATATCAGCCATGCCGCGCTCCACTACGCGCTGGCGCGGAAAACGCTCCGGTTCCACCTGGGGCCGGACAACCGGCGCCTCCTCCTCGCATCCTTCGCGCTCCTGGCGGGGCTCGGCGCGTTCACCCCCCGGACGCTACCGGGCGTGGCGCTGGGGGTTCTCGCGTGGGCGGCATGGGCCGCCCTGGTGGTCCGCCCCGACGAGTGGCGGATGGCGTGGCGGCGGGGCATGGCTTTCCTTCCCGGGAGAGGATGACGGAGGCCCTTCGCGAAGAACTCCGGGTAGCGTAGTCTATCGATCATGCCGAACGCCGCCGTGGGCTTTCGCGTCCTGAATCTCGGGTGTGGGAGCGTGAAGGCTGAATTCCCGGGCGCCACGCGGGCCACCGAAATCGTGGGTGTGGACAAGAGCCCCCGATCTCAGGCGGATCTCATCCACGATCTCGATCAATTCCCGTATCCGCTCCCATCGGACTCCTTCGATCTCGTCGTCATGCAGGACATCCTGGAGCACCTCGAGGACGTGCCGGGCGTATTGCGGGAGGTGCACCGCGTGGCCAAGGACGGCGCGGTGGTGCGGATCCGCACGCCTCACTACAGCAGCTACTACGCCTACAACGATCCGACCCATATCCGCTCTTTCGGCGCGTTCGCCCTCGATGGATTCGACGTGGCGAAGCCGCGCACGGCCTATGCCGACCCCCTGTTTCGTATTCTCGCGCGCGAGATCTTGTTTCCCCGCATCTGGCGCATGACCGGCGTCGCCGCGCTCGCCAATCGGTTTCCGG
>JBGPMB010000166.1:0-5309 GCA_041486775.1 Candidatus Eiseniibacteriota bacterium | reverse complement strand
GCTCCTGTAAGACGCGATAACCCTCGCGAGCCAGGTTATAGCTCACGAGGTCGCAGATCTCCGCCTCGTCGTCCACGACGAGAATGGTGGATCGGGGTGTCTTGGGCACCTTGAGGTATCGCTCTCGGGATGGAGACGGTCGCCCCTTCTTCGGGCCGGACCCCGGATCGAGCGCGTCCAGTATACCATCCTGCTTCGATTCCACGGCGGTCACCCCCGCGAGTAGGTCCCCAAGCTCGCAGGGCACCATCCGCCCTACTTGTTACTCCCGGATTGCGGCCGAGTGAACGCCTTGTTACGGCCGAGCATCGTGCTTTACCACATTGACTTCCTGGCAGGCGTTGGGTACGCTGCCCGGCCTGCATCGCCTCGATATCGAGGCCGAGTCGACGTCTCCCGAACCATAATGGTTCTCATGAAGGAGCGATCCAGAGCGTGATGACGCGCAGCGACCAGTGGAAGTTCTACCTCACGGTAGTCTTCGTGCTGGCTTCGCTATGGACCCTCTGGCCTACGTTCCAGTTCTACTCGCTGCCCGCCAAGCAGCGGCAAGTGGTCCTCCAGGCACGCCCCTCCCTGGCCACGACCGAGGCCGAGCGGATCCAGCTCGAGAAGTACGCCAAGCTGCGCGAGAAGGCGATCCGGCTGGGCCTCGACCTCCAGGGCGGCATGTACCTGCTCCTCGAGGTGGACACCTCGAAGCTGGGCCCCGCGGAGGCGAAGAACGCGGTCGAGCAGGCAAGGCAGATCATCAACAATCGAATCGACCAGTTCGGCGTCGCCGAGCCTTCGATCCAGCGGCAGGGTGAGAACCGGATCCTGATCCAGCTCCCGGGGCTCCTGGACCAGGAACGGGCCAAGGCGCTCATCGGGCAGACCGCCCTCCTCGAGTTCAAGCTGGTGAAGACCGAGGAGGAATCGAAGGCCCTCTACGAGCGGATCGACGCGTACTTCGCGCGCAAGTTGCGCGGCGGCGCCCTTCCGGACAGCGCGGCCCCCGACTCGGTCCAGCATCCGCTCACCTCCAAGCTCCTCGCGTCCTCTCACTCGGAAGCGGTCGTCCTGAGCGAGAACGTTCCCATCGTGGACGCGATGATCCGCCAGCTGAAGGCGGACTCCACCTTCACCACCGACGCCCAGCTGGCCTGGGATTCCCACGAGACGGACGTCTCCGGACGCACGGCGCGGGGGCTCTACGTGGTGGGCAAGGAAGCGCTGATGAAAGGCTCCGAGGTCGCGAGCGCCCAGATGCGGCTCGATCTCGACGCGACGCGTCCCGGCGCTCCGGGCGTCTCGTTCAATCTCACGAGCCGCGGCGGCGCCCTCTTCGGCGATCTCACCGGCGCCAACGTGGGACGCAGGCTCGCCATCGTGCTCGACGGCAAGATCCAGTCGGCGCCCAACATCCAGGAGAAGATCCCGCGGGGCCAGGGCTCGATCACCGGCAATTTCACCGAGGAAGAAGCGCAGAACCTGTCCATCGTGCTCCGCTCCGGCGCGCTTCCGGCGCCCGTCAACGTCATCGAAGAGCGCACCATCGGACCCTCGCTGGGTCAGGACTCGATCGACAAGGGTATCCGCTCGGGGGCGGTCGGGGCGCTCCTCGTGGTGCTCTTCATGATCGTCTACTACCGCGTCTCGGGTGTCGTGGCGGTCGTCGCTCTGATCCTGAACATCATGGGTCTCCTCGCCTGCATGGCGGGATTCCACTCCACGCTCACGCTCCCGGGCATCGCCGGCATCGTCCTCACCATCGGGATGGCCGTGGACACCAACGTGCTCATCTTCGAGCGCATCCGTGAAGAGCTTCGGAACAAGCGGACGGTGCTCGCCGCCATCGAGACCGGGTATGCGCGGGCGTACCGGACCATCATCGACGCGCACGTGACCGTGCTCCTGAGCTCCTTCGCGCTCATGTGGTTCGGCACCGGCCCCGTGCGCGGATTCGCCATCACGCTTTCGATCGGGCTCATCATCAACCTCATCACGGCGGTCGGGATCTCCAAGATGATCTTCGACGCGTGGTCGGTCCGCCGGAAGCTTTCGTCCATCAGTATCTAGGAGAGCCGAGAGAGCCGATGTTCCAGATCCTGCACGGAGTCAACGTCGATTGGATGAGGCGGCGCCACATCGCCTTCATCTTCTCCGGGGCGTGCGTGCTGATCTCGATCGTCTCGCTGGTCCTGCACGGGGGACCGCGCTACGGCGTGGACTTCACGGGCGGGGCGCTCGTGGAGATCCTGGTCACGCCGCCCGTCCACGCGGACGTGGTGCGCGCGGCCGTGGACGACGCGGGGTATCGCGGAAGCGAGATCCAGGAGCTGAGCCGGCCGGGGCAGTTCCTGATCCGGACCGAGGTCAAGTCCGGCCAGAATCCCGCTCCCGCCATCGTGCAGGCCGTGCAGTCCAAGCACCCGGAAACGCACGTCGAGAAGCTGCGCTTCGAATCGGTCGGCCCGCGCGTGGGCGGCGAGCTTCGGGGCGCGGCCATCAAGGCCATCTTCTTCGCCCTGGGCTTCATCCTGATCTACGTCGGGATCCGTTATGACTGGAGATACTCGCTGGGCGCGGTCGCCGCGCTCTTCCACGACGTGTTCATCACGCTCGGGGCCCTCAGCCTCATGAACAAGGAGATCACCCTCACGGTCGTCGCGGCGCTCCTGACCATCGCCGGCTACTCCATCAACGACACCATCGTGGTCTTCGACCGGATCCGCGAGCGCTCCCGGACCCTGCGCCGCGAGCCGCCGACCAACGTGATGAACATCGCCATCAACGAGACGCTGAGCCGGACCATCATCACGTCATTCACGGTTTTCCTCACGGTCATGGCTCTGTACACGCTGGGCGGAGAGGTCATCCACGACTTCGCGTTCGCGATGCTCGTGGGGGTTGTGTTCGGCACCTACTCGTCCGTGTACGTCGCCAGTGGGCTCGCGCTCGAAGTCCAGCTCTGGCTCGACCGCGCGGGTCAGGGCCGCGGCAAGAAGTAGCTCCGGTCCACGCCGCACCGAGAAACGGAGCCGCCTCGTGACGATTGCCAGACTCCTCGTGCTCGCCCTCCTCGCCTCGAGCGCCGTGCCCCATTCCGCGCCGGCGCAGCCCGCCGAGACGCGCCCGGAAGCCGCTCCCGGGAGCGCGATCCGGCTCTTCGCGGCGGTGGAGGAGGCCTGGGCCGCCTCCGATGCCGAGCGGCTCGCGTCTCTGCTGGACACCACGTCGGTCCGGATCGCCATCAAGCCCGGCACGCCGCTCACGTCGGCCCAGACCCGCGTGGCCGCGGCCTTTCTTCTCCAAGATCAGCTCCGGCTCGTGCACACCCAGCAATTCCAGATGACCCGATTCGATTGCAACAAGAAGCGCGGGATCTGCCGCGCCGTCGCCCTCTGGACCGGAGACTGGGGCGGCCGGCAGGGCACGCGCGCGGTCCGGGTCACCTTGACCGCGCGGCCCCTGGCGAACCGATGGCTGCTCACCGAAATCCGCGCCGAGGACTGACCCTCACCTCGTGACCCTCTCCGCCGACACCCGGGCCGACGTCCTCTACACGGCCGATCTCCACGGCAGCCGCGAGCTCTACGCAGAAGCCTTCGCGCTGGCGCGAAAACTCTCGGTCCGCTCGTTGATCCTGGGGGGCGATCTCGCCCCGCACGCCACGGTCGTGGAGCAGAGGGCCTTCTTCCAGGGCTTTCTCCTGCCGCTCGTGCGCGAATACCGCGAGGAGCGGAACTCGGCCGATCTCTTCTACATCATGGGGAACGACGACTGGAGCGCCAATCTTCCCGCGCTCCTCGATTCCGGGATCGAGCGGTTTCACTACATCCATTGCGTGGTCCGGCCGTTGCACGGTTCGGTGTGGATCGCGGGGCTGGGTTCCGTGAGCCTCACCCCGTTCGCCTTGAAAGACTGGGAGCGATGGGAGGAGGGGCTTCAGGGGCCGGTTCGCCTAGACGGCTTTCGAAGCCGTGAAGACGGCTCCGTGCACCCGTTCGATTTTCGGGGCCGCGAATGGGAGGAATGGCTGGGGCGCGACCTCGAGACGATCGGCAACGAGCTTCGCCCCGAGCGAACGCCGCTCATCTGCGTGTTCCACGGGCCGCCGCACGGGACGGCCCTCGACGTGATCCACGGAGAGGTGCACGTCGGATCCCGCGAGGTCCGGAAATTCCTCGAGGCGCGGCAGCCTCTTCTATCCCTCCATGGCCACATCCACGAATCCCCCGCGGTCTCGGGACGATTCGCGGACCGGATCGGACCTACGATCTGCATCAATCCGGGCCAGCGGATGGGCAGCACGCTCCACGCGGTCTGGTTTTCCTGGGACGACCTCGAAGGCTCCCTCACTCATACGTTGCTGGGTCCCGCAAAACTCGACGCTCCGGCCACTTAAAGCGCCGCGGCCGGTCCGCGCCCCGGAACCGAAGCGGGTTCCGCCGGTAACACTCAGTAGGGTCCGCCAAGGTACGGCGTGCGCCGCCATCTGATATAATTGTTCACCTTAAGCCCGATCTCGGAGTTCCGTGACCCGATTCTCCGCTTCAAGCCACCGACCCCTCTTCCTTCTGGCGGCATTCCTGGCCGCCGGCATGGCATGCGCCTTGCCTACTCATGCGCCTTCGGCCGCCCCGCGCGAAGCGGAGCTGAACGGCGGCTTCACGATCGCCCGGCTGAAATACACGGGCGGCGGTGACTGGTATTCCGACGAGACGTCGCTCAAGAACATTCTGCGCGCGCTGAAGGACCGTGGGGAGATCCGCGTGAGCCAGGAGCAGGAGGCCGTCGTGACGCCCACCGATCCGGAAATCTGGAATTACCCCATGCTCTTCATGACGGGACACGGCAACGTGAAGTTGAGCGAGGACGAGGCCCGCGCGATGCGGAGCTATCTGGACGCGGGCGGGCTTCTCTGGGCGGACGACAATTTCGGGTTGGACAAGTCCTTCCGCGAAATGGTGAGGCGCCTCTATCCGGACATACCCTTGACCGAGCTTCCCTTCAGCCATGCCCTGTTCCACTACCCGAACGCATTCCCCGCCGGGGCTCCAAAAGTTCATGAGCACGATGGGGGACCGGCGCGGGTCTTCGCCGTCGTGAAGGGCGGACGCGTGGTGGTGCTCTACACGTTCGACTGCGATATCGGAAACGGGACTGAGGACGCGGGCATCTACGACGACCCGCCTGAAAAGAGGGCCGCCGCGATGCGCTTCGCCGTCAATGTGGCGACCTACGCGGTGACGCATTGAGGCCGGCGCGATGAATTCCGCCTACGAATCGCTCCTTCGCGAGCTCCATCGCGCGCGCCGGGCCCT
>JBGPMB010000165.1:0-5398 GCA_041486775.1 Candidatus Eiseniibacteriota bacterium | reverse complement strand
CGTCGGCAATCCCGAGCATCCTCTCTCGCGGGGACGCCTGTGTCCTCGCGGGACCGGGGGCACGGGTCTCCTCTACGACCCCGACCGCCTGAAGAAGCCTCTTCTGCGCCGCCGCGGGAAGCGGGGCGAGCAGACCTTCGAGGAAGTCTCCTGGGATGCCGCGCTCGACTTCACCGCGGGCAAACTCGAAGAGATCCGCAGGAAGTACGGGCCGGAGGCCGTCGCCCTTTTCTCGCACGGCTACGGCGGCTCGTTTTTCAAGACGCTGATGACCGCGTACGGATCGAACAACATCGCGGCGCCCTCGTATGCGCAGTGCCGCGGCGCTCGCGAGGTCGGGTTCCAGCTCACGTTCGGTTCACCGGTCGGGTCGCCCGAGAACCTGGATCTCTCGAATTCGCGCGTGATCACTCTCATCGGCTCGCATCTGGGCGAGAACATGCACAACACCCAGGTGCAGGATTTCGCGCTCGCGCTCTCCCGGGGCGCGCAGGTCGTGGTTGTGGACCCGCGCTTTTCCACCGCTGCCGGTAAGGCCCGGTACTGGCTGCCGATCAAGCCCGGAACGGACATCGCGCTCCTGCTCGCCTGGATGCACGTCATCGTCGAAGAGGGGCTCTACGACCGGGACTACATCGAGAAATACGCCACGGGGTTCGGGGAGCTCAAGGCGCACCTGGCCGACAAGACGCCCGAGTGGGCCTTTACCGAGACGACGATCGCGCCGGAGACGATCGTCGAGACGGCTCGTTTGATCGCGGGCGCGCGCCCCGCGTCCCTCGTGCACCCCGGCCGGCACGTGGCCTGGTACGGCGACGACACGCAGCGGACTCGCGCCATCGCGATCTTGAACGCTCTGCTGGGGAGCTGGGGACGCCGCGGCGGCTTCTTCATTCCCGTTTCGATGAACGTTCCGAAGGTTTCGACGCCGGTTCCCGCGCACAAGCCGAGGCCGGCGCCCGATGCGCCGAAGGGGACCGTCTACCCGTTCGCCGACGAGGTCCTGGCTCACGGCTTGTGCGACGCGACGATTCCGGGAACCGGCGCCTACGACTTCAAGGGTTGGATCGTCTACGGAACCAATCTCATCCAGGCCCTGCCCGAGCCGGCGAAGACCGTGAGAGCCATTCAGCAACTCGATCTCCTCGTCGCGATCGACGTTCTTCCGGCGGAGATCGTGGGGTACGCCGACGTAGTGCTGCCGGAGTGCACTTACCTCGAGCGGTGGGACGACGTCGGGCCGACACCGTGGCGCGAGCCTTTCCTCGCCATCCGCCAGCCCGCGGTCCCGCCGCTGTACGAAAGCAAGCCCGGTTGGTGGATCGCCAGGGAGCTGGCGAAACGCCTCGGGCACGCAGACTTTTTCCCATGGGACGACGCGGGACAGATGGTGGAGGCTCGTCTCGCGAAGGCGGGCCACGACGTCGCCAGAATAAAAGCCAGTGGGATCGTTCGCGGGAAGCCCGTTCCGGTGACGACGGAGGATGGGCTCGAGCTCTCGTTCAAGACACCTTCGGGCAAGATCGAGCTGTCCTCGGCGCAGATGGCGGCCGCGGGTCTGCCGCCGCTGCCCCCTTACACGCGCCCGGAAGAGCCCGCGTCGGGACAGTTCCGGCTTCTCTACGGACGCACGCCCGCGCACACCTTCGGACGCACGACGAATAACCGCTTCCTGTCGCAGGTGACCTCCGGCAACGAGGTCTGGGTCAACGCGCGAGTGGCGACGGAGAAAGGGCTTTCCAGCGGCGAGAAGGTCGTCCTCGTCAACCAGGATGGAGTCCGGTCGGAGCCCGTTCCGCTCAAGGCGACGCAGCGGATCCGTCCCGACTGCGTGTTCGTCGTGCATGGCTACGGGCACACGAGCCCCAGGCTCCAGTTCGCGAAGGGGCGCGGGCTCGACGACGCGAAGCTGATGACGCGGACGAAGGTGGATCCGGCGATGGGCGGAACCGGGATGAACGTCAACTTCGTCACGGTCGAGAAGGCGTGAGATGAGCGCGGCGGCAAAGCGCTACGTCATGACCGTGGACACGCGCCTCTGCGTGGGATGCAAGGCGTGCGTGCTCGCTTGTAAGGCGGAGAATGCCGTGCCGGACGGGTTCTGTCGCGACTGGATCGTCGAGGACGTGCGCGGGGAGTTCCCAAGGCTCTCGGCCGAGATCCGATCCGAGCGGTGCAACCACTGCACCACGGCCCCGTGCGTCAAGAATTGTCCGACCGGGGCGAGTCACGTGAATGAGGGCGGAGTCGTCCTGGTGACCCACAACAAGTGCTCGGGCTGCAAGGCCTGCATCGCCGCGTGCCCCTACGACGCCCGTTTCGTCCACCCCGCGGGCTACGTGGACAAGTGCACCTT
Source organism: Candidatus Eiseniibacteriota bacterium (assembly GCA_041486775.1). Classification (GTDB taxonomy): domain Bacteria; phylum Eisenbacteria; class RBG-16-71-46; order SZUA-252; family SZUA-252; genus WS-7. The sequence goes on along the minus strand of JBGPMB010000165.1, from coordinate 3,042 downwards.
CTGCCTGCACCGCGTTCGGAAGGGCCTGCAGCCGGCATGCGTGTCGGTCTGCCCGACGGGCACGCTCGTGTTCGGGGACGCCGGCGATCCGAGCTCTGAAGTCCGGCAGAAGCTCGATACGCGCCGCTCGAAGGTGAACCATCCCGAGAGCGGCGCCGGGCCCAACGTCTATTTCCTGACCTGAGAGACACTCGATGACTCCGCTGCTCGAAACCACCACGACCCGCGCCAATCCGCAAATCGACCCGTCCCTCCACACCTGGGGCTGGGAGATCGTGATCTATCTGTTCCTGGGCGGAATCGCGGCCGGCATCCTCGTGCTCACAGCATTCCTCGAGCTGACCCGCCCGGACAAGCCGCGCTCTCGCGCGATGCGATGGATGCCGCTCGTCGCGTTGGCGCTCCTCTCGGTCGGCATGCTCGCGCTCTGGCTCGATCTGGCGCACCGGTTCTGGGCGTGGCGTTTCTATGCGACATGGAAGGTCACCTCGCCCATGTCCTGGGGCGCGTGGATCCTTGTCCTGCTCTACCCGACGGGCCTCCTCCTGTGGCTCGGATCGCTCGAGGACGGAGAACGCTCCTGGCTGCGAGGCAAGAGCCCCGCTGCCGGAAAGTCACTCCTGGAATGGCTGATCCGGTTGAGCGATCGGCGGCGCGGAACGATCCTCAAGCTGGGCCTGGTCCTGGGCATCGGCCTCGGCATTTACACGGGCATGCTGCTCGGGACGATGCCGTCGCGGCTCGCCTGGAACAGCGCCCTCATGGGACCTCTTTTTCTGGCGTCCGGGATCTCCACCGGCGCGGCCCTTCTCCTCCTGCAGAAGCTCGACCGGGGGGAGCGCGAGATCCTGGTCCGGTGGGACGCACTCGCGATGACCGTGGAGCTCTTTCTGATCGCCTTGATGCTCACCGGCTGGGCGACCTCGGGCGCGGCCGGACGCTTCGCCGCGCACGGTTTCCTGGGCGGGCCCTACACGGCGGTGTTCTGGTCGCTCGTCGTCATCCTGGGACTTCTCGTGCCGCTCGCGATCGACGCTATCGAGGCGCGGCGGCATCTGGCCTTCGTCGCGATCGGGCCTGTCTTGATCCTCTGCGGCGGCCTCGCGCTGCGCTGGGTCCTCCTCGCCGCGGGCCAGGCGTCCGCCTTCCGGCTGCTGCCATGAAAGAGGTGACCCCGATGGCCGCGGAATCCCGCCCGCCCGCCGAGCGCCCCCTCTGGAACCCCTACATCGCCGGTGTCGCGCTCGGCCTCGTTCTCCTCGCCTCCTTCCTGATCATGGGCTTCGGTCTCGGAGGCTCGGGCGCCGTCTCCCGTCTTTCGATCGGCGCCGCGCACCTCGTGGCCCCGAAGACCGTCGAAGCCAACGCCTACTTCTCGCAATACATCGGTCCCGGAAAGCATGTCCTCGACGACTGGCTCGTGTTCGAGGTTCTCGGCGTATTCCTCGGAGGAGTCCTCGGCGCCTATTCGGCGGGACGTCTGAAACTCGGCATCCAGAAGGGGCCCCGCATCACGAATCCAAAGAGGCTCCTGCTGGCCCTCTTCGGCGGCGTGCTCATGGGTCTCGCGGCCCGCCTGGCGCGCGGCTGCACCTCGGGTCAGGCGTTGACGGGCGGAGCCGTCCTGTCGCTCGGCTCCTGGATCTTCATGATGGCCGTCTTCACCGGGGGCTACCTCGTCGCTCCCCTGGTCCGGAGGCAATGGCGATGACGTTTCCCCTCTTCGGCCATTTCGGCCCTTCGACCGGTCTTCTCCTCGGAACACTGATCGGAATCGGATTCGGCTTCGTGCTCGAACGAGCGGGCTTCGGCCGCGCGCGTAACCTCGCGGCGCAGTTCTACCTGACCGACCTGCGCGTGCTGAAGGTCATGTTCAGCGCGATCGTCACGGCCCTCGCCGGGCTGGCGCTCCTCGCGGGAGCGGGCGCGCTCGACCTCTCGCGGATCACCGTGCCCGAGACGTTCCTGTGGCCCCAACTCGTCGGCGGCCTCCTCCTCGGCGCGGGGTTCATCATCTCGGGACACTGCCCCGGAACCGCCGTGGTCGGGACCGCGTCGGGCAACATCGACGCGGGTGTCGGCGTCGTTGGCATGATGCTCGGCTCGCTCGCGTTCGGTTTCGGATTCGGCCCGATCGAGAAATTCTACGAAAGCGGAGCGATGGGAGTCGTGCGCTTGAACGACATCCTCGGAGTTCCGATGGCGGTCGTGGCGGCTGCCGTCCTCGCGATGGCGATCGGCGCTTTCGTGGGCGGCGAGAAGCTCGAGCGGATCTTCTCGGGGAGAGCGGGAGAGCCCGCGCCCGCGTCTCCGCACCTGGTCAAGACACGGGTTTTCGGCGGACTCGCCGCGGCCGCGGCCCTGGCGCTGCTCGCTCTGGCTCTTCCGGTCCGGAAACCCACCGCATTGGGGCGGATCACGCAGACGATCGAGCCTATCGAGCTCGCGCGACAGTTGATCGCGGCTCCACAGGATGTCTGGATCGTGGACCTCCGGCGGTCCGGAGACACGGCGCGCGGGCGCATTCCCGGTGCGATGACGCTTCCGTCCGACGATCCGCGCGCCGAGCGGGTCGCTCGGCTCGCTCCGAGCCGCAAGCTCGTTGTTTTCGACCAGGGGGACGTGCCGGCTCTCCCGGAGGGCGTCCTCCGGTTCGGGGGTCAGACTTCCGTGCTGCGGGGAGGTTACGCTGCGTGGCAGGCGGAGGTGCTTGCGGCTCCCATCCCGCCGCAGAGTCCGACGCCCGCGCTCATCGCGGAGTTCCGATTCAAGAGCGCCCTCCATTCCCGATACACGGGAGCAGCCGCGGCCGAGCCGCCGAGAATTGAGCTGAAGCCTATAGCGCCGCCCGCATCGGGCCCGCGCAAGGGGGGCGGCTGTTGACCCGCTCCCTTCTCACATCGCGCCGTCGCGCGATGAGAGCCTAGGCCTTCTCGTACAAGCCGTTGGCAGAGACGCGGCGGCCGACCTCGACGTTGCGGCGGGCGACCGCGGTCGGGACGACGCAGGAGAGACCGTGGCGGACTAGCTCCGCGTCGAGTG
>JBGPMB010000164.1:0-5574 GCA_041486775.1 Candidatus Eiseniibacteriota bacterium | reverse complement strand
CTTTTGGATCTCGGCCTGGGCTTTCTTGGAGTCATCTTCGGAGATTTTGTGCTCCCTTTCCAGCTTTTTCAGTTCGTCGTTCGATTCGCGCCGGACGGTCCTCACGCGCACGCGTCCGTCCTCGATAATCTTGCCCAGGTGCTTGACCAGGTCCTTGCGGCGCTCCTCGGTGAGCGTGGGCAGCACGAGCCGCACGATCGCGCCGTCGTCCGTGGGGTTCAGCCCCAGGTCCGAGCGCTGGATGGCCTTCACGATCTCGGGCAGCACCGACCGTTCCCAGGGCTGGATCGTGATCAGCCGCGGCTCCGGCACGCTCACGCTGGCTACTTGTTGTAACGGAACGGGGTTCCCGTAGTACTCCACCTTGATCCCGTCGAGTAGCGAGGTCGTCGCCTTGTTGGTCCGGATGCTGGCGATCTCGTGCCGGATCGTCTCCACCGCTTTCTTCATTCGCTCTTCGGAGTTCTTGACCCTCGGGTCCATCCTAGACCTCCACGAGGACGCGCGTTCCCACGGGCTCTCCGCGCAGAGCGCGCGTCAGATTTCCGGGAACGGTGACGTTGAACACGACGATCGGGAGCCGGTTGTCCATGCCCATGGTGAACGCGGTCATGTCCATGACTTGGAGCCGGCGGTCGATGGCTTCCGGATAGCTCAGGGAATCGTAGCGCACGGCCGCGGGATTTCGCATCGGATCTTCGGAGAACACGCCGTCCACCTTCGTGGCCTTGAGCAGGACGTCGGCCCCGATCTCGACGGCGCGAAGCACGGCGGCGGTGTCGGTGGTGAAGTACGGGTGGCCGGTGCCCGCCGCGAGGATGACCACGCGGCCCTTCTCGAGATGGCGCACGGCTCGCCGGCGGATGTATGGCTCGGCGAGCGCGCGCATCTCGATCGCGCTCAGGACGCGGGTCACGAGCCCGCGGCGCTCCAGCGAATCTTGTAATGCGATCGCGTTGATGACCGTCGCGAGCATGCCCATGGAATCGGCGGCCGCGCGGTCCACACCGTCGGTGCTCTGGGTCGAGCCGCGGATGATGTTGCCGCCGCCGATCACGATCCCCAGCTCCGTGCCGTCCCGAACGCCGTCCTGGATCTCCTGCGCGAGCCTCGCCAACGCCAAAGCCTGGATCCCGTGGCCCTGATCACCGGACAGGACCTCACCGCTCAGCTTCAGGAGCACGCGGCGGCGGGAGGGCGTCACGGCCTCAGATCTCTCCGATGCGGAACTTGGCGAAGCGGCGGACGACGATGTTCTCGCCCAGCTTCGCGACCGCCTGATCCACGAGGTCCTTCACACGCCGGTCGGGGTCGCGGATGGTCGGCTGCTCCAGGAGACAAATCTCCTCGTAGTACTTGTCGATCTTGCCTTCCACGATCTTGACCAGGATGTTCTCGGGTTTGCCGGTGCTCCGGGCCTGCTCGAGAAGGATCTCGCGCTCACGCTCGATGAGCGAGGGGTCGACGCTGGTCCGGTCGACCGCGCGGGCCCCGGTGGCGGCCACCTGCATGGCCAGGCTCTTCGCCAGCTCGCGAAAGTCCTCGGTGCGCGCCACGAAATCCGTCTCGCAGTCGAGCTCGAGCAGCACGCCGATCTGGTCTCCCGGATGGATATAGCTGTAGACGAGCCCTTGCTTGGCCGCGCGGCCGGACTTCTCCGACGCGCGCGAGAGGCCGTGCTTGCGCAGAACCTCGATCGCCTTTTCGATGTCTCCTTGGGCTTCGGCGAGGGCTTTCTTGCACTCCATCATGCCCACGCCCGTCCGCTCGCGGAGATCTTTCACGAGCGAGGCGGTGATCGTCATCGGGTGCTCCTTCCGTACATGAGATGCGGTGGTGTCGGCGAAACGAGAGGGCTACGCGCTCGCGACGACGTCGGGAACCGAAGGCACCGAGGGCACCGGGGGCGCCGGGGCTTCGCGCTCCGGAGCCACGGTCACGTCGGCTCCCTCTAGGGCCTCCTGGCGGGCGCTCAGGAGCGTATCGCTCACGAAGCGGGCGAAGAGGCGGATCGACCGGATCGCGTCATCGTTCCCCGGCAACGGATAGTTCACCACCTCCGGATCGCAGTTCGTGTCGACCACGCCGACCACGGGAATGCCGAGCCGGTTGGTCTCGGCGACCGCGATGCGCTCCTTCTTGGTGTCGATCACGAAAATGGCGGCCGGAAGCTGGGTCATCTCTTTGATGCCGGTGAAGATCTTCGAGAGTCGCGTCCGTTCCTTGTCGATCTGGGATTGTTCTTTCTTGGAGAGCTTTTCCAGGGTGCCGTCCGCGTCCATCTTCTCGATCTCTTTGAAGCGGCGGATGTTCGACTTGATGGTCTTGAAGTTGGTCAGCATGCCTCCGAGCCATCGCTCGTTGACGTACGGCATGCCGCAGCGCTGCGCTTCGTCCTGGATCGCGTCCTTCGCCTGCTTCTTCGTGCCGACGAAGAGCACCGTCCCGCCCTTCTTGCCCACGCCTTCCAGCATGGTGCGGGCGTCGGCGAGCGCCTTCAAGGTCTTCTGCAGATCGATGATGTAGATGCCGTTGCGTTCGATGAAGATGAATTTCTTCATCTTGGGATTCCACCTCCGGGTCTGATGCCCGAAGTGGACGCCCGCCTCGAGAAGCTCCTTCATACCGATTTCAGCCAATGGATCCTCCGGTCTTCAACCTCCGCTCCTTCTCGCCGCAAGACTCCCACGAGGGGAGACCGGTCTTGCGGTCCGGAGCGTGTGTGATGGCGGCCTCCCGGGCACAACACCCGGCGGCCGCGTTTTCGGCTACCGCTTCGAGAACTGGAACCGCTTGCGGGCCGCGGCCTGCCCGTACTTCTTCCGTTCCTTCATGCGCGAGTCGCGGGTCAGGAGCCCTTCCTTGCCGAGGAGCCCGCGCAGCGAGACGTCGATCCGGAGCAGCGCGCGCGCCGACCCCAGGGAGATCGCTCCCGCCTGTCCCGTCAGACCGCCCCCGCGGACGCTCGCGACGAGGTCGTACTTGTCCGCGTTGTTGCTCGCGACGAGAGGCATGAGCGCGATCCGGCTCAGCGCCAGGCGCGAGAAGTACTGATCGAGGTCCCGCCCGTTGACCAGGCGCTTCCCCGTTCCCGCCTTCAGGCGGACCCGCGCGATGGAGGACTTCCGGCGACCTGTTCCCAGAAAATCGTTCATGACGTTGGATTCGCCTCCCTAGGACTTGGATCCGGGCAACACGAGCGGTCGCGGCGACTGCGCGACATGCGGATGCTCCGGCCCGGCGTAAATATTCAATTTCTTGATCATGGCGCGCCCCAGCTTGTTCTTGGGGAGCATTCCCTTCACCGCGAGCCGGATGATCTCCTCCGGCTTGTCGGCCTGCACGTCGCGGAACCGGGTGAGCTTGTGTCCGCCCGGATACAGCGAGTGCCTGAAATAGATCTTCTCATCGCGCTTTCGCCCCGTAACCCGCACCTTCTCCGCGTTGACCACGACCACGTGGTCCCCGACGTCCAGATGGGTGGAGTACGTGGGCTTGCGCTTTCCCTTGAGCACCCCCGCGATCTCGCTCGCGAGCCGGCCCAGGATCTGCGCCTCGGCGTCCACGACGTACCAATCGTGCGTGATCTCCGAGGCGCGTACGGAGTACGTGCCCATGAATCGAACCTCCTGTGTTCGCTTGTGTCCGATGGTGTAAACGATGAAGATTACCGGTACTTGGGAGCCTTTGTCAACGGTGTCCCTTCAAACTCGTTGCCCCCAAAGCACTTCCCCCCGTTCAAGCCTCGTGCCGCGCCGGGGTTTCGAGCAGAAGGCGCAGGGCGTGCTTGAGATGCGAGAGCGGCAGCCCCACCACGTTCGAATAGGAGCCCTCGATCGCCTCGACGTAGAGCGCGCCGTGCCCCTGCACGGCGTAGCCTCCGGCCTTGTCCAGGGGCTCCCCTGTCGCGACGTAGCGGTCGATCTCCGAAGCGTCCAGAGACGCGAATTTCACGATGCTCCGCACCGCTTGCGTCACAGCTCTGCCATCCGCCGCGTGGACCAGCGAGATCCCGGTCCATACCTCGTGCACGCGCCCGGAGAGGCGCCGGAGCATGTGCACCGCGTTCTCGGTGCCGGCGGGCTTGCCCAGAATCTCCCGATCGATCGAGACCACGGTGTCGGCGCCCAGGAGCACGGTGGGCTCGGTGTGGCTCTTCGCACCCCCCTGCTCCAGCGCGGCGCGCGCCTTCGCCTCCGCCAGCCTCAGTACGTGCGCCTCGGCGCGCTCCAGGGGGAGCGGGGACTCGTCCACCTCCACCGGGAAGCACTCGAAATGGGCGCCCACCAGCGTGAGGAGCTCGCGCCTTCGCGCGGAGCGTGAGGCGAGGACGATGCGGGGTCCCAGAGGATTGAGAAGGTTGGTTCGCACGGGGAGGCTTCGCTACCTCACGATTCGAGCAGGAAGGTGGCCGGGCCCATGTTCGTGAGCTCGACTTCCATGGAAGCCCCGAACCGCCCTCGCTCCGTCGGGACCTGATAGGAGGAGAGCGCTTCGCAGAAGTCCAGGAACGCGCGCTCCGCCCGGTCCGGGGCCGCGGCCGGATCGAAGCTCGGACGCCGGCCGCGCGACACGTCGGCCACCAGCGTGAACTGCGGCACGACGAGTGCGGCGCCCCCGATCTCGCGCACCGACCGATTCATTCTACCCCGCTCGTCCTCGAAGATTCGAAGCTCGGCGCATCGGGAGGCGAGCCGATCCTCCACCCCCGGAGGGTCGGCCGCCGCCACGCCGAGGAGGACTAAGAGTCCCGAGTCGATGCGGGCGATCTCCTCCCCGTCCACCCGCACGGACGCGCGGCTCACGCGCTGGAGCAGGGCCCTCACGAAGCGGCGTCCGTTTCTCCCGTGTGAGGCGGCTTTCCGAAGATCTCCTCCCGCTCCACGGCTTCCACCCCTTCCACCCGCTCCATGGCGTGCATGACGCTTCGCAGGTGGCTCAGGTCCCGGACCTCCACCACGAACGCGCCCTGCGCGTCCCGGTCGCGTGCCTTGATCCCCGCGGTCCGGATGTTCGTGTTCGTGGTGGAGATCGCCTTGGCGATGTCCGCGAGGAGACTCTTCCGATCGACGCCGTACACCGAGAGCTTCACCACGAAGGAATCTTCCGGAGCGGCGTCCCAATCCACGAGGAGCCGCCGCTCCGGGGGGACGCGGTCGTCGAACGTGTTCGGGCAGTCCGTGCGGTGCACCGTCACGCCGCGCCCGCGCGTCACGATGCCGACCACCGGGTCGCCCGGCACGGGCTGGCAGCATTTCGCGTAATTGATCATGAGGTTGTCCACGCCCTGGATCCGGACGCCGCGCCCGGGCCGGCGCGTGATCGCGCGGATGGTGTCGAGCGAGGCCTCCTTGAACCGCTGCACCGGGCCGACCCCTTGCGGGAACCACCGCTGGATCACCTGCGAGATCGAGACGCTTCCCCGTCCCAGAGCGCCCATGAGCTGGTCCACGTCGCCGTACCCCAGCGCCTGGGCCAGCTGCTCGAGCGTCATCTCGGGCGGAGGGCTGAGCCGGCGGCGGCGCAGCTCGCGATCGAGCATCTCCTTGCCCAGCGAGACCGAGTCCGCGTGCT
>JBGPMB010000163.1:0-5617 GCA_041486775.1 Candidatus Eiseniibacteriota bacterium | reverse complement strand
GGTTCACCTCCGCGACCGGGACGCATTGGTTCCGGCTCTGGTAGACGGACGCCGCGTCGGCCTCGGGGTAGATGAAGTACGGGACGTCCCAGGAGCGCGAGAAGCCCCTTCCTCCGCCGCCGTGGCCGTGATGGGGATGATGAATGTGAGGCGGCTTGCCCAGGTGATCCGCGCGAGTCCGATGGGCCGGTACATAGAGCGTCCCGTTCATGGTCATGCGGCCACCTCCTGGAGCGGAGATCCGGCGCGCTGGATCGCCTTCACCCGGCCCTGACGGATCTCGATCACCTCTACGCCCGGGAAGGTCGACGTCATGTCGATCGCCTTCTGGAGCGCCGCTTTTTCGTCCTCACCGAAGTCGATCCGGCGCTCGATCCCTTCGCCGGAGATCCACCGGGTCGAGTAGCCGTCGCCGGGCTTCGATTCTGGAATGAGGCGAGTGACGACGACGGTCCCGATCGCGCCCAGGATCGCGCCGCCCAGACCGTAGAGCACGAACGCAAGCGGAGAAGTCGTGGGCGTCTCCATCAGGAAGGAGGATACCGCCCTGGAAGGCTGGCGTCAACCCTCTTGCTGAACTAGAAGAGGCTGACGAGCCCTTTGATGAGCTCGGCCGCGATCGGCGCGGCGGCCGTGGCGATCGCCGTGTAGGTCTGGGTCCGCGTGGGCTTCGGGGGAGGAGGCGGCGGAGGAGGAGGCGGGGCCGTCGCGTACTGCACGGGACCGATCGCCGCGGCATAGCCCGCGGGGAGCGGTTGCCCAGGCTGAAGCGGAGCTCCCGGCGCGGGCTGCATGCCAGGAGCCGGGGACATCGCGGGGAGCGTTTGAAGGAACGTGTAGATCAGATTGAGCCCGACCGCGCCGATCCCGACCGCGCCGAGGATCACCATGATGGTCCCGGCCGGACCCTTGACGAAGATGCCGCCCAGGAGGAGGCCGCCGCCGCCGATCAATCCGACGGCCTGGGGCTGACTGATCTGGAGGCCCTGGATGTCTCCGAGGTTGTAGATGCGGCCCATCTTCCAATACTTGGGAGGCTCGTCTCGAAGCGTGCAGTTGGTCAAAGGGCAGGGCCGACGCCCTTCGTCCTCGTCGTACAGGCGTTCGGCGCGGACTTTGATGGGCGCTCCCATCCTGACCTGCCCGTTCACTCGGCTCACGAGGAACTCCTAATCGCCGTATTCATCGCTCGAGGAGCTCGGCGTGTCGAGCGACGTGACGAACACAGGCTCGGCCGCGGGCGCGGGCCTGGAGACCGGGGGCGTCTGAAGCTGACTGTAGCTCGTCACCATCGCCGGGGACGACGAGGAGGTCGTGGCGGGCTTCGGAGTCGGCGTCGTCGAGAACAGGTTCTTGATCGCGGGCACGAGCGCCTGGACAACCGGGGCATACGTCTGGACCATGGACGTCGCGGTCTGGACGGTCCCCGGCTTCGCGGGCGGGGCGGGGGGCATCGTGCCGGTCGGAACGGCCGTCGAGGGCGCGGACATCATCCTGGAGAGGATCGAGTATCCGGAGATCGCGACGCCGAGCGCGCCGAGGATCGCCATGATGATCGCGGCCGGGGCCTTCACGAAGCCCGAGCCGATCAGGAGCCCGGTGCCGCCGAGCAGCCCGCCGACCTCTTCGATCTTCACGGGCGGCCCTGCCGGAGCGACGACGCCGAGATTCTCGACGCGCCCCATCCGGCGATACCGCGGGTCCTGGAAGGGAAGGGGGTCGGCCAGAAGAGGCCGTCCAAACCGGACCTGACTGTTGATGAGGCTCATCGTCGTCTCTCCTCGGTTCAGAGGGAAGGGTACTACGATCCGGGCGGCTTGTCAACGGGCGGCGGCGCTTTTGCGAGAACCATCCGTTTCTCGATTGCCCTCTGCTCGGGCGTCAGCTTGGACCAGCGGACCTGCTCGCTGTACTGCTCACGGTAGACTTCTGGGAGAGAAGTCCCATAGAACTTCACGGTCCTCATGGGGAAGTTGCCGACGATCGCGCCCGTGTCGTCGATCACATGGACGATGAAGCCGTTGCCGGAGGGTTTCGCCTGGGATGCAGCCTCGAAGAGAATGATCTTCCCCTCGGTCACGACGTAGATCACGCAACGCTCCTGGACCACCGGAGCATCACTGGATGATGCCCTTCAGGTCCATCGCCCGAGTCATCTCTTCTGGGGAAGGCGTCGTGTAGATCTCCGTGGTCGTTGGTTTGTGCCGGAGAAATGAGTTGACGATCCTCATGGAGCCCTTCGAGGGATCTCCATCCCCGGTCGCCTCGAGAAGAAAACGCGCCGAGGTGTGCCGGAGAGAATGAAAGGAAACATTCGGGGAAAGACCCGCCTTCTTGGCATAGAAGGCGAAGAGGTATCTGGCCGTGCGGGTCCCGAACGTGAAGAGCGCGGTCTGAAATCCCTTCGCCTTGCGGCGATCGACGAGACTCTGGAGCAACGGGCCGCCTTCGGTTCCCGCGTAGACCCGGTCGTCGAGATCCGCCCGCCGTTTTAGGGTCCGGACGCGGAAGTAACCCATACGGAGAGGCTTGAAGTCCTCCATCTGAAGATCGAGGACTTCGGAGCAGCGCAGCCCGAAGTTTCCGGCGATGAAAAACAGGTCCCAGGCATCGGCCCCATACTTCCGGCGGTCTCCAGCGGCGGCCTTAAAGAGCTCCCGAAGCTCGGCCCTGGAAAGGAACTTGTCCTGATCGCCCTTCTTCATGCCCTTTGTTGCCCGGAAGCCGCCTCGGATCACCGTGTAGACATCGGCCACTCAGCACCCTTTATCGGGCGGCGTCGGCCGCCGGTTGTTACTGGACACGCATGAATCGCAGATCCGTCGTCCCTGGTCCGTCACCCGGACGCTGCCCTCCGCCGTCGACGGGCACGAGGGATGGTAGAGGATCGGCTTTCGACATCCCATGCAGGGATGCGCGGCGATCGTCTCCCCGCACGCCGGGCATGGTACGATCACGGGGGAAGTCAAGGTGATCTCCCGTCCCGCTGTCGCTTCGGCGGAACCTACGAATGAAGATTCCCCGGCCGCCGCACTCAAGATGCTCCCGCACCTTGCGCTCCCCGCTCGCCTTATCCACCCCGCCGATGACGATCCCCCAGCCGTTGCAGCCCCCGCATTCGGTGACTTGGACTTCCAGGGGAGGTCTCATTCGGATTGCTTGGCGAGCAAGCTGGGCCCCTCACGCCAGGACCAGCTATTTCCACCCTTTCCCCAGTGAAAACCCCGTATAAACCAGTTGTTCCGCTCCCCTTGGGAGCGGAAGCGGCCCGGGGTGCTCCCTCCAGGTTGCTCTCAGAGGAAGCTCGACCCCGGGCCCCGGAGCCGCTTTCGGGCCTACCGACGGCCCTTGACGCAGATGGTCCGCTTGCCGCGGCGCACCTTGCGCGCACCCTTGGGGGCCGCGCCGGACTTCTTGCACTTGACCTGATGCATGGAGATCTCCTTTCAACCGTCCGCCACTATGGCGGGCGTTCTTCTACATTTCGTACAGCCCGACCTTGACCGCGATCACATGCCAGGAGAAGACGATCGCGACTGAGGCCAGCCCGACCGCCCCCTTCTCCATCCATCCTCCCCAGAGGGGGCAATACCATAGACAGGAGAGGGCGATCGAGACCCAGAAGCTCGTGCAGGAAGGGCAATGGACCAGGAGCTTGATCGGTCCGCCCCGCTTGTCTTCCGGGATCGACTCGAGCCACCGATTCTTAAAGAGCCATCGGTCGAGCCAGAGGCCCGGCCTTCTATAGACCTCACCCACATGGAGGAGGGTGAGACTGACGGCGGTCCCAAGGACCGCCGCGAAATAGATGAAGTCGCGCACGGCCCGCTTAGGTGAGCAGCGCCCAGACGAGACCGATCCCCACCGCGCCCGCCGTCGCCGGAAGGACGTAGTCGAAGAGGATGTCCGTCGGCGTCTTCGCGAGCCTCGCGTTCACCGACGCCTGGGCCGTGGCGTTGGCTGCCGCCGCCGCACCCGCGGCCGAGCCGCCGGGCGTCAGGTTTTCCATCTGCGCGACCACGGTCTGGAGGGTCGGCAGGTAGGTCTCGAGCCGCTCGAGCTCGCGCGTGTGGCCGCCCGCGTTCGCGTCGTAGCCCGCGGGCCCGTTCGCGAGGTAGTCGGTCTCCACCGCATTGTAGTTCTGGGGGCCGCCGAGCTTGGCCTGGGCCATCTGATTGATGACCGCGGCCTTCGAGGTCGCCGGGAGCGCGTTGATGCGCGCGAAGAGCGGCTTCCACTGTTTCAAAAGGGTCTGACAACGGCCCGCGAACTCTTCCCAGGTGGGGTTGGCCTTCAGGAAGTCGAAGATCCCGGCGATCTTCGCCTCGTTCTTCGTGATGCCGATCACGCCGAGGCCCTTGATCTCGACCTTGACCGGGAAGCGGGGATGGAAGTCCGCCGCGCCCATGCTCCGGTACTGGAGCAGGTCGTTCACCGAGCCGATGCCGCGGAGGAGCAGCGAGGCGTCCTCTTCGCGGAGACCCTTCAGCATGAGACCGGCGTCCTCCTCGCGGAGGCCGCGCATGCGAAGGTTGGCGTCGTCCTCGCGGAGGCCGTTGATGCCGCGGAGCGTGATCGCCGCGCGGAATCCGGCGACACCCTTGAGCGCGAGGTTCGCGTCCTCCTCGCGGAGGCCGTCGAGCGCGATCCCATCGCGGAGCAGGTCGTTCCGGCCCATGTTCCGGTACTTGAGCATATCGTTCCGATCTCCCATGCCGCGGTAAAGGTCCTTGTCGTCGCCCAGGCCGCGGTAGTTCACGCCGCCCGGAAGCTGCTGGGTCAAGAACTGGACGGACTCCTGGCCGCGGTCTCCCATCCGGAGATTCGAGTCCTCTTCCCGGAGGCCCCGCATGCGGAGACCTGCGTCGTCCTCGCGGAGGCCGCGCATGCGGAGGTTCGCGTCCTCCTCGCGGAGGCCACCGAGAGGGTGCTCGCTGTAGTAGTCGCGGCGGACGTCGGACAGCCCGCCGCGCTTGCCGTCGGAGACCATGTGCCCCGAGATGCCGAAGCGGACCTCGCTGAACTCGCCGCGGTTGGATTCGGCGTTCAGCGGGTTGATGTCGCCCAACTGCACGACGCGCATGGACTCGGCCGAGCCTTCCGCGTCGGGAGCGTAGGAGGTGCCGAGTTGACGGTCCCGCGCGCCTTCGGCGCTGCCCTCGGCCACGTCGCCGCCCCAGCCCATCTGCCGGTCGCGACGGCCTTCCGACTCGCCCTGGGACTGGTCGGCGTAGGCCGCGGAAAGGAGAGACGGCCCGAACTTGAAGTTGCGGTTGTGGCTCATTTTTTGCCTCCGTTTTTCCCGTCGAGACAGCAATCCCTTCCGACCCTGACCGTTTTGCCCCTGGAGACGAAGTCGACCTGCACGTTTTTAGGCGGACGCGGAGCCGTTGCCTTTTGCGGGGCCGGATTCGCCGGAGTGGACAAGGCTCTTCTCCTCTGGCTTTGCAGGGGTCGCCGCCGGAGGGGCCTTGATGGGCCTTACGAAGGCGTCGACACCCCGCTTGACTTCAAAGTGAAGTTTACCGGCTTCAGCCTGAAAGTCAAGCAGAGCTTTTTCAAATTTCCTGACTAGAGGATGGTCTTCCGGATGGTCTGCCAAAGCCAGCGCCTTCTC
>JBGPMB010000162.1:0-5728 GCA_041486775.1 Candidatus Eiseniibacteriota bacterium | reverse complement strand
TCCTCCTGCTTCTCCTCTGCGCCTCCTCCTCGGCACCGGCGTGCGCCAAGGACAGCGCTATCGACGGGAAGCAGACTCTGTCCCTTACAACGGTGGTATTTTCCGGACACCGCTATGCGGTCGCCGCTGACCTCGGCCGCGGCACACCCGTTCCGCTGATGGTTCACGGCAATGCGAGGATGTTTCTCGCGCTAACCCATGACATCGGCGAGAAGCTGAATGGCGGCCCGGTCAAGCAGACAGAGGCCTACGGCTACAGCGCCAAGGGAAAGGGTACGATCCATGTGCCGACGATGCGCCTCGGCACCCAGCGCTTTTCAGACCTGCACGATGTCCCCGTCTTCGACTTCACGCCTGACGGCGTCGGTCCGGTGCACGGGATGGTCGGGGTGCCGTTTCTGGTCGGCGCAAGAGCGGCCATTGATTTCTCGCGAGACGTGATGATCCTGGGTGTGAAGACTTCCACGACACCGAACCAGAAGCTCCTGGCCCAAGGATATCGTTACGTTCAAATAACCATCGGCCCGTCCAACCGGGTCACGATGCCGGCGTACTTCCCGAGCCTCGACAGCGTCGTGACCATCACACCATCGACTGTTTCCACCGCACTCACCCTGCATCACCAGCTGTTCGCGGGAAAGATATCCGCAAGGGCGGACACCACGGGTCCCGACCACAGTCCCAGTGGAACGAGTCCGGATGTGTTCCTCAGCGATGACGTCGCCTTCGCCATCGCGGGGGTCACGTTCCATAGCCCGGCCTCTCTGGAGGATTTCGCGGAGTACGCGAATACTCCGGCATCGGAGCTCCGGAGCGTGGGATTGCTCGGCTTCGACTGGATGAAGGCGCACGCCGCGCTGATCGATTACGCGAACCGATACCTGTATTTCAAGCCGTGAGCCGGGCCGTTACTCCCCTATGGTGCTTCTGTACCATAGATGCGTCGCGACCACCGAAGCAAACTTAGTGTCGGTACATTCCGGCAGCCTGGATGCTTCGAAGCAGAATGAGGTAGCGGTGAATACGTTCCGCGCTTCCCTGCCCGCACGTCGACCTGTTCCGTCCCGCTAGATGAGCGACTCCTCGGCGCACCCACCTGGACCGGCTGATCCTAGCCGCCCGGAGGAGGAGCCCGCTGCCCCGACACCGCTCGAGAGCACCTTCATCGCGCCACCCTCCGGACTCGCGCCCACGGTTACCGTTGGCCCGTACCGCCTCGTCGAGAAGATCGGCGTGGGCGGCATGGGCGAGGTCTACCTCGCGGATCAGACCTTCCCCGTCCGCCGCCACGTCGCCCTCAAGCTCATCAAGCTTGGCATGGACACAAAGGAAGTCGTGGCCCGCTTCGAGTCCGAGCGGCAGGCGCTGGCACTCCTGAACCATCCCAATATCGCCCACGTCTTCGACGCCGGCATCTCCGCCGAAGGCCGCCCCTACTTCGCCATGGAGTTCGTCCAGGGCGTCTCCATCCTCGAATACTGCAACACCGAGCGGCTGGCGATACCCGAGCGGCTGAAGCTCTTCATCCAGGCGTGTGAGGGAGTCCAGCACGCGCATCAGAAGGGGATCATCCACCGGGATCTCAAGCCCTCCAACATTCTCGTCGCGATGCTCGACGGGAAGCCCGTGCCGAAGATCATCGACTTCGGGATCGCCAAGGCGATCTCGCAGCGGCTGACCGAATCAACGCTGCATACCGAGGTGGGCCACATGATCGGGACCCCGGCCTACATGAGCCCGGAGCAGGCAGACCGCACCCTGCTCGACATCGACACGCGGGCGGACGTCTATTCCCTGGGTGCGGTGCTCTACGAGCTGCTGACCGGAGAGCTGCCGCTCGGGAGGGCGGCTCCGCGCTCGCAGGGCTACGAGGACATCGTCCGCTCGATCCGCGAGGTCGAGCCGGTGCGGCCGAGCACCCGGATCACGACGGGCGCGGCGGCCGCCGCCGTTGCGGCCAAGGCATTCCGGAGCGATGCGCCCTCGTTGGCTAGGGACCTCCGAGGCGATCTCGACTGGATCGTGCTCCGAGCGTTGGAGAAGGATCGCACGCGGCGGTACGCTTCGGTCTCGGAGCTAGCAGCGGACATCGAGCGGCATCTAAGGCACGAGCCGGTCCTCGCAAGCCCGCCCAGCACCCCTTACCGAGTGCGGAAGTTTGTCCGCCGGCACCGGATGGGCGTCACGGCAGGGGTGGCCGTCGGACTCGCATTTGTCGCGGGGATCGTGGGTACGAGCGTTGGACTCGTTCGGGCACAGGAGGCGGAGCGCAAGGCTCGGGAGGAGGCGGAGACGGCGACGGAGGTGACCGACTTCATGGTGGATCTGTTCCACGTGTCGGATCCGAGCGAGGCGCGGGGCAACACGATCACCGCGCGGGAGGTGCTGGACAAGGGCGCGAATACAATCCAGCAGCGGCTCGCGGACAAGCCCGTCGTGCGAACGCGGCTCATGGACGCGATGGGAAAGGTGTACGCAAATCTAGGACTCCACGAGCCTGCAGTGCCCCTGCTCAGGAAGGTTCTGGCAGTGCGGGAGAGGACCTTCGGTCCGGACTCCCCGGAGGCGGCCGCCAGCCTCATGAATCTGGCCGACGCTGTCGGAGGTCGGGAGAAATATAGAGGGGAGGAAGTCCCCCTGACCCGCCGGGCATTGGCGATTCGCCAGAAGGTGTTCGGGTTGCACGACAGTTTGACTGCGGCGAGTCTTTACGCGCTGAGCACCCGGCTGCCGCTGCTGACTGCGGAGCACACGCAGTGTCTCGAGAGTGCTCTCTCGATCTTCCGGGAATTGCGAGGGAGTGGGGATCAGGGAGCGGCCTGGTGTCTCAATGATCTCGGGTTGATTCGCCAGGAGCGGGGAGACCCTGAGGGGGCGGTACCGCTTTTCCGGGAGGCGCTGCGCCTGAAAGAAGCGTCTGTCGGACCCGAGGCTACGGACTTCGCCATGGGTCTGAACAACCTGGGATTTTCACTCATGCTCTCCGGCAACTATGCGGAAGCGGAACCACTGCTCCGGAGAGGGGTGGAGGTCTGTGAAAAGAGCCTCGGGCCGGAGCATCCCGCGAATGGCGTGTATCTCCACAGCCTGGGCGAATTGCTCCGCAGAACGGGACGGACCGGTCAGGCCCGCGAAGTCCTCGAGCACGCACTCAGAGTCTCGGAGCAGCAGGAGGGCGTGGCGGATGATTACCAGGGATCGCTTGTGCACTACAGCCTCGCGGCCCTGTACGCGGATCTACGCCTCGATGCCAAGGCCGAGTTCCATTTCCGCCGCGTCATCGATCGGATCAACTTCGGGTATAACACGCTGGATCTCCCCGACTGGCTCGAGAAGTACGCCGAGCTCCTCGATCGGAAGGGCAGAACCATCGAGGCCTCCGCAATCCGCGCCAGGGCCAGAGAGGTTCGTGCCTCCCTGCCCTCGCCCAAGCCCTCTCCGGTCCGCTAGGTCGTGAGCGACCGATCTCTTCGAACACTTCTGGCCCGCGAGCTCGCGCAAACCGACACCGAGGACACACGGCGGCTCGTGGCCGAGCTGCGCGCCGTGCGCCGCCGCGGCTATATGACCAAGAGGGAGCTACTCGAGGTCTGCGCGTGGAAGAGCCCGAGAGCGCGGCGCTTCTGCCAGAAGAACTCGCCCGAGGAGGTGCGCCGGCTCTCGAGGCGCGCGTTCGGCACCGTGGATGAACGAGAGCGATTCCATGCTCTGACCAGCCTCCACGGCGTCGGCGCGCCGATGGCCTCCGCCATCCTGACCCTGACCGACCCGTGGCGCTATGGCGTCATCGACATCCGGGTCTGGCGCGCGCTGTACAAGCTGGGATCGGTCCGGACAAAGCCATCCGGCGTAGGGTTCACCTTCGAGGACTGGCACCGCTATCTTCTGAAGCTTCGGGAACACGCGAAGGAGCTTCGGGTCTCCGTCCGTCGAGTGGAGTACTCGCTTTTCCTGTATCACAAGAGGACCGAGACGGGCCGTCTCTACAGGCGTTGACCGTTACAGGGCCCCCAGCTCTCTAAGGGCGGCCTGAAGCACCGTGTCGCGGCCGGCTCGGAGATCGCCGACCGTGGGGCTGATCGCCACGTCGGGCACGACGCCGGTACCGACGAACTCCGTCCCATCCGCGAACGAATCGTGCTTCGTACAGACGCGCGCCATACCGCCGCCGGGGAGCGGGAACGTGAGCGGCTGGCCCGTGCTTCCCCCGGTTGCCTCTCCGATGATTTTTCCGCGCTTCATGCCTCGGAAGGCAACGGTGAAGTCCTCCGCCGCCGAGTAGGTGCGCGGGCTCGTCAGAACGACGACCGGCTTCGTGAAGATCAGCTTCCCGTTCGGGGGCATCTTGCTGGCGGGGCCATGGAAGCGGGTTTCCCGCTGTCCCCACGCGCGGAGGGTAGGCTTGTAGTCGCGCGTCTCCCACTTCGAGCCGAGGAACTCCCGATCCGTCAGGCACGCGAGCACGCGGTACCCCACGTCGCTATTACCGCCCCCATTCTCGCGCACGTCGATCACCAGAGCCTTCGCCTTGGCGATCTCGGGGAACGCGGCCTCGAACATGTCGGCGGCCTTGGTGTCGTTGAATGAGTTCAGCTTCACGTACGCGACGTCGCCGGGCAGCATCGTGAACGTCATGAGGTCGGTGCCGAGTGCGGTAAAGTAGTCGGCGTTGGGAGCGCGCGGAACGCTCCGCTTCATCGTCTTACCCGAGGCATCCGCGAGCGTCAGCTCGACGGCCTTGCTCTTGGAGCCCTCGAGCAACCCCCGGCCATAGACCCGCGCGGTGAGATCCTGTGAAGTTGACGCGCTCTCGTAGGGCGTCACGTTACGCTTCACGTAATCCGCCACCGGGATCCCGTCGATCGCGACGATCTCGAGGCCGGGCGTGAGACCGGTCCCCTCGAGCTGCTCCGCCACCGCGACGATCATCACCTTCCCCTCGACGAGCGCCGTGCGTAGGAGAGGGCGTGCGTACTCTTCATCCATCAGCTCCTTCGGCATCCACACGCCCGTGTGTCCATCGTGAAGCCGGGCGCACATTTGGATGAGAAGGCGGTAGTACTCGAACGTGGATTTCGTGGCTCTGACTTTGTGAAGGCACTCCATGTAGGCGCCGTCCCAGTTCAGGGCGGGCACCTTGTCGAAGTGAACGAAGTTGAACTTGGCCTCCGCCCAGAGCTTCGAGAGCCCGGCGACCTTTTCGTCCTCGCTCAGGTTCTCCCTGAAGGGCGTTTGCAGCGAGGGGCCGTCCCAGAAGTCCCGATAGGCCTTCGCGCTCGCCACGGCGCGGTCCAGAAGCGGTTGCCAGCGCGCGTCGGCGTGCAGGGAGGCGAGATCCGTGTCCTGCTTCGCGTGTTCGATATCCCCAAACCCCGCGGCAAACGCGCGATCGAGCGTCGAGATCGCCTCGTCCGGCTTTCCGGCGAGCGCGAAGCTGCAGGCGGCGTTGTAGAGGGAGCCAGCCACGTCTTCGCCCTGCTCGGCGGCGGCCACGAAGAGCTGCGCGCTCTTCACGTAGGCGCGGGCGGCGTAGGCGTCCGCCCCCTGCTCCGCCAGCGATTTGGATGGGGTGTCAGACGAGGCAAATGGCGGGCAAAGCGTGGTCAGGAGCGCGAGGGCGCTCGCGATCAGGATCGGGCGCATCGGATGGGCCAGATTCGTCGCGGGGCGTCTCATCGTCCTCCCTTACGGCCCAGGCCACGGCTGGGTTTCAGGGAAGAGGCAGGCT
>JBGPMB010000161.1:0-5857 GCA_041486775.1 Candidatus Eiseniibacteriota bacterium | reverse complement strand
CAAAGCCTGGCTGACCGCCGAGGACGTCGTGAACACGCTCCCCGTGGAGCGCGCGATGAAGCTCCTTCGGAGCCGGCTGTGAAGCGCCGCGCGACGCCGCCAAAGAGGCCCGCGCCGAAGGCCGGCAACGGGTCGGAGCCCGCGCCGCCCAGCGTCCGCTTCTACCCGAACGATCCGTTGGCACCCGTCGGGCTGGAATCCGTCGCGCCCGAGACACCGGAGGGTGGCGAGCCCTCGTTCACCATCGACGGCCGCCGCTACGCCCCGGCGCCCTACGCCCCCGGGACGCTGGCGTTTCAGTACTGGCAGGGAGAGGTCGCGCTCGCGCGGACCATCCGGGTCTGGGAGGACCTCTTCGATCGCGACTTCACCCACTGGCACGAGGACCATCCTCTTCTCGTCAAGCTCCGCGCGGGAAAGGATCTCAACGCCTTCTACGACCGGAAGAGCCTTCAATTCTTCTACGACGTGGACCGGAAGACGCATCGGACCGTCTACGCGGCCGAGAGCCTGGACGTCGTGGCGCACGAGACGGGCCACGCGGTGCTGGACTGCTACCAGCCGGGCTTCTGGTCCACGCCCGACATCGAGACCGCTTCCTTCCACGAGGCCTTCGCCGACTGCTCGGCGCTCCTCGTGACGCTGACCGACTCCGCCGTCTGCGCCGCCCTCCTGGAGGAGGCGAAGGGATCCTGGGAGAAGAGCAATCAGGTCTCGCGCCTGGCCGAGGCGCTGGGACGGGCGATCTACGACAACTACGGCCCGCGCGCCGTCAGCGACCCGACGCGCCTGCGCGACGCGCGAAACAGCTTCCGCTACGCCGACCCGGGTTCTCTGCCCTCGAGCGCCGACGACACAGTACTCGCGGCGGAGCCGCACTCCTTCTCCCGCGTGTTCACCGGAGCGTTCTACGACGCGCTGGTCTGGGCTCTGACGCGCGCATTACAAGAAATCTCGGGGGTCGATGCGATCGAACGGGCGCGGCGGCTCCTGGGACGATCCCTCGCCCGCGCCATCGAGAAGCTCCCGCCCGGGCGCGCCCGCTACGCCGACATCGCGGCCCTCATGCGGTCGGAGGACCAGACGGAGGAGGGCGGTCTCGCGACGCCGGGGATCGAGGCCGCGTGCGCGCGGCATGGGATTGATCTTCCGCCGCTTCGCGCCCGGAAGCGGGGGGCAGAGCGCGCCGCCGGCATGGGAAGCCCGCTGCGCGCGCTCGATCCCCAGCGACCCGGCGGCCTCGCCGCGATGCGCGCGGCGCTCAACCTGCCTCCGAAGGCGAAGCTCGAGCGCCACGCGGCGCCGCTCCAGACGCGCCACGGATGGCGCGAGCAGTATTTCCACGTGGACGAATACGTGGTCCGGAACAAGACGCTCGGCCTCTTCGACGGCATCACCGTGCGGATTCCGTGCGGGTGCACCATCGTGCGGGCGCCCTCCGGCGGCATCGAGCATCTGAGCCTGGCGCCCCATCCGCATCCGGGACCCGCCGACGTGCTGCGCTGGCTCCGCCCCTGGATTCGCATGGGCGCGATCCATCCCGACCGGGGCGTCAAGGCCGCGCCGCGCGAATTCTTCCGAGAGCGAAAGCCCTTCCGCCTCACGGCCGAAGGGCTCTTGACCCGCGTCTACTTCGACTGAAGGCCGGCGTTACACCGATTCCCCCGGCTTCAACGCGACGACCTCGATCCCCGTTCCCTCGAGAAGCTTCCGCAACGCTTCCGGCTTTCCGGTCAGCGCGGGAAAGGTGGAATGGTGGATCGGGATGACGGTCTCGACCCCCAGCATCTTGGCCGCGAAGGAAGCCTCGAGCGGCGACATGGTGTAGAGGTCCCCGATCGGCAGCGCCGCGATCGTGGGATGATAGATCTCGCCGATCAGCTTCATGTCCGAGAACGCGGCGGTGTCGCCGGCGTGGTACACGCGGGTGCCGTTCTCGAATTCGATGACGAAGCCCGCCGCCTCTCCGGCGGGGACGAGCCTGCCCTCGTCCATGATCGTGCTCGAGTGGACCGCGTGGACCAGGGTGATGCGCAGCCCGTGCAGCTCCTGCGTGCCGCCCTTCCCCATGCCATGGAGCTTCTGCACCCCCTTCGCACCGAAGTGGACCGCGATCTCGTGGATGCAGACGATGTCGGGGTTGTGCTTCTTCGCGATCGCGACCAGGTCGCCGACGTGATCGCCGTGGCCGTGCGTGATGAGCACGAGGTCGATCTTCGGCAGCGCCTTCGCCGCGGGCGTGGCGGCGGGATTGCTGTCCACCCACGGGTCCACGAGCACAGCTTTTCCCTGAGCCGAGCGGTAGAGCACCGTGCCGTGGCCGATCCACGTGATCGAGACACCCAGATCCTTCTTCATGATCCCCCTTCAGCCGTCACCCGGCGGCCGTGCGTGACATTCAGCCGGGGCGGAGCTGCGGCAGCTCTTCGGGACGCTCCAGCACGGGAGGCGCCGAGCCCAGCGCCAGCGCCTGCTCCATGGCCTCTCCCAGGGCCTCATATTCCGATTTGATGAAGCCTTCCACCCGCTCCGCGATCGCGCCCGCGCCGTCCACGACGAAGAGCGCCGGGACCGTGACGATCTCGTAGTCCTTCGAGGCCGGGTACGGCGGGGCCTGCCACGCGATCGGGAACTTCAGTCCGTGGCGGTCGCGAAAGGCCCGCGCGGTCTCCTCGGAATCCTCCGCGATCGCGAGGAAGAACCGGTCTTCGCGCTCCAGCGCCTGGGCGAGCGGGCCGAGCCGCGGCACGACGAGCTCGCTCGCGGGGCAATCCTCCTTGAAGAAGATCAGCACGCCGCCCCCCGGCTCCAGGAGATCGCGGAGCCCCCGGTATCCCCCGCCGATCAGCGGCAGGTTGAAGTCGGGCGCGCGCGCGCCCTGCACCACGCGGCCGCTCACCGACGGTTGCCCTTCTTGGGGACGGATTTCCTCGCTGATTTCACGGCGGGCCTCTTCTTGGCGGGGCGCTTCTTGGTACCTTTCTTCTTCGCCGCGCCCTTCTTCGCCGCGCGCTCCCACGGTGGAACCTTGCCGTTCAGGAAATGCGAAGCGCTGGGGCAAAGGCTCTGAACCGGGCAGATCCCGCACTTGGGCTTCCGCGCGATGCAGACCCGCCGGCCGTGAAGGATGAGGAGGTGCGCGAAGAGGATCCACTCCGATCGCGGCACGATCCTCATCAAGTCCTGCTCGATCTGCACCGGCGTGTCGGAGCGAGTCAAGCCGAGGCGGTGCGCGAGCCTGTCGACGTGGGTATCCACCACGATCCCGACCGCGATGCCGTAGCCCACGCCCAGCACGACGTTCGCGGTCTTCCGCGCGACGCCGGGCAGCGTGAGGAGGTCCTCCATCGAGGAGGGCACCGCTCCCCCGAATGCCTCGGCGATCCGCCGGGAGGCGCCGAGGAGCGACTTGGTCTTGTTGTGGTAGAAGCCGGTCGTGCGGATCAGATCTTCCATCTCGAGGACATCGGCATCCTTCATGGAGCCGGCGTCGGGGAAGCGCGCGAACAGGGCGGGCGTCACCTTGTTGACGCGCTCGTCCGTGCACTGGGCCGACAGGATGGTGGCCACGAGGAGCTGGAAGGGATCCTCGTGACGGAGCGCGCAGGCCGCGTCGGGATACGCCGCCTTGAGCCGCTCGATCAGCGCGCCGACGCGCGCTTCAGTTGATTCGCTTGTCGCGAGGGTAGAGATGGCGCACACGCTCGATCCGCTCCTGGGTCTTCGTCGCGTTCCGCAAGATCTGGAGCACCGCCTGGTAGCGCCGGTCGAGGCTGTCCATTTCCAGGAGCTGCTCTTTCAGCTCCGGCTCGGCGTTCAGGTTGAGCGCCACCGTGTTGAGAATCGATTCCGGGGTCATCTCCTGGCCCAGCATCTCGGCGAGCAGGATCGAAGGGGCCTGCCCCTCGTGGACCTGCCGGAAGAGCTGCATCAGCTCCGCCGCCTCCTCTGCCGCGCGCTTGCCCCGGGCCCACGTGGAGTCGTCCTCCAACGGCTTGACGCGGACCAGGCGGTACGGGTCGAGCCGGACCGAGGATTCGATCGAGACCTTCGTGATGCCGTCGAGGGTTATGTTGTAACGTCCATCGGGCAGCTTCTGGTGCTGCACGATTTTCCCGACGCAGCCGACAGGGTACACTTCCGGGGAGCCGTAATAGTCGGACTCCCAGCCTGGCTTCAAGAGCGCCGTGCAGATGATCCGGTCCTGCTCCAGAGCGTCCGAAGCCAGCGCGCGATAGCGGGGCTCGTAGACGTGGAGCGGCAGAAGCGTCTTCGGGAAGAACACCACATCGGGCAGCGGGAACAGGGGCGTCACATCGAATGAAGCCGTCACAGGCGGATGCTATCAAGAAGCGCATCCGGGAGGAAGCGCTCTCGCTCGGCTTCGGCGCGGTCGGGTTCGCGGACGCGGCCGAATCCCCCTATGCCGAAAAGCTCACCGCGTGGCTCGCAGCCGGGCGCCACGGCACGATGCGCTGGATGGCCCGCGATCCCGCGCGCCGCTCGGATCCCCGCGCGGTTCTTCCCCGGGCCAGGACGGTCCTCTCGGTATCGGTCCCCTATTACCGCGGGGACTGGCCCGCGGACGCGGACGGTGACGCCCCGCGGGGACGCATCGCGCGCTACGCGTGGGGCCGCGATTACCACAAGCGCATCCGGCGCAAGCTCAAGCTCCTCGCGCGCGCGATCCTGGCCCTCTGCCCCGACGCGCGATGGCTCGCCTACGTGGACACGGGACCGATGCTCGACCGGGCCTGGGCGGAGCGCGCCGGTATTGGTTGGATCGGAAAGAACACGAACGTGATCCTCCAGGGCCGCGGCTCGTGGAGCTTCCTGGGCGAGATCCTGACCGATCTCTGGATCGAGCCGGATGCGCCCGCCCGCAACCACTGCGGCACCTGTGCCAAGTGCATCGCGGCGTGCCCGACGGGCGCGATCGTGGGCCCCTACGAGTTGGACGCGCGTCGCTGCATCAGCTATCTCACCATCGAGCACCGCGGGGCGATCCCGCTCGAGCTTCGGCCCGCGATCGGCGCGAGAATCTTCGGCTGCGACGACTGCCAGGAGGTCTGCCCGTGGAACCGTTTCGCGGTCAAGACCGAGGACCCGGACTTCCGGGACCGCCCCGGGCAGGAGACCCCGGCGCTGATCCCGCTCCTCGCGCTGGACGAGGACAAATTCCGCGCCCGGTACCAGGGCACCGCGATCTTGCGCGCGAAGCGGGCCGGCTTCGCCCGGAACGTCGCGGTGGCGCTGGGGAATCTCGGCGACCCGAGATCGGTCGGACCGCTCGCCCGCGCGCTGAGGGAGGATCCCGAGCCGGTCGTCCGCGGGCACGCGGCCTGGGCCCTGGGCCAGATCGGCGGAGACGAGGCGCGGACCGCACTCGGCACGGCTGTGGGAAGCGAGCTCTCGGAGGAAGTGAGAATCGAAATTCACACGGCGCTGAATTTCAATTCGGCCGCCGTCCCCATCACCCACATTGAAGGAGGCTCACGACCATGAAGCGGATCTCGAAGGCCGCCTGCTCCATCCTTCCCCTGCTCCTCCTGGCGCTCGTCCTCGGGACCGCGCCGGCGCAGGCCGCCAAGAGGCCGGCCGCCAAGAGGACGGGCGCGTTCGTCGGCAAAGGACACATGCTCCAGACTTCGCAGAACGGGACGCGCGTCATGGGTTACCTCTCGCTCCCGAAAGGGGCGGGCACACACCCCGGCATCGTCGTGATCCAGGAATGGTGGGGGCTCAACGACTGGGTGAAACAGCAGACGGACAGCCTTGCCTCGCACGGCTACGTCGCCTTCGCGCCCGACCTCTACCGGGGGAAGGTGGCCTACGACGAGGCGACCGCGCACCAACT
>JBGPMB010000160.1:0-5879 GCA_041486775.1 Candidatus Eiseniibacteriota bacterium | reverse complement strand
GGCGCTCCACCATCCCTTACCCCGCCACCCGTCGCCCCACGATCATGATCTCGGTAAGATAGAAGTAGAGCTTTCCGTCACGCGTCTCCGGCCCCAGCGCTTCGGCCGGACCCCGCGGCGCTTCCACCAGTCTCCTCCGCAGCTCGGCCTTCACGGAATCCCTCACCGTCTGGAGCCCTGCCCATGCCTCGAAGTCGCGCGCTTTGCGGAAGATCTCGGTCGCCTGGAGCCCGAACCCCGCCTCGGCGAACAATCGTAGCCATTCGGACGCCGTGAGCGCGCGGACATGGCTCGGGTCGCGGAATTTCTCGAGCGCGTTGATGTAGTCGCCGGTGCCCGCGTCCTCCGGTACCACGTTGTCGACCATCGCTACGGTGCCGCCCGGCTTCAGCACACGCGCCATCTCGCGTACGAACCGGGCGCAATCCGGGAAGTGGTGCGGCGCGACGCGGCAGGTGACGAGGTCGAAGTCCCCTGCCTCGAAGGGAAGATCGCAGGCGTCCGCTTCCGAGAACGAAACAGTGGTGACACCCTTCGCGCGAATGAAGCGCTCCGCCGCGGCGAGCATCTCCTGGGTGATGTCGGTCGCCACGACTTCCCGCACGCGCGGCGCGAAAGCGAGCGCCGTGTGTCCTCCGCCGGTCGCGATGTCCAGAACGCGCCACTCGGGCTTCGGGTCGACCAGCTCGACCATTCGGTCCAGGCTCTCGCCCTTCGAGTGGTCATGGCTCGAAACGTAGCGCTCCGCGTTGAGCCCGAATTGCCGCCGGACCAGATCGCGAAGGTCGGTCACGGCCGAGCTATTTCTTCTTGGCGGCGCGGCGCGTACGTCGCGGCATTGAGCGCCGCTTCGCGCCTCCCTTGAGAAGCGCCGCCAGCTCGCGCTTCCCCATCCCGCGAATGCGCCGCCACGACTCGAGGGCTCGCCGGCGAGGCCTCGCCCGTCCTGTCTCCCAGCCGAAGATGGACTGCGCCGATACGCCGACCAGCTTCGCGTACACACGGCGGCTCATCTTGAGCTTCTTCCGGTGCTTGATCACCCACGCGGGTGAGAACCGGATCTGCGATCCCTCGGTTGCCGGAGCCTCGGCGGCCCGCTCGCCCCGGGCACTGCGCCGCGAGCGCCGTTCCAGCTCTGCGATCAACTTGCGCTGTTGCGCCACACGCCGGCGTAGCTCGGCCACGAGTTTCCGGACGGGCGTCACCGACGCGCGCACTTCCTTTCGCGCCAGGCGACGAATCTCACCTTTCAACACACCTGCAAAGTTCGGCACACGGGCCTCCCGTAAATTGAAAAGATGCGAACGCATCATGCGTTCAAGTTGTTCGAATGGATTATACGCGAATTGGAGGGAACTACTCTTTATAGAACTTCCCGCCGCTGAGGGCGATCTGCTGAAGCTTGCCCGAGGGGCCTGAGGGCGCGCCTTCCTGTTGCCGGCGCGTCAGACGCTCGACGATCGCGCCGATCCCCGCCGAATCGGCGTAGCGCAGGAGCCCGCCTCGGAACGGAGGGAATCCCGTCCCGAGCACCATCGCGAGATCGACGTCCTCCGGCCGGGTGACCACCCGCTCCTCGAGCGCCAGCGCGGCCTCGTTGACCATCGCGTCGATCAAACGGTCCACGATGGCAGGCGACGTGAGCGGGCCCTCGGCGGGGTTGGAGGATTCGATCTCTCCGTTCACGCCTTCGCGATGTCCCTTCTCATAATTGTAAAAGCCCATATCGGATTTCTTTCCCAGCTCACCGGCCGCGACGAGCCGGTCGATCAGCGTGACCGGGGGCATACGCTCGCCGTACGCGTCGCGCAGCACGTGCGCCACCTTGCGAGCCACGTCGAGCCCGATCTCGTCCAGGAGCTCGAGCGGCCCCATCGGCATCCCGAAATCTCGCAGCGCGCGGTCGATGGCGCGGACCGGCTGCCCGCGTTCCACCAGGGCGACCGCCTCGGCGAGATACGGCATGAGCACGCGGTTCACCAGAAAACCGGGAGCGTCCGCGACCAGCACCGGCGTCTTCCCCAGGCGGCGCGCGAGCGCGATCACGGTTTCCACCGCGGCCGGGTCGCTCAACTCGGTGCGGATCACCTCGACCAGGGGCATCCGCGTCGCTGGATTGAAGAAGTGCATTCCCACCACGCGGCCCGGGTTCTTGAGCCCCTTCGCCATCGCGCGAACCGAAAGCGAGGAGGTGTTGGTGGCGAAGACACACCGATCGGGTACAAGCCCCTCCAGCTCGCGGAAGAGGGCCTGCTTCACCGGCAGGTCTTCCACGACCGCCTCCAGCACCAGATCGGCGACCTTGAGCCCGGACAGGTCGAGCGCGGGCTCGATCCTCCCGAGCGCGCGGGCCATCTCGGCCTTGGTGAGGCGGCTGCGGGAGACCTCGCGGTCGAAGAGCGAGCGCGCGTGGGAGAGCGAGCGCAGGAGCGGCTCCGGCTTGAGATCGCGCAGCCGTACGCGCATGTCGCGGCTCGAGAAGAGGTACGCGATCTCGCCGCCCATCGTCCCCGCGCCCATGACCGCGACGTGCTGGATGGGCCGCGCGCGCGTTGTCTCGGGCCGCCGCTTCGCGTCCTCGCGGAGCGTGAAGATCCGTCTCAGACTTTGGGACTCGGGCGTGAAGAGAAGCTTCGCCACCGCCTCGCGCTCGACCTTGAGCCCCTCGACGATGCGGGCGCCCCACGTGGCGCGCAGAACGCGGATGATCTCGAGCGGCGCGGGATAGTGTCCGTGGGTCTGATGGAGGACACGCCCTCTGGCCTGCGACAGGATGGCGTTTCGAAGCGGCGCGATGGTCTCGATCACGCGGAGCCCGAGCGGAGGATTGCGGCGCTTCACCGCGTGCGAATCTTGGAGCAGCGCCTCGGTCCACTGAATCGCGCGCTCGGAGAAACGCTCGTGCGGAAGCACGGCGTCGACCAGCCCCACGCGGTGTGCCCGGCGCGAATCCAGCGTCCGCCCCGTGAGGAGAAGATCGAGCGAAGGCGTGAGACCGATCAGCCGCGGCAGCCGCTGCGTTCCCCCGAACCCCGGGAGAATCCCCAGCTGCACTTCGGGAAGCCCGATCGTCACTTTGCGGGCGTTCGATGCGATCCGGTAGCGGAGCGCGAGCGACAGCTCGGTTCCGCCGCCCAGGCACGGTCCGTTGATC
The DNA here is from genome assembly GCA_041486775.1 of Candidatus Eiseniibacteriota bacterium. GTDB lineage: Bacteria > Eisenbacteria > RBG-16-71-46 > SZUA-252 > SZUA-252 > WS-7. The sequence continues at coordinate 2,725 of JBGPMB010000160.1, read as the reverse complement.
GCGGCGACCGTGGGGTACGGCAGTTGTGAGAATTCCTCGAACAGCTCCTGCGCCTCGCGGACCCGGGCTTCCGCCTGGGGCACGTCTTCGATGCGATCGAATTCGGTGACATCGGCGCCGGCGATGAACTGCTCCACCTTCCCGCTCAGGAGGATCAGCGCGCGCGGGAACGTGGGGTCGGTTCGCTGCTTCAGCCCGTCGAGCACAAGGCGGAGCGAGGCCAGCGACTCGGAGTCGAGGAGGTTCACCCGGCGCGCCGGGTCGTCGAACCAGAGGAGCGCGATGCCCGACGCGTGCGCTTCCACGCGGAACGGGCCGTGCTCGGTGCCGCCGGCCTCCTCGGTGCGCTCGTCGAAGGCGAGGCTCACGCCGCGCGCTCCAGCACGAGGGCCGCGCCCTGCCCGCCGCCGACGCAGAGCGTCGCCAGCCCCAGAGGCACGTCGCGCTTGCGCATCTCGCGGAGGAGCGTGAGCGTGAGCCGCGTGCCCGAGACGCCCACCGGGTGTCCCAGAGCGATCGCGCCGCCGTTCACGTTCAAGGTCGCGCGGTCGATCTCGCCGATCGCCCCCTCCAGCCCCAGCTTCTCGCGGCAGTACTTCGGCGAGGCCATCGCGATCTCGTTCGCGATCACCTGCGCCGCGAAGGCCTCGTTCAGCTCGATCAGCCCGATGTCCCGGAAGGTCACGCCCGCGCGCTTCAGCGCGACCGGGGTCGCGTAGGTGGGACCGAGCCCCATGCGCGCGGGATCCAGCCCCACGAACGCGTAGCCCTTGATCCGCCCCGCGGAGCGGAGCCCCAACGCGCGCGCCTTGTCCGCGGAGGCGACCAGGATGGCGGCGGCGCCGTCCGTGATGGGGCAGGAGTTCCCCACCGTGACGGTGCCGAAGCGCCGGTCGAAGTAGGGGCGCAGCTTCGCGAGCGCCTCGAGGGTCTGGCCCTTGCGGGGGCCCACGTCCTCGAGCACCGCCTGCTTGTAGGGAGGCGCGAACACCGGGACGAGCTCCTGCCCGAAGCGTCCCGACTCCATCGCGGCAACCGCGCGCCTATGGCTGGTGAGCGCGAAATCGTCCTGTGCCTCGCGCGAGATCCCGAATTCCTTGGCCAGGACCTCGGCGGTCTCGCCCATGTTGAGGCCCGAGACCGGGTCCATCAGCCCTTCGGCCAGCGCCACTCGCGGAGCGAAATCCCGCGGGCGCACGGTCGAGAGCGCCTGGAGCTTGGCGCCCGGCGACCTGGCCCGCATGAGCCGCTCGAACATGTGGGTCATACCCTCGCTCATCAGTAATGGGATCATGCTCATCGATTCCGTGCCGCCCGCGATGATGAGGTCCGCCTGGCCCGCGGTGATCTTCGCGTGGGCCTCGGCGATGGATTCCATCCCGGAGGCGCAGTTTCGCTGCACGGTGTAGGCGGGAACGCGCTCGGGGACGCCGGCGAGGAGCGCCACCACGCGCGCGATATTGGTGGAGTCCGAGGGTTGGGCCACGTTGCCCAGGATCACCTCGTCGATCTCGGCAGGATCGACGCCGGTGCGGGCGAGAAGCTCGGAAACCGCGACGCGCCCCAGCTCGGCGGCGTGCACGCTGGCCAGCGCGGTGCCTGCCTTGGCGAATGGAGTCCGGTATCCGTCTATGAGGACGACGTCGCGCATAGTCTCGTGAGGTGTTGGGGCGGAATTCGAACGAGTCTAGTCACGCTTCGGCTACTGTGTCACAGTGCGGGGAGGAGGTCAACGCATGGACGTTCGCACCATTCCCGACCTGCTCCGCCACGCTGTTGAGACGCACCGGAAGGCCGACGCGTTTCTGGTAAAGCGCGGCAGGCGGTGGAGGCCGGTCCCGATCCGGGTTTTTGCCGCGCGCGTTCGCGACGTAGCAGCGGATCTGGTCGCGCGCGGGGTGAAACACGGCGACCGCGTGGCCATTTTCTCCGAGAATCGGCTGGAATGGGCCATCGCGGACCAGGCGATCCTCTCGATCGGGGGCGTGTGCGTCCCCATCTACGCCACCCTGCCGCCGGACCATGTCGGCCCGCTCTTGGCGGATTCCGGCGCGGTGGGTGTGTTCGTTTCGAGCGCGGCGCAGGAAAAGAAGGTGCGCTCCGTGATCCGCGAGGCCCCCACCCTCCAGTGGATCCTGGTCTTCGATGACCGGCTGCCGGGACCTGCCGCCACGGCCCCCGCGATGCCGGCACCTCCGGGCCCCGACGACGTCGCGACCATCATCTATACTTCCGGCACCACCGGCGCCCCCAAGGGCGTGATGCTCACGCATTGGAATCTCGTCTCGAACGCGATCACATCTGTGGCCGCGCTCGATCTCGGCCCGCGCGACGTCCACCTCTCGTTCCTTCCCCTGAACCACATCTTCGAGCGCACCGCGGGCTACAACGTGATGCTCTACGCGGGCGCCACCATCGCCTACGCCGAATCGATCGAGAAGGCCGCCGCCAATCTCGTGGAGGTGCGCCCCACCCTGCTCCTCGCGGTGCCGCGCTTCTACGAGAAGCTGATCGAGCGCATCTTCGAGGTCGCGAAGGCGGCCGGCTTCCCGCGGGACGTGATGGCCTACTGGGGGCGCGACGTCGCGCGGAACTGGGCCACCATCAAGCTCGAAGGCCGCCCCAGCCCGCCGGGCCTCGCGCTCCAGCACGCGCTGGCGAACATCCTCGTCTATCCCGTGCTGCGCCGCCGTCTCGGCGGTCGCATCCGCTACTGCTTCTCCGG
>JBGPMB010000159.1:0-6021 GCA_041486775.1 Candidatus Eiseniibacteriota bacterium | reverse complement strand
GGCATGCTGCTGTTCCTCGAACAGGGGCAGCGCATCGACCGGAATGAGATCCTTCGGAAGCTCGTGGACATCCAGTATTCACGGAATGACTTTGATTTCCAGCGCGGCACCTTCCGCGTGCGCGGGGACGTTGTCGAAATATTCCCTGCGTCCTACGAGGACGCGGCGATCCGCGTCGAGCTGTTCGGCGACGAGATCGAAACGATCTCGGTGTTCGATCCGCTCTTGGGGACGGCCCGCCAGAAGCTCGAAAAGGTCGCCATCTATCCGGGCAGCCATTACGTGATCCCCGAGTCGCGCATGAAGGCGGCCGTCGACGGCATCCACGAAGAGCTCAGGGAGCGCATCCAGCAGTTCCGCAGGATGAATAAGCTGATCGAGGCGCAGCGCATCGAGCAGCGAACGATGTTCGACCTCGAGATGATCCAGGAGATGGGCTACTGCCACGGCATCGAGAACTACTCCCGCCATCTTTCCGGACGGGCCCCGGGCGAACCGCCGCCGACCCTGCTCGACTATTTCCCGAAGGATTTTCTTCTGGTCGTGGACGAGTCCCACGCAACCGTCCCGCAGATCGGCGGCATGTTCAACGGCGACCGGGCCAGGAAGATGAATCTCGTTGAATACGGTTTCCGCCTGCCCTCGGCGCTGGACAACCGGCCGCTCAATTTCGAGGAGTTCGAAGAGCGCGTACACCAGACCGTGTATGTGTCGGCCACGCCGGCGGACTTCGAGGTCGCGAAGTCCGGCAAGAGGATCATCGAGCAGGTGATCCGGCCCACGGGCCTCACGGACCCGCGGATCGCGATCAGGCCGGCCACGGGACAGGTGGACGATCTCCTGAACGAGATCAGAAAGAGGGCCGAGTCGAAAGAGCGAGTGCTCGTCACCACGCTCACGAAACGCATGGCGGAGGACCTGACCGAGTATCTCTTCCAGGCGGGCGTGAACGTCCGGTACATCCACTCGGACATCGACGCGATCGAGCGGGTGGAGATTCTCCGCGCGCTCCGCCTCCAGAAGGTCGACGTGTTGGTGGGGATCAACCTGCTCCGGGAAGGGCTGGACCTCCCCGAAGTCTCGCTGGTCGCGATTCTGGATGCCGACAAGGAAGGGTTCCTGCGCTCGGAGACCTCCCTCATCCAGACCTCCGGGCGCGCCGCGCGGCACATCCACGGCGAGGTGATTCTCTACGCCGACCAGATGACCGGATCGATGACGCGCGCGCTCGAGGAGATGAATCGCCGGCGCGAGACGCAGTCCCGCTACAACGAAGAGCATGGAATCACGCCGCAGACCATCATCAAGTCGGTGTCCGAGGTCATGCGGAGCACCGCGGTGGCCGACGCCGCGACGCCCGTCACGCCGGAGGATCTCCTTCCGAGTGATGCCTTGCGCCTGGATCGTGAATCGTTGATCGAGCTGCTCGAGCGAGAGATGCTCGCTGCGGCGGCTCGCGAAGAATTCGAGGCGGCCGCTTCCCTCAGGGACCGCCTCGACGAACTCCGGCTGGAAGCCGGAAAGGAGCGCATGCATGCGCCTCGAATCGATCGCCGCCCCTCTGGTACGGATCGCCCTGACGGAGGACATCGGCGGGGGGGACGCCACCACCGAAGTCGTCGTTGACCCGAAGGCCCGCGTCCGCGCCCACATCGAGGCGCGCGGCAAGGGAATCCTCGCGGGGAACACGATCGCCGGGCTGGCGTTCGCGGAGCTGGACCCGGAAATCGAGATCGACTGGCTCGCGCCCGAGGGCTCGGAGGTGAAGCCGGGCGTCCGCGTGGCCGAGATCCGGGGACGCGCGCGCGCGGTCCTGAGCGCCGAGCGGGTCGCGCTCAATTTCCTCCAGCGTCTCTCGGGCGTCGCCACGCTGGCCCGCGCGTTCGTGCGCGCGGTCGAGGGAACCGACGTGCGGATCCTCGACACCCGGAAGACGACCCCGAGCCTGCGCATGCTGGAGAAGCACGCGGCCGCGGTCGGCGGGGCTCTGAACCATCGCTTCGGACTCTTCGACGGCATGCTGATCAAGGAAAACCACGCCAAGGTGGCGGGCGGGCTCACGCGGGCCGTGGAGAAGGCTCGCGCGCGCTCCCTCGGCCTTCCGGTCATGGCGGAGGCGCGCACGGTCGAGGAGGCCGAGATCCTGGCCACGCTCGGCGTGGACCGGATCCTCCTCGACAATTTCACGCCCGGACAGGTGGCGATCGCGGTGAAGCGCCTCAAGGCCATGGCGAAGGCGGGGAAGATGGAAGGATCTCGCACCGCGACGGCGAGCGCCCGCAAGGGAGGCTCGGCGAAGGGCGGGGGCGGGACCGCCGTGGCCGCGCCGGACTCGGGCGGCATGCCCGAGATCGAAGTCTCCGGCGGCATCCGCCTCGACAACGTGCGCGAGTTCGCGATTCCTGGCGTGAAGTACATCTCCGTGGGCGCGATCACCCATTCGGCCCCCGCGCTCGATCTCTCGCTCCTGGTGGTCGATGTCTCGTGACGCGAGTCCTGCGTTTTCCGGTCGAGCGTCATCTCAGCCTGGACTCCACCAACGACGAGGCGTTCCGCCGCGCGGAGGAGGGAGCCCCCGAGGGGCTCGTGGTCCTGGCCTACCACCAGACGCAGGGAAGAGGACGCCACGGCCGCTCCTGGTTCGATGAGAGCGGCCGGTCCCTCATGTTCTCGATCCTTCTCCGGCCGAAGATCCCGCTCCCGTCCTACCCGCTCCTCGCGCTGGCCCTGGCCTCGTCGGTCGCCGACGCCGGCGGCGAGATCCTCGGCGAGCCGCTCGCCGTCAAATGGCCCAACGACGTGCTCCACCGAGGGCGGAAGCTCTGCGGCATTCTCGCGGAGTCGCGCGTGCTTCGTCCCGGCGAACCACCGGCGCTGGTGCTCGGCGCGGGCGTGAACGTGAATCTCCTCGAGGAGGATTTTCCGGAGGATATTCGCCCTCACGCCACCTCGCTTCGCATGGCGGCCGGCGGACGCGAGATCCCCCTGGCGCCCCTGTTCGATTCGATCCTCGACCGGTTCGACCGCGAGGTGAGTCTCACGCTGGAGGGGGATCCGACGGCCCTGTTCGGGCGCGTTCGCGCGCGCCTGCCCGAGCGGGGGGCGCACGTGCGGGTCGTGCTGCCGGGCCGCGTGGTCGATGGGGAGCTGATCGACGTGATCGAGACCGGTGCGCTGCGCGTGCGCGACAGGGCGAGCGGCGCCGTGGAGATCCTGGCGGCGGGGGTGATGGAATGAAGTGCCCCTCGTGCGGCCATCTCGAGGACAAGGTCATCGATTCACGGTCGGCCAAGGAGGGGCAGGCCATTCGCCGCCGGAGAGAGTGCCTCGCCTGCCAGCGGCGATTCACGACCTATGAGACCCTGGAGACCACGCCGCTCCTCGTGATCAAGAAGGACGGGCGCCGCGAGCCCTTCAGCCGGGAGAAGATCCTGAACGGTCTCCTGCGCGCCTGCGAAAAGCGCCCCATTCCGGCCGAGAAGATCCACGCCATCGTGGACTCGCTCGAGGCCGAGCTGATGCAGAAGGGACAGGATGAGGTCCAGTCGAGCGAGATCGGAGAGCGCGTGATGGCGGAGCTCCACCAGCTGGACGAGGTGGCCTACGTCCGCTTCGCTTCCGTATACCGGCACTTCAAGGATCTGAATCAGTTCCTCGAAGAGCTGCGGTCGCTCCTCAAGTGATCCCCGTGTTCTCCGTCGTCGCGGAGGCCGCGAAGGAGCCGGAGCGGCCCATGTCGTTCCTCGAGCACCTCGAGGAGCTGCGGGCCTCGGTCTGGCGGAGCGCCACCGTCGCCATCGTCCTGGTCGCCACGGCGTGGTTCTTCTCCGGACGCATCCTCGACGCCCTGATCCTCTTTCTCCTGCGCGGGCAGAAGGCGCTCGCGCTCTCCCCGACGGAGGCCTTCTCGGCCCGCATCGAGGTGGCGCTCTGGAGCGGGGGACTGGTGGCGTTCCCCTACGTCATGTTCGAGCTGTGGCGCTTCGTCGCCCCGGGACTCAAGAAGAGCGAGCGGCGCTTCGCCATCCCCTGGATGGTGGCCTCCGCGGTTCTTCTCTACCTCGGCATCGCGTTCGCGGTCGAGCTCTTGCTCCCGATGATCGTGCGGATGCTCCAGTCGTTCGCGAGCGATCAGGTCGAATCCCGCATGTCCCTTCTCGCGCTGCTTCATTTCTCGGTCAAGATGGCGGCGGGATGCGGGCTTCTGTTCCAGCTTCCGCTCGTGCTCTGCCTCCTGGCCTGGTTCGGCGTCGTTTCTCCGCGCGTGCTGGCCCGGCAGTGGCGGCACGCCATCTTCTTCATCGCGCTGGCCGCGGCGATCGTCACCCCGGGCGACGGCCCGTCCATGCTCGTGCTCTCCGCTCCGCTGGTCCTGCTCTACTTCGTGAGTCTCGTGTTCGCCTGGGCGATCTGGCGCAGCCGCTGGAAGTCGCGGCTCGAGCCGGGCGACCTGAGATAGGAAGGAGGGAACCCTTGCTTCTCGCGATCGACGTGGGAAACACCGAGGTGACGCTGGGGCTCTTCGAGGGACGGAAGCTCGCGCGCTCGTTCCGGCTGAGCAGCGAAACCCGGCGCACGGTGGACGAGGTGACCCTGGCCCTGAGGCAGATCTTCCCGGAGTTGGGCACGGGCAAAGGCCACGCGGCGGTGATCGCCTCGGTGGTGCCCACCGTGACCGCCTCCTTCGCCCACGCGGCGCGGAAGATCTGCGGTGGCAAGCCGCTCGAGGTGTCCTCCAAGACCTCGACCGGCATCACCCTCGAGTACCGCGACCCCGCATCCATCGGCGCGGACCGGATCGCGAACGCGGCCGCGGCGCTCGAGCGCCACGGCGCGCCCGTCATCGTGGTGGACTTCGGCACCGCGACCACCTTCGACGTGATCGTGAAGGATCGCCGCTACCTGGGCGGCGTGATCGCGCCCGGCATCGTGACCGGCGCGGAGCATCTGATCCGCCGCGCCGCGCGGCTCTCCGCGTTCGAGCTCAAGCCGCCGGAGCGCGTGGTGGGGCGGAGCACCGAGGAGAGTCTCCAGGCGGGCGTCTATTACGGCGCGGTCGGACAGGTGGACGCGATCGTGCGGCGCATCGCCCGGGAAGAGCGGATCCGCCCCAAGGTGATCGCGACCGGCGGGCTCGCTTCGTCGATCGCGGCGCATTCCGAGACCATCCAGAAAGTCGACCCGGACTTGACGCTCCACGGGCTTCGGATCATCCACGAGCGCGTCCGCGGCGTGACCCCGAAGCCAGGAAGGGTGTTGCGCGCCCGGGCCGCGATCGGGTAGAGTGGGCACGATTAGCACTCGGTTGGGTAGTGTGCCAACCGCCTACATGGCGAGTCCGTCGCCGCCCGAAGCGGCGCCGGCCGGTTCAGGAGGAGCAGAGATCCATGGCGAAGCAGCTGCAGTTCGATTCCGCCGCGCGTGAGGCGCTTCAGCGCGGCGTGGACAAGCTGGCGAATACCGTGCGGGTGACGCTGGGACCGCGCGGACGAAACGTCGTCATCGACAAGAAATTCGGGGCGCCGACGATCACCAACGACGGCGTGACCATCGCGAAAGAGATCGAGCTGGAGAACCCCTACGAGAACATGGGCGCCCAGCTCCTCAAGGAAGTGGCCACCAAGACCCAGGACGTGGCCGGAGACGGCACCACCACGGCCACCGTGCTGGCGCAATCCATGGTGCACGCGGGGCTGCGGCTCGTGACCGCGGGCGCGAATCCCATGTTCCTGAAGCGCGGGATGGATCGCGCGGTGCAGGCCATCGTCGCGGAGCTGAAGAAGCAGTCCAAGCCGATCAAGACGCCCGCCGAGATCGCGAATGTCGCGACCATCTCCGCGAACAACGATCCCGAGATCGGAAAGCTCATCTCCGAGGCCATGGACAAGGTCGGCAAGGACGGCGTGATCACGGTGGAGGAGGCGAAGGGCCTCGACACCACGCTGAAGGTGGTCGAAGGGCTTCAGTTCGACCGCGGCTATCTCTCGCCCTACTTCGTGACCGATCCCGAGCGGATGGAGG
>JBGPMB010000158.1:0-6041 GCA_041486775.1 Candidatus Eiseniibacteriota bacterium | reverse complement strand
TGCGCTCGTCGATGCCGTAGTTGTTCACGACGTACTTCGTCTTGAGACCGAGCTTGTACGAGTCCTTCAGCACCACCGTGACCCACTGGGTGTTCGTGTTGATGTACGCATAGTCCGGATCCTTCTTCTTCATCGTCAGCAGCTGCGACGTCGCGTCGGTCAGGACGGTGGGGATGATCTCCTCGTCCACCAGGTCGACCCCGACGTCCTTGGCGTAGAGGCGTCCGGACTCGATGGGCGCTCGGCCGTAGGCGTTGTCGGCGTAGATGAACGCGACCCGAGGCTTGCGGCTCGTGTCGGTCCACGTCGCCTTCACGTAGTTCAGGAAAATTCGGATCTGGCTCGTGTAGTCGATGCCGCCCGGGAAGTTGTACGGGGTCTGGCGCGGATCGGTGAGGTGCCCGGAGTAGGAGCCGGAGATGTACGGGATCTTGTCCTTGGTGATGTACGGGCGCAGGGCCTCGGTGTCGGGCGTCCCGTAGCCCAGGACGAGCAGCACCTTGTCCTCCTCGACGAACCGCTTGTAGGCCGCCACCGCCCGCGGCGGCTGGAACCCGTACTCCACGCTCACCAGCTCGATCTTCTTGCCGTTCACGCCGCCGCGGTCGTTGAAGTACTGCACCGCGTCGATCCGTCCCTGGGCGATGTCCTTGCCCTGGTCGGAGGTCGGCCCGGTGAGGTCCACGAGGTTGCCGATCTTGATGACCCCTTGCGCCTCGCTCGTCGGCGCGCCGAGTCCCACCACGAACAGGCCGATCAGGACGAACCGGACGAGCAGGTCACGCGCGTAGCTCATAACGCCCTCCTTCCGAGAGTTGGGGATATCGGCTCAGTACGCATACGGCCAGAGCTTCCAGTAGATGCGGACCCGAAGCCAGATGCGCGCCAAGCCCTGGGGCTCGTACATCAGGAACAGGATGACCGCGAAGCCGAAGACGATGTCTCGCGTCGAGGCGATGAGGCCGAACGCGTTCGGGTACACTCCGGTCAGCGACGTCGCTCCGAGCTTGAGCACCTCCGGCAGCAGGGTCATGAAGACGGCGCCGAAGATCGCGCCGAGGATGCTGCCGAGGCCCCCGATGATGATCATCGCCAGGTAGTCGATGGCGACCAACAGAGTGAACGCGTCGGGGAACAAGATGCGCGACTGGTGCGCCATCAGGCCCCCGGCCACCCCCGCGTAGAACGAACTGATCACGAAGGCGAGCAGCTTGTACCGATACAGGCTGATCCCCATGACCCCGGCCGCCACGTCGCGATCTCGGATCGCGATGAACGCCCGGCCGACCCGGGTCCGGAACAGGTTCTTGGCGAAGAACGTGGCCGGGATCACCAGGGCGAAGATGAGGTAGAAGACCCGCGCGTCCGAATCGAGCGGCATCCCGAAGACGGTGGCGGGGGGGACCATCAGCCCCAGCACGCCCTTCGTCATGCTCTCCCAGTGGACGATGCCGTAGGTGGTGATGAAGTGGGCCGCGAGCGTGGCGATGGCCAGATAGAGGCCCTTCAGCCGGAGGGACGGAATGCCGAACACGAGACCGACTCCGGACGCGATCAGCGCGGCCAGCGGAATGGCGAGGTAGAACGGCAGCCCCGCGTTGGCCTCGAGAATGGCGGTGGAGTAGGCGCCGACCGCCAGGAACGCGGCCTGCCCGATCGAGATCTGCCCGGTGTAGCCGACCAGGATGTTGAGCCCCAGCGCCCCGATGATCGCGATGCCGATCCGGTTCAGTACGTCGAGCCAGTAGGTGCCGGCGAACCGCGGCGCGAGCGCGAGCACGCCGACCAGCAGGAGCACGCCGACGACCGGGACCGCGGTGTCGAAGATCCGCTCGTCCGAGCGATAGCTGGTCCGGAACCCGCCACACTGCATCAGACGCGCTCGACCTCGACCTTGCCGAACAGGCCGTAAGGCCGAAACATCAGAATGACCACGAGAACGACGAAGGGCGCCACCTCCTTGACGCCACCGCCGAGGACCGGATCGAGATAGCCGCCCGAGAGGTTCTCGAGCACGCCGATGAGCACGCCCCCGATGATCGCGCCGGTCACGCTGTCGAGGCCGCCCAGGATCACGACCGGGAACACCTTGAGACCGAGATCGGCGAGGGAGAAGTCGACACCCCCCCGCACGCTGCCGAGGATGATCCCCGCCAGCGTCGACACCACGGTGGCGATGCACCAGGAGAGCGCGAACACCCGCTTGACACTGATCCCCAGGGACTGGGCGACCTGCTGGTTGTCCGCGGTCGCGCGCATGGCCTTGCCGATGAGGGAGAACTTGAAAAACAGCGAGAACGCGGCGAGCAGGACGAGCACGCCCACGAAGCTCCAGAGATGCACGGGGGACACCGGCACCGGCCCCAGATGGAACGGCTCCGGCGAGAACAGCACCGGGAACGGACGCGTGTCGCTGCCCCAGGTCATGTTGAGGAAGCCCCGGATCACGCTCGCGACCCCGAAGGTGACCATGATCACCGAGATGATCGGCTCGCCGATGAGCGGGCGCAGCACGCCCCGCTCGATTACGAGGCCGAGGAGGACCGCTACCAGGAAGGTGAGCGGGAGGGCGATGTAGAGTGGCAGCTTCATGGGCAAGATGGTGGCCCACGAGACGTAGGCGCCGAACAGGACCAGCTCGCCCGGCCCGAAGTTGACCACGCTCGACGCTTTGAAGATCAGCACGAACCCGAGCGCCATCAGCGAATAGACGCCGCCCACCGCCACGCCCGTGATGATCAGCTGGAGCATGAACACGAGCTGGTCGATCATGGCCCGCGCTACCTCGCTCCCGCGAGGCTCTTTGCCGACGCGGTCCCCGCGTACAGCGCGTCGATCATGCCCCGGTACTTGGTCACGATCGTCGCCCGCCGGACCTTCTGGGTCCGGGTCAGCTCCTCGTCGTCGGCATGGAGCTCCTTCTCGAACAGCGCGAACTCCCGGATCCGGGCCGCCTCCGGAAGATCCTGGTTGACCCGGCCGACCGCTTCCCGGATCAGGGCCACGACCTCGAGCTTGCCGGAGAGATCCTTGAAGGTGGTGAACGGAAGCCGCCGCGCCTCCGCCCAGCTGCCGACGTTGCCCATGTCGATCTGGATCAGCGCGACCACGTACGGCCGCTCCTCGCCGATCACCACCGCCTCCCGGACGAACGGGCTGTACTTGAGCTTGTTCTCGATCAGGGCCGGGGAGAAGCGCGAGCCGTCCGCGGTCTTCAGCACGTCGGTGAGCCGGTCGATCATCACGAGGTGGCCGTGCTCGTCGAGGAAGCCCGCGTCGCCCGTGCGCAGCCAGCCGTCATCGAGCGCTCGCGCGGTCGCCTCCGGGTTCTTGTAGTAGCCCAGGAAGACGCTCTCGCCCGCCACGAGGATCTCGCCGCTCTCTGAGATCCGCACCCGGGTCCCCGGGGTCGGCTTGCCGACCGTCACCGCGCGGACCTCTCCGTCCGGGTGGACGACGCAGATCCCCGCGGTCTCGGTCTGGCCGTAGACCTGCTTGAGGTTGAGCCCGATCGCGCGGAAGAAGGCGAAGATCTCCGGTCCCAGCGGCGCGCCGCCGGTATAGGCCCGCCGCACGCGGGAGAGCCCGAGCTTGTCGAGCAGCGTGCGGAACGCCAGGAGCCGCGCGAGCGCGCGCTGGGCCCGGGCCCCCCCGCCGGACCGCGCGCGACCGCACTCGCTCACCGCCGCCCGCTCACCCAGCGCCAGCGCGGCGCGCGTGGCCAGGCGCTTGACGAGCCCGGAATCGGCGATCTTAATCTGGTAGTCCGAGCACATCGCCTCCCAGAAGCGCGGAGGGGCGATCATCACGTGAGGCCCGATCTCCCGGAGATCCTCGCGCACCGTCTCCGGCTCCTCGGGGAAATTCACGGTGGCACCCACGTGGAGCGCCATCGCCACGCTGATGAGCTGCTCCCCGACCCACGCGAAGGGCAGGAACGAGACGATCTCGTCGCCCTCGCGCACCGGGTCGACCGCGGTCACCCCCGCGGCCATGGCCAGGAGATTGCGGTGGCTGATCATCGCGGCCTTGGCCAGGCCGGTGGTGCCGGAGGTGTAGGAGAGGAGCGCCGCGTCGTCGGGCCGCCGCTGGGCCACCAGCGACTCGTACCGCCCCCGGTCCCGCTCGTCGATCTCGCGCCCCCGGGCCTCCACGTCCGCCAGGCTCACGAGCATGGGATCGCGGTACGTCTCGAGCCCGCGGGTGTCCTCCACGACGATCCGCTCGAGCCTCGGCAGGGCGTCGCGGACCCCGAGCACCTTGTCGACCTGCTCCTGGTCCTCGGCGAGGACGAGACGCGCCTCGCTGTGATCGAGCACGCGGCGCACCTGCTCCGGCATGGCGTCGACGAAGATCCCGAGAGGGATGGCGCCGAGCGACTGGACGGCCAGCTCCACGTAGAGCCAGGCGGGCCGGTTGCCCGAGATCACCGCGACGGTGTCGCCGGGCCCGAGCCCGAGGTGTTCCAGCCCGAGGGCCACCGCGCGCACGTGGGCCGCGTACTCCCGCCACGTCACCTCTTGCCAGATGCCGAACTTCTTCTCGCGCAGCGCCACCATCCCGCCGCTCCGCCGGGCGCGCTCGACGAGCCGACCGGGGAACGTGCCGTGGTCCACCGCGGTCGTGGTCTCCACCGCGGCCCTAGACCGCCTCCGCGGCTTCGCCGAGGTAGGCCTTGATCACCGCGGGATCCTGCTGCATCTGCTCGGGCGTGCCCTCCGCGATCTTCTGCCCGAAGTCGAGCACGACCACGCGGTCGGAGATGTCCATCACCACGCCCATGTCGTGCTCGATCATCACCACCGCCAGGCGCTTCACCCGCTTGACGTAGAGGACGAACCGCACCATGTCCTCGGTCTCCTCCGCGTTCATCCCGGCGGTCGGCTCGTCGAGCAGGAGCACGGTCGGGTCGAGGGCGAGGGCCCGGGCCAGCTCCACCCGCTTCTGGAGCCCGTAGGGCAGGGTGCCGACGATCTTGTGCCGGATGTCCTGGAGCTCGAGCAGGTCGATGATCTCGCGCTCGATGATCCCCCGGTGCAGGCGCTCCTCCCGGGCCGCCCGCCCGTAGTAGGCGCCCGAGGCCAGCACGCCCGCGCGGAGGTGCACGTGCCGGCCGATCTTGATGTTGTCGAGCACGCTCATGCCCTTGAACAGCGCGATGTTCTGGAAGGTGCGGGCGATCCCGAGGCGCGCCCGCTGGTGGGGCTTCAGCCGCGTGATGTCCCGGCCGTCGAAGCGGATATGCCCCCGGCTCGGCGTGTAGATACCGCTGATGCAGTTGAAGATGCTGGTCTTGCCGGCCCCGTTGGGCCCGATGATGGCCAGGAAGTCCTGCGGGTGGACCTCGAGGCTCACGCCCGCGAGGGCGGCGACGCCGCCGAACTGGAGGTACACCCCCTCGAGGCTCAGCCGCGCCATCTGGGGCGGCCCCGCCCGGCCGGACGAGCGAGCGAGAGGCAGGATCCCACGAGGGTCTCTTCGACCCACGACCGTCCCGAAAGGTTGTCCAGGGATCCCGTGCCGGGCATCGACTCCCCCGAGGGCCGGACAGTTCGGATGACGCGAGAGTGGCGCGCAACTTACCCGGACACGGCGAGGTTGTCAATAGCCCGTGCGGACTCTCCCCTACTGGCCGTCGGGGCGAGGGGGCGCGGGCGGGGCCGGCGGGGGGGTCGGCCAGCGCGGCGCCCGGCGGATGGACTCCTCCAGGTCGGGGGTCGTGCGCCGCATCTCCTCCGTGATGCGGGCCGCCTCGACCGCCGTCCCCACCACGCGCGGGGTGATCATGAGGACCAGCTCGGTCTTCTCGATCTTCTCCTCCTTGGAGCCGAAGAGCAGGCCGAGGATCGGGATCCGGCTGAGCCCGGGGATGCCGATCCGGATGTTCGTGCGCCGGGTCTGGATGAGGCCGCCCAGCACAAGCGTCTGGTTGTTCAGCAGGACCACGGAGGTTTCCGCCTCGCGCTTCCTGAAGCGCGGCGAGTTGATCGGCGGGGGCTCGTTGGCGCCCACGTCGTTGACCTCCTGCTTGACGTCGAGTG
>JBGPMB010000157.1:0-6062 GCA_041486775.1 Candidatus Eiseniibacteriota bacterium | reverse complement strand
GGCCCGCTCCAGCAGTGCGGCTTCTGGTCGCCGTACATGAAGAACCCTTCGTAGTGCGGGTTCGTCGTGGTCTTCATCCACGCGTCCATCACGCGCACCGCGCGGTCGAGGAAGTAGGTATCGGCGTCCCCGACGTAGACGTGGATCTTGTCCACGATCTTCGGGCCGAGTGCAGGCCAGTTCTTCTTCATGTACTCGACCAGGTCGTAGTGCTCCTTCCAGTACTGGACCACGGACTGGTCGATCACGCCCGTGCGCTTGTCGTACAGCGGCTGGAAGTAGCCGTCCTTCCCGATCGGGCCGTAGACGGCCTCGAAGATGTCGCGCTGCTCGCCGGAGCGGCCCTTCGTCGCGGTCACGAGCTCGAGGTAGCTGCGCTGACGCGCCGTCTCGCGGATGTCGCCGTTGATCTCGCGCGCGTAGATCGTCGGGTGCCGGTACCAGGGGAAGTCCTTGTAGAACGCGTTCGTGTCCTTGTACAGGTCGATCGCACCGCCCGAGAACGTGACCGGATCCGGGCACCCCGCCCACGTGCTGCCGAAGAAGTCGGGGTGGAAGAGCTGCAGCGCGAGCGCTTCCCAGCCGCCGGTTGAGCCGCCCGAGAGCCAGCGCGCCCACGGCTCCCTGATCACGCGGAAGCGCTTCTCGACCTCCGGGATCAGCTCGTTCATGATCGCGTCGCCGTAGGGTCCCACGTTGACGGAGTTCACGGCGTACGAATCGTCGAAGTACGGAGTCGGGTGCTGGAAGGTGACGACGATGACGCGCGGGAAATCGGCCGCGGTCCACTGCTTGAGCGCGTCGCTTCCGGGCGCCATCCGGAACGGCGCGGCGGTCGAGAAATGTCCCTGCTGGTAGTTCACCGGGTAGCTGATCGTGGACTTGTCGTAGTCGCGCGGCAGCAGCACCGTCGCACCGAGGTAGATGGGACGGCCCCAGAACTTCGTGAGGGACGGGCTCTGGAACTTGAACCGCTTCACCCACTCGTCGTCGGGCAGCGACGCGATCGGCGGGATCTTCCCCGTCATCAGAAGCCGGACGGTGTACCCGGCCTTTGCGTCGAGGTGCACCTTCTGCATGGCGCTGTACATGTTCCCGGGCGACGACTGCCAGTGCTGGCCTTCCCACTGGTCGTCGTGCATCCAGAGCGTGTGGCCGTCGGCGCGCTTGAACTCCGAGTAGACGTTCACCATCGCCTGCACGTAGTAGTCGCCCGCAGGGATCTCGTCGATGCTGTCCACTTCGTGGCCCAGGTCTGAACCGTCGATCACCACTGGCGTGCCCGCGTTCACCGCCTCCATGTCGTGACCGTAGAAGGGCACGCCGGTGCGGCCCGTCTGGAGCCGCGGCTCGCGGTCGTTGGTGCGCGAGATCATCAGGAGCGCGCGCCCGGTCACGGGGCCCTTCTGCATCTCGGGCGGGACGACGATCTCGAAGCGGGCCTTCGACTTCGATGCCTTCGGCGCCTGCGCGTGCGCCGGAACGGCGAGGAGGAAGGAGGAGAGCACTGCGGCAGCAGAACCACGGATGAACGCGGAGGACATACGGACACTCGCGGATGAAGCTCTGGGGGAACGGTGTGCGCGTTGCCGCGTCATCGGAAAGTCCTTTGGAGAGGAGGGGGTCAACGGCCCTGGGTGAATGAGCGGGGCGGAGTCGTGCACGCGGGCCACTCGGCGCCGGGGCCCGTCACGGCGTTGCCGCCGCTCGAGCCGGTGGGGACGCCGGCGCCCATCTCGCGCTTCGCGCGCGGGGTCGGGTTCGGCTCCTCCGAGGCGACGTACGCGAGCGACGCGAACACCAGCGCGTTGTGGCGCAGGTCGTCGAAGAAGATCTTGTCGAACGTGTCCCGGTTCGTGTGATGGGTCACGTCGCGATAGTCCCAGTCGTGCGAGCCCAGGCGGAAGCCGGGCGCCCCGTAGCAGAGGAACGAGCGATGATCGCTGCTCCCCTTGAGCGGCGAGCCCGGGAGCTGGAGCACGATCTCGCTGGTCAGCTCACTCGGGAGCCGCGCGATCCACCTCGCGAGGAACGCGCCCGCGTCCACCAGTCCGCCCGCGGATGCGTCGTTGATCCGTCCCGTGCCGTTGTCCTGGTTGAAGAGGGCTTGCAGGCCCTTCACGACCTCCGGATGGTCGGCGGCGAAGCTGCGGGACCCGGTGCTCCCGAGCTCCTCGCCGGTCCAGTGCCCGACGAGAATGGTGCGCCTCGGTCGCGGATAGACGGTCTTCAGGATGCGCATCGCCTCCATCATCGCGACCGTGGCCGTGCCATCGTCGGTCGCGCCCGTGCCGCTGTCCCAGGAGTCGAAGTGCGCGGACAGCATCACGTACTCGTCGGGCCGCTCCGTGCCGCGCAGCTCGGCGATCGTGTTGAACACGGGGACCTCGCCGAGCGACTCGCTCTCCGCGTCCACGCGGAGCCGCGGGCCCTGGTGATTGAGCGCGAGCCGGAAGAGCAGGCCGTAGTCCTCGCAGTTGACACTGATGGCGGGCGCGGTGCCGTTGCGCGAGGCGCCGACGACGGTGGTGCCGTACTGGCCGGTCCAGTTGGAGCTCAGTACGCCCGCCGCGCCCGCGGCGTCGAGGCGGCGCGACAGCGCGTCGGCGTTCAGGCCGGTCTTGCGGAGGCGCGTGGCCCATGCGAGGCTGTCCGCGGCGCGCTCCTTCGACCACCGCTCGAAGGACTCGGGGGTGGCGTACTCCTTCGTCCGCTCGAGCGGACGGCAGCTCGCCTGCGGCTGCGACACCAGGACGAATCGTCCCTTCGACTGCGGCGCCCACTGCTCGAACTCGAGCGCACCGGCGACGTCGGGCAGGATGACGACCTCGCCCTCCACGGCCCCCTTCGTGCCTGGACTCCACGCGAGCATCGTGGCGTCGAGCGTGCGCTCGCGCGGCGCGACGAGCTCGACGAAGGTGTGGCCCCGCCGCCAGCCGCGCCACGTCCCGAACGGCTCGTTGCGGGCGGTGACACCCCAGGAGCGGTACTTCGCGAGCGCCCACTCGTTGGCGCCGCGATTGCCGGCGGTGCCGGTGAGGCGAGGGCCGATGGAGTCGAACAGCGCCTGCGCGAGCGGGTAGAGCTGCGAGTTCTTCGTCCCTTCGGCCCAGATGGCGCGAAGCACCGGGTCGTTGACGGGATAGGTCTGCGCGCGCGCCACGAGGGGCGCCGCAAGGCTGGCGAGCAGCAGCGAGCGTGCGAGCGGACACGGCTTGCGCGACATTCACGTACCTCCCGACAGGGGGAAGGTCGATCAGCCGGTGCCGTGTATCTGTGACCGCGATGAGCGTCGTCGCGGTGGGAGGGTGCCAGGCGTCGGGCCGAGCCTTCGGTGTTCGAGGGACGCAATAGAACACGCGAAGGGGGCGGGACTACTACCCGAGGGGGGGTGAATGGGCGCGTAACCGGTCTCGCGCGCGGGCGAGGTGCGGCGTGAGATGCGCGAATTCTGCCGGGCAGACGATGCGGGAGAAGCGAAAAGTGAAGTGAGAAGGAGGGTATGCCTCCCTCCTCTCACTTCACTCTCCCCTATTCTTCGCACGGTAAACTCCGCACCTCGCACTCCTCGATCGCCCGCCGTCCCTCCCTAGATTTTGAAGATCAACCCCAGGCTGAGCGTTGCGGCGCCGGCTCCGACGTCGGCCTGGACCGCCATGTTGGGAGAGAAGAAGTAGCGCGCGCCAGCCCGAGCGATGAGATACAGACCGCTGCTCGCTGAGCCGAAGCCCGAGACCGACACAATCTCGTAGCCAAGACCGAGTCCGACGAACGGGTCCCACTCCCGGTCGTCGAGCCTGATGTGGTAGTTCGCCGAGAAGCCGATCGGCATGTACGACCAGCTCGCGTGGTTGCTCAACACGCCGGTGGAGTACGAGTAGTAGTTCACATCAATGCCGAATCCGAGGATGCCGTTGCCCATGCTGGGCAGGTCCTTGATCGCATGCTCGAACCGGCCACCGATGGCGAGGTTTGCGCCATTGATCCCACCGAGCCCGATTACCGGACCGAGTCCCGTGTAGCCCGGGGTGAATCCCGTGCCGCCGCCCTTGGCCTGCGCGAGCGAGTCGGTGGACGACATGGCCAGGAGTGCAGCGAGGAGAGACAGGGTCTTCCTGTATGACACGAAATGCCTCCGGAGAGAGTGAGGAGCTTCGGAGCCACAGAAGTCGCTACCCAGCGGCGGGTTAGCGCTCCGCTTCTATACTATAGTATGGAGAGTTCGGTTCCGGTTGTAGCCGGAAGGAGCGGAACACTGGACGGCCCCCGGGGCGGGCGCGGCGGGCCTACACCAGCCTCGAAAACCTCCGGCTCGATCGCGGGAAGTCCATCCCGAACGACACGTAGCTCAGCAGGAACGCCACGATCGCAATCGCCGGTGCACGGAGGTCGAGCGAGGCAGGCGACGGTGCAGGGGTCGCGCCAACCGTCGTGAGCGCGGCCCCGCCCATGACGAACGCGAGCCCGAGCCACTGATACAGCCGGAATCCCGCGTACGCCGGAGTCTGCGGCTCGCCACGGAAGTGCTCCTCCACGAACCGACCGAGCCCCGCGAGGATGAAATAGAGCCCCGCGATGAGCTCGAGCGGCGCGCCCGTGGTCCAGAGCGCGAGGAGCCCCGCTCCGATGAGAGTCGTGCACGCCATCGAGTACACCTGCGTGGGATGAATCGGGACGCCGCCGAACTCGGTCAGCCGCACGACGCGCGTGCGCGGGTGCGTGTAGACGATGCCGAGCGACGCGGTCGTCGGTCGCCCGTGACAGCAGCCTTGCACGAGGCAGCGGAACCTGCCGAGCGCCTGGCCGAACGTCCCCGCCACGACGATCGCGGCGATGAGACGAAGCGCGCCGGCGTCCGCGACCCAGGCGACGATCGCGACGGCGAGCACGCCGCCCATGGCCCCGAAATACCCGAACGGACGGAGGAGCTGCGGGGATCCCTCGACACCTTGCGCCCAGAGCGCGGCGCCGAGCGTGCCGGCGGCCCCGGCCGCCGCGATCCACCAGACGTACCGCGGGCCCGCGAGCCACGAGGCCGTCAGCATCGTGACCGCGACGCCGGTCGCTGCGTAGATGCCGAGGTTGATGAGGCGCACGCCGCCGATGGTGACCTCGCGCCACGAGTTCGCGATGACCTCCGCGCCGCGTCGCACCGGGCGCCAGAGCACAAGCACCGGCGTGAAGGTCACGCGCATCACGCTGGTGAGACGAACAACCGGCGCGGCCACCGCCCCGAAGCGCTCAAAGGTGAGGTCGCGCTCGAACCCGACCACCCACGCGGTGACCGCGAGCAGCAGTACGGGCGAGACGATCCAGAGCCCCGCCGCCGAGCGCGTCGCAAGGGACACGCCGACGCACACGATGACCGCTCCGACATAGAGCGGATCGGCGATGAAGTGATAGATGCCCCGCGTGACGAGCCGTTCCGGCGGGAACGCACTCATCGGCAGGCCGTGCCCGTGCGTCCACAGCGCGAAGGTGCCGGCGGCCATGATCGCGAGGCCGGCGATCGCGAGCGTGATGCCCGCCGTGCTCGATCCGAACGCCGGAAGGTGGAGCAACGTGTCGAGCCGTGCGGCCCAGAGCACGAGCAGCGCGGGCAGCACGACCACGAAGAGCGCGCCATACGCGGTGCGCGCGGCGAGCGAGCCGCGTGCGCGGCGCTGCGTGGGTACCGGGGTGTTCGTGAGGATGGTCGTCATCGGAATCGCACGACCTCGTGGATGGCCGAGCCGGAGAGTGGCGTCATGTCGCCTTCATGGTACGTGCCCGTGCTCAGCGACTTGTGCTCGCTGAGCGCGAGCAGCGATTCCGGGAACAGCTCGAGGAGCACGGGAATCGAGCGGACGACGTCCCGGAGAGCGCGCGCATGCAGCGTGCGGGTGCCGTTCAGCGCGAGCGCGGCGCCTCCCGCGACCACCTCGCGGTCGCCCACCGTCGCACCGGGTCGCTCGACGCCGTCCACGAAGACCCATGTGCGCGGCGATGGGCCGCGGAAGTCGGTCCACACCACGGAACGATCGGCGTCCGAGGAGATCCAGCGGCCCCACCGCAGCTCGTCG
>JBGPMB010000156.1:0-6099 GCA_041486775.1 Candidatus Eiseniibacteriota bacterium | reverse complement strand
CTCGATCGGCTCTACCAGATCGCTCTCGATGCCGGCGCGAGCGGCGGAAAGATCACGGGGGCCGGAGGCGGTGGATTTCTGCTCCTGTGCTGCCAGCCCAATTCGCAGGAGCATGTCACGCGGGCGCTCGAGCGCTTCGGAGTAACACGTCTCGCGTTTCACCTCGACGACGGCGGCGCCCAGGTGTTGGTCAACTCGGTTCCGCACGTCCCGGGGCTCTCCTACCCAGAGGGAAAATGGCTCGCGACTGGCACCGTCTCCGCCTAGGGATCATCGCCACCGACGTGGTAGGGATCCTGATCGCGTACGGGATTTCGGCAGAGCTGAGGTTCGGCATACCCGCTCTCTTGCGGAATTCGACCATGCTGACTGCGTGCCTGGTGCTTGGTTCAGGCGGATTTCTCGTGACGCTCGCGCTCGCGTGGCAACAGGGCGCCTACCGTCGCCAGGCCTTGATGGGCGGACACCGCGTGTACCCGCTCCTCGTGACTGCCTCGGTGTACGGGACCGTATCCATGATCGTGCTCAGCCATTTCGTGGGAGACCCTCTTCCGGCCTCGCGTGGATGGCTCGTCGGGTGCTGGAGCGGGAGTATCCTGGCGCTGATCCTCTCCAGGCTGATGTGGCGACGGGTCGCGTTCCAGTGGCGCAAGGGCGGCGCCCTGGTCAGGCGCATCCTCATCGCGGGGGCGAACCAGCAGGGAATCGCGGTCGCGCAGCAACTGCACGATCCCATGCGGCACGGAACAGTGGTCGTGGGGTTCCTGGATGATTACCAGCGCCCAGGGACGGAGGTCTTGCCTGGCCTTGCCATCGTGGGTCACCCGAGCTCGGCCGGAGAAAAGGCTCGCGAGCTCGGCGCGGACGAAATCGTCATCATTCTGGGCGGCCTTGCCTGGGAGAGTCAGCGCCAGCTCGCGGAACTCGTCACCCGGCCCGACTCGCCGGTGGAGGGCCGGATCTCTGCGACCTTCTATGATCTCCTGACGACTTCCGCCGAGCTGAGCCACGTAGCCTACGTTCCGATGCTCAGCATGAATCGAAACCGGCTCTCCGGCTTCAACGCGTTCTGCAAGCGGTCGCTGGACCAACTGGTCGCGGGGGCCATGCTCCTGGCTTTGACGCCGCTGTTTCTCTATTGGCGGACGAAAGCATGGGCTCGTCGCTCCCCGATCTTCGGGTACCAAAACGTGCTTGGGACGTGCGGACAACCGTTCCGCCTCGCCGGGCTGCACCCCGGGCTGACGGGCTCGCCGGTGCTGGCCAGACTGCCCGCGTTGTGGAACGTGTTCTGCCAGGACCTGAGCCTGGTCGGGCCACGACCGATCCGGATGGAAGAGCTACCGGCACACGAGCAGTGGCGCGCGAACCTGATCGCTCTACGTCCGGGGCTGACGGGGCTCTGGCGCTTGCGGAACGCCGATGACGGAGTCGAGGAAAGGGTCGCGCTCGATCTCTATTACGTACGAAACTGCACGTTCACGCTGGATCTGCAGATCTTGTTTCAGACGAGTAGAGAGCTGATTCGTCGGTCCATGGGTCGGAGGAGCCTGCTCGCGCGCTGGAAAGCGAACGAGGGCATGAGGGAAGTCGTGCTCGAGGGGGCATCCCAAATTCCAAACGCCGCGCGCTGGGAAGAGGACTTCGATGGGGTCCCGGCCGAGGCTGCGGGGGAGGGACGGGGCTTATGATGTACGACGAGGTGGGGGAATGGCTGGCGGATGCGCGCAAGACCATTGACGGGATCGACGCGAAGGCGGTGACACGGGCGGGGCAGGCTCTGGCGGACGTGCGTTTCCGTGGTGGAACGACTTTTGTGATCGGGAACGGGGGCAGCGCGAGCACGGCGAATCACTTTGCATGTGATTTGCAGAAAGCCACGAGGGTCGATGGCCGAGGCACGCGCGCCATCTCCCTCAGCGATAACACAGCTCTCCTGACGGCCTGGGGCAATGATCTTTCCTTCGACAGCGTGTTCTCCGAGCAACTTCGCCTGCTCGCCGCGCCCGGAGATGCGCTCGTTCTGTTCTCGGTCAGCGGGTCCTCGCCGAACTTGATGGAGGCCCTCTCCGCGGCGGAGGAGATGAACCTAACTACCATTGCGCTCCTGGGGAAGGACGGCGGGCGCGCCGCGAGGCGGGTGGATCACGCCGTGATCGTATCCAGCGATGATTACGGATGGGTCGAGTCCGCGCACGTGATCCTGGAACACGTCCTCACCTGCTATGTGCGCCACGCCATGAAGGAACGGCTCGCGACGAACGGAGCGGTCGAGGAATTCATTCGGTGACCGGGACGTCAACCGCCGCCAAGGAGACGCCTCTTCTCGACGTTGATCCGGAGCCGCGGCCGGCAGCTCCTTTCGTTCTTCCTCCACGCTACGCGACGCGTGCGATCCGGGCACAACTTGTGATGAAACGGGGGATCGACATCGTCGGTGCCTCGCTGGGGCTCATTGTTCTGAGCCCGGTGCTTGCGGCGATCGCCGTCGCGGTCCGGCTCGATTCCAGGGGCCCTATCTTCTATCGGTGGAAGGTGGTCGGCACCCGGGGCCGCCAATTCACCGGCTACAAGTTCCGAACGATGATTCCCGACGCCGAGGACCGCCTGGCCGGGTTGGAATCACAGAATGAGATGAAGGGGCCCGTGTTCAAGATGCGAGATGATCCGCGGGTGACGAGGATCGGACGATTTCTCCGTCGCTTTAGCCTGGACGAGCTGCCGCAGCTCTGGAGCGTGCTGAAAGGGGATATGAGCCTTGTCGGACCGCGCCCTCCCCTTCGGACCGAGTACAGCCGGTTCGAGCCGTGGCAGCGTCGTAAGCTCTCCGTGAAGCCCGGGGTAACGTGCTTGTGGCAAGTCTCGGGACGCTCGGACATCAAGGATTTCAGCGAGTGGGTCAAGCTCGACCTCGATTACATCGAGCGATGGAATCTTCTCCTCGACTTCAAGATCCTGCTCGCCACGTGCTCCTCGGTAATTCGGTCGAAAGGGGCCTACTGACATGGCGAAGGCGTTGGTCACCGGCGGTGCGGGATTTATCGGCTCCCACGTCGTTGATGCGCTGCTGGCGCGCGGTATCGAGGTTCGGATCCTGGACCTCCTGGTCCCACCCGTTCACGACGGGCGGGTTCCCGACTATGTGCCGAGCGAGGCCGAGTTCATCAAGGGCGACGTGCGCGACCCAGCGGCCATGCGCGAGGCGCTCCGGGACGTGCGATATGTGTTCCACATGGCCGCGTACCAGGACTACCTGCCCGATTTCAGCACGTTCTTCACGACGAACGCGGCCTCGACGGCGCTCCTGTACGAGTTGATCGTCGCCGAGAGAAGGAACGTCGAGCTGGTCGTCGTCGCATCCTCCCAGGCCGTCTACGGCGAGGGAAAGCATCGCTGCGCGCGGGACGGCGACGTGTATCCCGGCCCCCGGCCCGAGGAACAGCTCGAGCGCGGAGAGTGGGACCACCTCTGTCCAAGGTGCGGGGATCGCCTCGAGCCGGGATGGACCGGGGAGGAGGTCATGAATCCGCACAACTCCTACGGTCTTTCGAAACGGGACCAGGACGAAATCGCCACGAAGTTCGGCGCCAGATACGGAATACCGAGCGTTGCGCTCCGATATTCCATCGTGCAGGGGCCTCGCCAGTCGTTTCGAAACGCGTACTCGGGAGCCCTTCGCAACTTCACCGTGCAGCTCGGCTCAGGCGTTCAGCCGCTGGTCTACGAGGATGGACGGCAATTGCGAGACTATGTCGGCGTGCGGGACGTTGTCCTCGCGACGCTCCTACCCCTGGACCGCGCGGGAATGCATGGCTCGTCGTTCAACGTCGGCGGCGATCGCTCGGTTTCCGTGCTGGAGCTCGCGGATGTAGTCGCGCGAGCTGTCGGCGTGTCATGTGAGCCGAGGGTCAGCGGGCTCTACCGCGTAGGAGACACGCGCCACTCCCGTTCGGACGTGTCCCGGCTCAAGGGGCATGGTTGGATACCCGGGCAGGACCTCGAGGACGTGGTGCGTGGCTACGTCGACTGGGCGCTCGCCCATCCGGAATTTCACAACGCTGCCGCGGGTGCTCAGGAACGCATGAAGAAAATGGGCGTCCTGAAAGAGTCCGCGGCGCCCGTCAGCTCCAGCCGAAGCTGAGGCTCACCATCTCGCGCTGAGGCCCACCGAGCCCGTGAGTCCGGAGCGACTCACGCCCGCGACATGCTCGGCGTTCTTCACATTGGCGTGGCCGATCCTTCCCTCCAGCGATAGGCCCGCCTTTGGCCTGTACGCGACCCCCGCGGCCACGTCCCATGTGCGCTCGACGACTCCCGTCAGCGGCACGTTATCAACTTTCCCGGACGCGGGGTCCCAAGGCAGGCCGATTGCCCCCTCGCCTTTCCGCACGCGCGCGGCCTCGATCGAGGCGGTCCAGGGCACCCCCCAATCCAGCTGGACCTTCCCCCAAGCCTGTTCCGCGTCGGGTCCGAGCGGGTAACCAAGCGGTTGTCCCGCCAGCTCGAAGTCGTGGCCGTGCCAGACGGTGTAGACGAAGTTGTAGATCCGCGTGTACTCGGCGCGCGCCGTGAGGATCCGCCGCGCATCGAGCGCGCGCGCCGAATGGAGGCCAGTCTGCCAACCGATCTGCTTCGGCTTGAAGGTGGACGAGATCGAATAGTCGTCGAGAAGGAATTCGCCGTACCAGCGCAGCGCGCGCGTCAGCTTCAAGCTGAAGTCCGCGGATGCCATCACGTTGTTCTTCGTGAACTTGTTCGTGGAATCCGTTCCGGACGTGAATGCGTCCACCCGCTTTTCGATGAAGGTGTAGGGGTAACCCGGGATGAGGTAATAGAAGATCTGGTCGGAACCGTCGAAGCGCGCTTCCTCGCCGAACCCCAACTCCAGCCGGTCGCCGAGACGGACGCTCATGCGGGAAGCCGCGTAGTATCGTTGAGACACGGGATCCAGGCTCGAAACGAACCACGAGACTTGAAGGTTGCGCACGATGCCGAGATCGAAACCGAGTCGGTCGATCGCCGGCGCCGCATCCGAGACGCCCAGCGTACCGGTCACGCCGGGTCCCCACCGGACCCACGAATGCGCGAGCGTCGCGCGAATCCTGTGCGGTTTGTCGGCGCCCTCCAGCGCGACGTAGGCGCGGTCGAGCCAGAAATTGAAATCGATGCCCTCCGCGACCGCGAACTTGGTGCCGAAGTTCGGAGTGCCGTGGGCTCCTCGCGACGCGGTCCCGGCGTAGATATCCGTGAACAGGAGAAGGCGCCGCGCCGCGTGGGCGCTCACCTGTGCTCCAACCCGGTAGTCGCGGTTCACGGTCGGGCGCCCCGCGCGGTTCTCCTGGTAGAGCAGGGCGGCATAAGGCGAAATCTCGAGGCGGCTCTCGTCGTCTTTCAGGGTCCAGGCAGGGGCGCGCGCCCCCTCGGCGGCCGGCGATACTTCACGCTCCAGCCGTGCGAACGAAGGGTCGTCCTTCGAGGACGGCTCTCTCGACGTCAGATCCTCGAGATACGCGAGTGCCTCGCCCCGGGTCCAGGGGCGCCGGTCGACGAAATATCCGCTCGCGCCGAATCGAAGCGCGAGCGACTCGATGTCGCCGTACAGGGGGCTCTCGACCGGGATTTCTTCGAGGGGGTCGTAGACCGCAAACGCCCGTCCCGGCTGGAGGCAGAAGGCCCAGACGGCGAACGCTGCGAGAACGGGGAGGCTGTTTGCCCGAGGCCACCGCGTCTTCCTTGAGGGAGGCCGCATCGGGCTGCACAATACGGGGGCACTTCAGTTACGTCCACGCCTAGTTCATCACCGCCTGCAGCCGGTCCCTGAGATCCAACAGCTTCGGGCGCTCGGCCTCGCGCATCTCGCGCATCCTCGACGTGGCGGTGCCGCGCGCCACCTCGCAGGTCGAGCCGGCGTGGACGCGGGTCATCGTGCCTCGGTGCGGGCGCACGTGCGTGGTGCCCTCCAGCACGCAGACGCTGGTGCCGGTGGACTCCGCGATCACGGCGAGCGTGGTGCCGGTGACGTGGACCATCGCTTCGGGGGTCCGGATCGCGAGGCGCGCACCGTCGAAGCGGCGCCCGGTGGTCACACGCAGTAGCCCG
>JBGPMB010000155.1:0-6114 GCA_041486775.1 Candidatus Eiseniibacteriota bacterium | reverse complement strand
CGTCGAGCAGCTCGGGAAAACAGCGGTCGTCTGCAAGGACACGCCTGGGTTTGTCGTGAACCGGCTCCTGGTTCCCTATCTCCTGGATGCGGTCCGGCTGCTTGAATCGGGGGTCGCGTCGCGGGAAGATATCGACAACGGGATGAAGCTGGGCTGCGGCTACCCTATGGGGCCCCTGACGCTGCTCGACTTCGTCGGCCTTGACACGACCTACTACATCGCCAACATCATGTTCGAGGAGTTCCGTCAGCCCCAGTTCGCCCCGCCGCCGCTCCTGAAACGCATGGTGCTCGCGGGGTACATGGGGCGGAAGTCGGGTCGCGGCTTCTACGAGTACGGAAAGTAGCGGACTAAGGAAAGCGGGTAACGAAATGGCGCGCGAAGAAGTGGTGATCCTGAACGGGGCGAGAACCCCGATGACCGAATGGGTGGGCGGCCGCGCCGGAAACGGCAAGCCGGGCGGCCTTCTGAAAGACGTCTCGGCGATCGATCTGGGCGCAGCCGCCGCGAAGGCGGCGCTCGAGCGCTCCAACGTGCCGGCCGACATCATCGACCATGTCGTGATGGGGAACGCGCTCCAGACCAGCGGCGACGCGCTCTACGGAGCGCGCCACGTGGCCCTCAAGGCGGGCGTGCCGGTTCCGGTTCCGGCCCTGACCGTGAACCGCCTCTGTGGAAGCGGCGTCCAGTCGGTCATCAGCGCGGCGCAGATGATCCTCCTCGGCGAAGCCAATTTCGTCCTCGCGGGGGGCATGGAGAACCTGAGCCAGGCGCCCTTCGTGATCCGCGGGGCGCGGAGCGGGATCCGCCTGGGGCAGGGCGCGCTGGAGGATTCGCTCATGGTCGCATTGCACGATACCTACTGCGGCTGCTACATGGCGCAGACCTCCGACAATCTGGC
Organism: Candidatus Eiseniibacteriota bacterium; assembly: GCA_041486775.1. GTDB lineage: Bacteria > Eisenbacteria > RBG-16-71-46 > SZUA-252 > SZUA-252 > WS-7. The sequence continues at coordinate 5,213 of JBGPMB010000155.1, read as the reverse complement.
GCGGCGCTACAAGATCAGCCGCGAGGAGCAGGACGCCTACGCGCTCCGGAGCATCACCGAGGGCCGGCGGGCGATCGACTCCTGCCTTCTCAGCGAGGAGATCGTCGCGGTGACGCTCCCGGGCAAGGACGCGAAGAAGGTGGAGAAGGACGATCATTGCTTCGAGGGCGCCACCCTCGAGGGACTCGGCAAGCTCCCGCCCGCGTTCGGCAAGGAGAGCTTCGTCACGGCGGGGAACGCGAGCGGAATCGTGGACGGCGCCGCGGCGCTCGTGATCACCAGCGCCCGGCACGCGGAGAAGCGCGATCTCAAGCCCCTGGGAAGGCTCGTCTCCTGGGCCACCGTGGGGGTCGATCCGGACCAGATGGGCATCGGACCCGTCCCGGCGACGCGCGCCGCGCTGAAGCAGGCGGGCCTGACCGTGGAAGACGTCGATCTCTTCGAGATCAACGAGGCCTTCGCGGGGCAATACCTGGCGGTCGAGAAGGAGCTGGGCAATCCGCGCGAGAAGACGAACGTGAACGGCGGCGCCATCGCGCTGGGTCACCCTCTGGCCGCGACCGGAACGAGGCTCCTCCTCACGGTCCTCTACGAGCTCCGCCGCCGGAAGAAGCGCTGGGGCGTGGCCACCGCCTGCATCGGCGGGGGTCAGGGAATCGCCGCCGTGGTGGAAGCCTTGCCGTGAAGAATCCGAGCGAGCGGGATCTCATCTACGATTGGAACGTGGGGGATGCCGCTCCGGAGCGTCCTCCGCGTCCGGTCCAGGTGGTGGACGAGACCCTGCGCGACGGCCTGCAGTCTCCCTCGGTCGCCGACCCTCCCATCGCCGACAAGATCTTGGCGCTCCATTTGCAGGCGCGGATCGGCATCCATGGAAACGACATCGGGCTCCCGGGCGCGGGCCCCCGGGCCAAGGAAGCCGCGCTCGCCCTGGCGCGCGAGATCGTGAGCGCGAAGCTGAAGATCGAGCCCTACTGCGCCGCGCGCACTCTCAAGGCCGACATCGATCCCATCATCGACATCTCGCAGAAGGCGGGTCTTCGAATCGAGGCCGCGACCTTCATCGGCTCGAGCCCCATCCGACAATACGCCGAGGACTGGGATTTGGACCGCATGCTCCGGCACACCGAGGAGGCGGTGACCTACTCGGTCCAGCACGGCGTGCCGGTGATGTACGTGACCGAGGACACGACGCGCGCCCGGCCCGAGATCCTGCGCAAGCTCTACACCACCGCCATCGCGTGCGGGGCGCGCCGCGTCTGCGTCTCCGACACGGTGGGGCACGCCACCCCGGAGGGCGCCGCGCGCGTCGTTCGGTTCATGCGTGAGGTCGTCGACGGAACGGGGGAGAAGGTGGGCGTGGACTGGCACGGGCATCGCGACCGCGACCTGGGCGTCGCGAACGCGCTCGCCGCGCTCCGAGCCGGCGCGGACCGGGTGCACGGCACCATCCTGGGCATCGGGGAGCGCGTGGGGAACGCGCCTCTGGATCTCATCCTGATCAATCTGAAATTGCTGGGCTGGCTGGATAGCGATCTCTCGGCGCTCCCCGAGTACTGCGAGCTGATCTCGCGTTCCTGCCGCGTGCCGATCCCCTACAACTACCCCGCGCTGGGGAAGGATGCCTTCCGAACCGCGACCGGAGTGCACGCCGCGGCGGTGATCAAGGCTAGGAAGAAGGGGGACGATTGGCTGGCCGACCGCGTCTACTCCAGCGTCCCCGCGGCTTGGCTCGGGCTCAAGCAGAAGATCGACGTCGGTCCGATGTGCGGGGAATCGAACGTGGTGTACTGGCTGGTCGAGCACGGCGAGGAGCCGGACCCCAAGCTGGTCGAGCATCTCTTCAAGCTCGCGAAGCAGCGCGAGACGGTGTTCGAGGACGCGGAGCTGGTCTTGCTCGTCGGTGAGTTCAAGAAGACGCAACGGACGGCCCGCGTTGGCTAAGACCTACCGGCTTGCGGTGCTGCCCGGAGACGGGATCGGCCCCGAGGTCACCCGTGAGGCCGTGGAGACGCTTCGCCTCATCGGAGAGATCCGGGGATTCGGTCTCGAGCTCACGAACTATCCCTTCGGCGCCGAGCACTATCTCAAGACCAAGGAAACCTTCCCCCCGTCGGCCCTCGAGGAAATGCGCGGGCAGGACGCCATCCTGCTGGGCGCGATCGGCGATCCCAGACTTCCCGTCGGGATGCTGGAGCGCGCCATCATCTCCGGCATCCGCTTCGGCCTGGACCTGTACGTGAATCTCCGGCCCATCAAGCTCTACGCCGCCGACCTCTGCCCACTCAAGGGGAAGACCCCCGAGCAGATCGACATGGTGGTCGTCCGGGAGAACACCGAGGACGTGTACGCCGGGATCGGCGGCTTCCTCAAGAAGGGAACCCCGGACGAGGTGGCGGTCCAGGAGATGATCTTCACGCGGAAGGGCGTCGAGCGGGTCATCCGCTATGCCTTCGACCTCGCGCGCTCCCGGGCGAAGTCGCGGAAGCTCACCCTCGTGGACAAGGCCAACGCCGTCGGGGCGATGGACATCTGGACCCGCGCGTTCGAGGAGGTGGGCCGGGAGTACCCCGAGATCACCCGCGATCACGCCTACATCGACGCGGCGTGCATGTGGATGGTCAAGAATCCCGAGAGTTTCGACACGGTCGTCGTTTCGAACATGTTCGGTGACATCCTCACCGACCTGGGCGCGGCCGTTCAGGGAGGGATGGGAATCGCCGCCTCCGGCAACATCCATCCGGGCCGGGTCTCCATGTTCGAGCCGATTCACGGCTCCGCGCCCAAGCACGCGGGGCGGAACGTGGCCTCGCCCATCGGAGCTATCCTCGCGGCACAAATGTTGTTGGCTTACCTCGGCGAGGTCGAGGGCGCTGAGCTGATCGAGGGCTCCGTCGCCGAGCTCTTCGCTACCGGGAAGCTCAAGTCCACCGGGACCGACAGCGGCGTCGGAACTCGCGAGCAAGGGGATTGGGTCCGCCAGTCGGCGCGCCGACGCGCCTCCGCCCGCACGTAAGCCGGGATTTCCTACCCAAAACCGCTTTATCTCGTTTCTAGTGCTTGAAATGCGGCCGCCGATGTGCTAGATTATTTGCGGTTCTGACAACTCAGGTGTCACAGCACGCACAGCCGACGGGTATTAGTGAGATTCCCCCCCACTGCTCACTGGTACGCACGTAGCGCCCGGCCGGCTGCGCATCTACCCTGCCGGAGGGCGCTTCCGCATCATCCTGATTCCGAGTATCCCTCATAGGTTTACGTACTGCCGTCCATCCATCTTGCTAAGGAGGGGTTCATGAAGTTTGCGGTACGGAATCTAACTCTGGGACTTCTGGTCTCGATGTTCTTCGCTGGTTCCGCATCAGCGCAGTACATGAAGATCACCACCGACAATCCGATCGACAACACCAGGATGCGCGCTACAGGGACGACCATCCTGACCATCACGCTCAATACGAACCACGACAAGAACGCGTCACTCCAAACATGTAACTCGCATACCAACGCGAATGGATGCGGGGCGTCTACCACGGGTCAGCCGCTGGACATGTTCGGATACACCCTGGACCTCAAGGCCTCGGGGGGCACCGTCACGTGGGGCACGTTCACCGCCTCGGACGCTGCCTACACGGACCTCCAAGCGGCGCTCACGAGTTCCACAGAGATCGAGATCGTCCAATTCCGCCCGACGGGCTCGTTCACCGCCGCGGGCCTGGTGACGATTGGTACGCTTCCGGTTACGCCCTTGACGGGCGACCCCTCCATCGGCTTGCAGGTCGGCGCCGGGGCGCTGGATCCCTTCGGGTTCGGCACCGGGTTTGCCACTGAGTGCGACGGCTTCAACTTCCTGAATACGTACGCCGTCGGTGATCCGGCCGATCCGTGCGGTGCCGTGAGTGGAATCACGGGTGACTGGTTCGATTGGGACGGCGCGCTTTCGTCGAGCGGCAACTCGCCGCCGGTGATCACCGCTCCCGCTACGGCCACCGGGGACGAGAACGTGACGATCACGCCGGTCACCGCGACGGCGACGGATCCCGACGCGGGAAACACGCTTACCATCACCCAGACCGGGGTGCCCGCCTTCCTGACCTTCAGCTCGAGTCCCGGGACCTCGCCCAATACCGCCACGATCTCGGGGACCCCGAGCTTCACCGACGCGGGCGTCTACGGCATCAACTGGCTCGTGAACGACGGCGCCGGTGGAACCAGCAACACCTCGACCCAGCTCACGATCGTGAACACCAATCGCGCTCCGACCTTGAACCAGCCGAACAACATGACGGTGAACGAGGGCTCCACGGCCGAGCAGACCATCTCGGGATCCGATCCGGACGGTCAGTCGCTCGCGTTTCAGATCGTGGCCGGGCCGCCCTACATGTCGATTCTCCTGGGCACCGCCACGACGGGGATCGTCCACCTCGGACCCGGCTTCAACAACGCCGGCACCGCGGCGGCGACCGTCCGCGCCACGGACCAGGATCCCTTGAACGCTCTCTTCAGCGACAAGTCCTTCAATATCACGGTGAACAACGTGAATCGTGCGCCGACGCTCACCCAGCCGGCGAACATGACGGTGACGGAAGGCGCGACCGCGGATCAGACCGTGATCGGGAGCGATCCCGACGGTGACCCGCTGACGTTCTCGAAGGCCTCGAGCCAGACGTTCGTCACGGTCACCACCTCCACGGTGACTTCGGGCAACGTCCACCTCGCGCCCGGGGCGGGCGCCGCGGCGGGTTCGCCCTACAGCGTCACGGTCACGGCCACCGACCCAGGCGCTCTCAGCAATTCGAAGTCATTCCAGGTCACGGTCGTCGCGGGGACGAACAACCCGCCGGTCCTGACGCAACCCGCGAACATGACCGTGAACGAAGGCTCCACGGCGGATCAGACGCTGAACGCCACCGATGCCGACAATCAGGCGCTGACGTTCTCGCTGGTTTCGGGTCCGACGTACGCATCGGTCACCACAACGACGCCTGGAACCGGAACTGCGACGGGCAATATCCACTTGGCACCGGGATTCTCGGACTCCGGGACGGCGGGGGCGACGGTCCGCGCCAGCGACGGGACGGCGAACAACGACAAGTCGCTCACCATCACGGTGAACAACATTAATCGCCCTCCGACGCTCAATCAGCCCGCGAACATGACGGTGAACGAGGGAGTCACGGCGGATCAGGTCATTACGGGGACCGATCCGGACGGCG
>JBGPMB010000154.1:0-6159 GCA_041486775.1 Candidatus Eiseniibacteriota bacterium | reverse complement strand
CGCGCCTTCCGTCGGCGTCGTGAGCGACCCCGACTGCGGCACGTAGTACGACTGCGTCACATCCGGCACTCCTGCATAGGCGGCCGGGACGATCAGAACCGCAAGTACGGCCATCGCAATGCCCAGCTTGGCCACTTTCAACATCATCACACCTCCTACGGTCTCAACTGCTGCGTACTAGCACAGGGATGCAGAGGTCTGCTGCGTACACAAAGGTGGTAGGCGTATTGCCGTGGCGGTAAGAAACACCTCCTTTCGAGCAATCTTTGTGATGATCCTTGGTTCAAACTATTTATAAGAGTCCCAAATGCTTGGTCGCGCTCCAGGGCTCTTATTGACAGAGTGTTGCCGGACTGACTATTGCCGAACAGAAAAGAGTCTACCATGCAGCCGAAGCAAAGTCAAGCGGAAGAACGCCCTAACGCGCGTTCAGGGGGCAATTTGGTGGGCGAAACAGGGCTCGAACCTGTGACCCCTTGCGTGTAAGGCAAGTGCTCTACCAACTGAGCTATTCGCCCTTGCCCTCACTTCGCCAGGATCCCCATGGGGATGAGAACCAGGTACCCCAGCAAAAGCAATATGGGAGCTAGAGTTATGGAGCCCTTGGAGAGGGCGATGTATCCCGCCAGGATGACGACGGCCGCCAGCCCGAAAATCAGGTAATTCTTCTTCCCGAATGGGATCTCGACGTTTGGCCCCTCGGTGGGCCGCGCTCCCGGGCCCCGGCGCTGCCGGCGGATCTCGGCGGGTGTGGGCATCGCTCAATCCTCCTGGACGGTGGGGGGCAAAGGATCGGCCCGGCGGTACCCCCGCGGGTCGATTTCCAACTCGCTGAATCCTAATTCCTTCACGATCGTGAGAATAGCCCCTTTTTCCTCAGGCCGCTGCAGGCGAGGCAAGTCGGCCGGATCCACCTCGATGCGGGCCTTGGCGCCCTCGTGCCTCAGCCGCACGACCCGGAGCCCCAGACGGGCCCGGAGCGCTGCCTCCCCTACCTCGACCTGCTTCAGCTTTTCCTCGGTCACCTCGGAGCCGTGCGGAATCCGCGACGCGAGGCAAGCCGACTGCGGCTTGTCCCATACACGTAGCCCGAGGCGGCGGGCCAGCATGCGGATCTCCACCTTCGAGAGCCCGGCCTCGAGAAGCGGCGCGCAGATCCGATGGCGCTCGGCCGCTGCCATGCCGGGCCGCACGTCTCCCAGATCATCGGTGACGGCGCCGTAGGCGATCGCGTCCCAGGACTCCTCGCGGGCCAAGCCCTCGAGCCTTTCGAAGAGCTCGGTCTTGCAGTGAAAGCAGCGGTCGGGGCGATTGGCGCGATATTCCGAGCGATCCATCTCCTTGGTTTGGATCACGCGCGCCGGGATCCCCCTCTCCCGGGCGAGGGCCAGGGCCTGTTCCAGCTCTGCCGCCGGAAGCGAAGGGCTCTGCGCGATGACGCCGCACGCCCCCTCGCCCAGGACACGATGGGACTCGGCCAGCAGAACCGCCGAATCCACGCCGCCGGAATAGGCGACCAGCACGCGCCCGAGGCCGCGCAGGATCCCCTCGAGGCGGGCGCGCTTCGCCTGGAGGTCATCCGGGACCGTCGAACCGGAGCCCGAGCGGGAGAAGAACGCGGCCTTGGCTTCGCTCAGGGCTTCACCACGTGCTTCTTGTGCTTCGGGGTCTTGGGCGGCGCGGTGGACGGCTGGGACGGGGCCGGAGGGCCGGCTTGACGCGACCTCGCCTTCTTCGGCGCCCTCGTCCCCTTGTCCGGGAGGGTGGGGCCCATGGTCCCATGCGCCGGGCGCTTCCCGGACGCGCTCACGATCGTCGAGCGAAGAGCGGGCTCCGCGGAATCGGGAGCGGCCCGGAGCGCGGGGGGCGGCGGAAGCGGTCCCGCGAACACGGCCGTCGTCGATTCGGCCTTCGCCACGGCGCGGACGTGCGCGATCGCCGCCAGGTGCTGTTCCCAGGTCTTCGAGAAGATGTGGGTTCCGTCCCCGCGCGCCATGAAATACATCTCGGTCGTATCGGGAAGCGGGAAGAGGACGGCGTGGAGCGCGGCGCGCCCCGGGCTGTCGATCGGCCCCGGCGGAAGCCCGCGATTTCGATAGGTGTTGTACGGCGATTTCACGTTCAGATCGCTGTAGAAGACCCGGTTTCGAGAGATCCCGAGCGCGTAGGTCACCGTCGGGTCGGACTGGAGCATCATACCCTGCTTGAGCCGGTTGTAGAAGACCGCCGCGATGCGGGGGCGCTCGGAGGGCATGGCCGCCTCGGCCTCGACGATCGACGCGAGCGTGACGAGCTGGTGCAGGGTGAGCCCCTGTCGCCCGCCCGGAAGGCCCATCTCCTCCTCGAAGATGCGAAGCGAGCGGCCCACCATGACCCGGGCGACCTCATCGGGCGAGAGGAGCGGGTAGAAGGGGTAGGTGTCCGGGTAGAGGTACCCCTCGAGGCTATTCGCCGGCACGCCGAGGGAGGCGGCGAAGGCGGAATCCCGGGTCAGCGCGAGGAACCGCGAGGGATCGATCTTGGCCTGAGTGGCCAGGATGCGCGCGATCTCATCGGTCCGAAGCCCCTCGGGAACCGTGACCATGTCGTTCTTCCCCATCCCCGAGGAGAGCTGGCGCAGGATGCGATAGATGCTCGCGCCGACCGGGATCGTGTAGCGCCCCGCCTTGAGCTTCCGGTCGTGGCCCAAGACCCGCGCGGCGAGCACGAAGAGCGTGGGGCTCTGGACCAGGCCGTTGGCCTTGAGGATCCCCGCGATGGTCTCGACGCCCGCGCCGCGCGGGATCAGCACCTCGCGCGTCTGGTAATTTCGCGTGACCGAGGCCGGAAAGAAGAGGATGCCCGAAAGCAGGACGACCCCAACGATGCTCCCGAGGAGGAGCGTCCGGCGAATCCGGTGGCGGCGCTTCACGGCTTGGTCTTCCGCGGACGGTCGAGCCAGCGTTGGAGGATGAGGGCTGCCGCGTGAGCATGGAGCGCCGGATCGCGGTCGCCGCGTCCCGCTTCCAGCGCCCGCTCCCCAGCCTCGCGCGTGCTCAGGCTCTCGTCCACCAGGAACACCGTGAGCCCCGAGCCCTTCCGAAGCGCCCGAGCGAAGCGCTCCACGCGGCGGACCTCCCGGCGGCGCTCCTCTCCCTCGAGCCCCAAAGGAACTCCCACGACCACCGTCTCGGCGCCCGAATCCGTGGCCGCGGCCGCCACCGCTTCGGGCGCGTCCCGAACGGAGGCGATCTCGACCACGCGCAGCGGCGTCGCGAGGGAAGCCCCCTCGTCGCTCAGCGCGATCCCGAGGCGCCTCAGGCCGAAGTCCACGCCTAGGACTCGCACGCCAAGACCCGAAGCACCGCCTCGAAGTCGGGCGGAACCGGAACCGTGAATTCCATCGGCTCTCCCGACGCGGGGTGGCGAAAGGCCAGCCGCTCCGCGTGGAGGGCCTGGTGATCCATCTCGGAGAGAAGGAGGGCCGCCTGGGAGCGCTGTGCCGGCTGAAGCCGGAGCAGCGGACCGCGACGGCCGCCGTATTCCGGGTCCGCGAACACGGGATGCCCCAGATGCGCCAAGTGGACCCGGATCTGGTGCGTGCGCCCGGTCTCGAGCGTGAGCGAAAGCTCGGAGAGATACGTGTACTCCCTCTCGACCCGGTAGCGGGTTGCGGCAAAGCGGCCGCCGCGCGTGACCACCGCGAACTTCTTCCGGTCGCGGACGCTCCGCGCGAGGGACGCCTCGATGCGCCCTTCCTTCTGGCGGAGCCGGCCCCAGACGAGCGCGCGGTAGACGCGCCGCACCTCGCGCGCCTCGATTTGCCGCGCCAGCTCGCGGTGCGCGGCTTCCGTGCGCGCGATGATCAGGAGGCCGGAGGTGCCCTTGTCGATCCGGTGCACCAGGCCCGCCCGCTCGAGTCCGGAGGAGCTGGGGAGCGCCCCGTAGCGGTGGAGGAGCGCGTGGACCAGGGTTCCGGTGCGATGCCCCACGGCGGGGTGGACCACCATGCCCGCGGGCTTCGCGATCACGGCCAGCGAGTCGTCCTCGTAGACGACCGTGAGCGGGATGTCCTCGGGCAGGAGGCGGGTGGGAACGCGCCGAGGGCGCGTGACCTCGATCACATCGCCGACCTTGACGCGCCGGCTCGCGCGGGCCGGAGCGCCGTTCACCCGCACGCAATCCGCGTCGATCAGCTGCTGGATCGCGGAGCGAGAGAGCGAGTGCTCGACTTCGGTTAGAAAGCGATCCAGGCGCTCACCCGCGCGCGAAGTCGGAACCGGGTGGACTTTCGAGATCGGAGTCGGTGCGGCCGGATCGGGCGAGGTTCCAGGCAAGCAGGATCACTCCCAAGGTGACGGCTGAGTCCGCGACGTTGAATACGGGCCAGCGGACCGAGCCTAAGCCCACGTCGATGAAATCGACGACTCTCCCCCATCGGATGCGATCCACGAGGTTGCCGAGCGCGCCTCCCAGAATACACCCGAGGAGGACGCGGTTCATGAGACTGCGATAGGCGTCGCGCGCGAACAGGTAGAGCACCACCGCGATCGCGAGCACGGAGACCAGGATGAAGGGCAGGCGGCTTCCGGGAAAGAGGCCGAACGCGGCTCCGGTGTTGTGCACGAGCGTCAATCTCAGGAATTGCCCGAGGAGCGGCACGGGCTCCCCCGGGATGAGATGCGCCGAAGCGATCGCCTTCGTGAGTTGATCGAGGGCGAGCACCGCCGCCGCGCAGGCCAGAAACGTCCCGATACGGGAGGTCATCCGCGCGCGCTGTTCGGCGCCTTCTCTTGCTTCTCCTGACATTGCACGCAGAGGTTCGCCATGGGCATGGCGTCGAGCCTCTGCTTGCCGATCTCTTTCTGGCAGGTCTCGCACATGCCGTACTCGCTGCGGTACAGGCGGCGCAACGCCTCGTCGACGCTCATCAGCTGCCGGCCCTCCGCCGAGGCGAAGAGAAATGCCTTTTCGCGCTCCATGGCGTCGGTGCCCATGTCCGCCATGTGGAAAGAATAGGCCGAAAGATCGCCCGAGGAATCGCGCTGGGTCTGCCCCATCGCCTTCTCGAGATAACCGAGCTGGCTCAAGAGCTTCTTGCGCTCGTCGAGGAGCCGCTCTTCGAAATGCTTGAGATCCTTCTTGGTAAGCAACCGCTCACCCTCCTTTGTGGACCCGCTCGATCCCAACGCGGGCCCGTTCGCCGTCGAAAGTCCATTCCTCCGAGGGGCCGTTTCCCGGCGCGCGGGATACGACCTCCTCTGCCAGCACCTCTTCGCGAATGAATTGCTCGTGACGCGTGGCCGCGGCCAGCAGACCGGGGCTCAGCTCCCAGAAAAGACGAATCCGGTCGGTCACGTCGAACTCGGCATTCTTGCGCATCGTCTGGATCCGATGCGCGAATTCCCGGACCAGACCCTCGGCGCGAAGCTCCTCGTCGAGGGTCGTGTCCACGGCAACCGCCATGGACCCGTCCGCTTGCGCCACCCAGGGCGCGCGCGAGGACTCATGCACCGTAACGTCCTCCTCGACCAGCGTGAACCGCTGACCCGCCGCCTCCACCTCCCACCCTCCGCTCGCGATCGCGGCCCGGATTTCACCCGGCGGGGCGGACTGGACCTTGGACGCCAGTTCCTTCATGGCGGGTCCGGCCTTCTTGCCCAGCACGGGATAGTTCGGCTTCACGGCTATTTGCAAGAGCTCGCCCCGATCGGACGGGAACACGATCTCCCTCACGTTCAGCTCGTCCGTGATCAGCTCCCGGACCTCGGCCACCAGCTTCCGCTCACGCTCTCCCAGCCCGGCCACCGCGAGCCGCCGCAGGGGCTGCCGGACGCGGAGCGAGGAGGCGTTTCGCGCGGCGCGTCCCAGGTTCACGACCTTGAGCGCCAGCTCCATGGCCCGTTCCAGCCCCTCGTCGATCTGCGCCCGGTCCGCGACCGGATAGTCGCACCAGTGCACGCTCTTCGGAGCCTCGGGGTAGGCGGGCCTCACGAGGCTCTGGTGCAGCTCCTCGGAAACGAAGGGTGTGTACGGAGCCAGGAGACGAGCCACCGTCTCGAGGCAGCCGAACAGTGTATCGTACGCTGCTCTCTTATCGGAAGGGTCTCCGGCTTTCCAAAACCTCCGCCGCGACCGCCGCACGTACCAGTTCGAGAGGTCCTCGACCACGAAATCCTG
>JBGPMB010000153.1:0-6181 GCA_041486775.1 Candidatus Eiseniibacteriota bacterium | reverse complement strand
CACGCGCGCCTTGGTACTCTCCATCGAGGAAACGCTCCTCGACGCGACGCGGCGCACCATCGAGGCCGAGCGCTCGATCCTCCTCTTTCCGGGCATCGAAGAGCCGCTCCGGCTCAAGCAGGGAGGGTTCCCGCTGGTGGAAGTGAATGTCGGCGGGCTCCACCACGCGGCGGGCAAGTCGGCCCTCTTTCCGTACGTCTACCTGGACGGCAAAGACCGCGAGGAGCTGCGCGCGCTGGCGGCGCTCGGCGTGCGCCTCACGGCGCCGGACCGCCCGACCAACCCGGCCCACCGGCGCGAGCCGCTGCGCGAGGGGGCCGGGGGAGCGCGGCCTCGGCGGTAGTACCGGCACGGATCGCGATCGCGATCCACAATCACCAACCCGTCGGCAATTTCGATTCGGTGTTCGCGGATGCGGTGGAGCGCGCGTACCGCCCGTTCCTCGACGCCCTCGCGGATCACGCCGGCGTAAGGCTCTCGATGCACTGGTCCGGCTCGCTCCTCGAGTGGCTGGAATCGCACGACCCTCGGCTCCTGGACGCGCTGGGCGCCCTGGTCGCGCGCGGGCAGGTCGAGCTTCTGTCCGGCGCCTTCTACGAGCCGATCCTCGCGGTGATCCCTCCCTGGGATCAGCAAGGGCAGCTCGAGCGGATGGCGGCGTATCTCAAGGCGCGCTTCGGCGTCACGCCCCGCGGAGCCTGGCTCGCGGAGCGCGTGTGGGAGCCCGACCTTCCGGACGCCTTGGCGCGCGCCGGGATCGAGTACACGCTCCTGGACGATCATCATTTTCTTCTCGCCGGGGCGGAACCTCGCCTGCTGCACGAGCCCTACGCGGTGGAGTCCACGATGGGCGGGGTCGGCGTCTATCCCATCGAGCGCGAGCTCCGCTACCGGATCCCTTTTCAGCCCGTGCCCGAGCTCCTCGAGTTCTTCCGCGCGAGCCCGGGGTCGCCCGGGGACGTGCGCGTGTTCGGCGACGACGGAGAGAAGTTCGGGATCTGGCCGCACACCCACGAGTGGGTGTACGGGCAGGGCTGGCTCACGGCCTGGCTCACCGCGCTCGAGGAGCGCCGCGGCGTGGAGTCCTTGCCGCTGGGAGAGGCGTGGGACGCGGCACGGCCCACGCGGCGCATCGCGCTGCCCGCCGCGAGCTACCCCGAGATGATGCTCTGGGCGCTCCCGCCCGAGACGCAGGCGCGCGTCGAGGAGGACCAGCGGTGGCTCGAGAGCCAGGGGAAGCCGGAGCTGGCGCGCCGCATCGCCACGGGAACCTGGCGCGAGTTCTTCGCCCGTTACCCCGAGTCGCGCCGGCTCCACCGCCGCGTGGGCGAGGTGAGCGCCCGGGTCGAGCACGCGCGCCGTTCCTGCCTCGCTCAGGAGCAATACGACGAGGCGAGGAAGGAGATCCACCGCGCGCAGTGCAACTGCCCCTACTGGCACGGGGTCTTCGGCGGATTCTATCTCCCTCACTTGCGGGAAGCCGTCCGCGCGCACATGCTCCGCGCGGACTCCATCGCGGATTCGCTTCAGGGGGCTTCCCCCGGATGGGTTCTCGAAGACGGGGAAGAGGAGTGGAGGCTCAAGTCGCCGCGGATCTCGGTCGCGGTGGCGAAGGACGGAGGCGCGATCGTGGAAATCACGGATCGGAGCCGCCCCTTCGATTTCGCGGGGGTCATCGCGCGGCGGCGGGAGGCGTATCACGCCCGCGTCGAGGAGGCTTCACGGCGCGCGGCGAGATCGGGCTCCGGCGCGGCAGGCGGCTCCCACGACGCGTCCGGGGAGGCACCGGAGACCATCCACGGCGCGATCTCGGTCAAGGAGCCGGGGCTGGAGCGGCTCCTCGAGTACGACGAGCGCGCACGATGCGCCTCCCAGGAGTGGGTGCGCTCCGCCGCCGAGGTGGAAGCGAAGGGAGGGCTCCGCGGCGCGATCGGGGCCGGTCCCGTGGACGTCCCGTTTGCGCCGGAGGCGACGCCTACCGTTCGCGCGGGGTCGCCTCTCATCCGCCTTCGATCACATGCCCACGCGCGCGCCTCGATCGTGAAGGAGATCGCGCCGGGTCGGGACGAGCGTGAGTTCGAGGTTCGATTCGCCGGCGCGCCCGCCCAGGGCTGGCTCCTCAGCGAATGGAACTTGAGCCTGCTCACACCCGATGCGCCCGGTCGCCGTCTCGTGATCGCGGGGAGGGATCCGCGGATCACAGCGCCCGGGTCCACCGGCGGGGTGGACGGGGTGACCTCGATCCGTCTCGAGGACGCCGAGTACCTAGGGGTCGCGCTCACGCTCTCCTTCACACCCGCGGCGCGCGTGGAGTGGTCTCCGGTCGAGACCGTCTCGCTCTCCGAGGCCGGCGCCGAGCGCGTGTACCAGGGCACGGCCTTCCTGATCGGCTTCCTCAACCCCGGAGAGGCGGCGCCGGTCCTGATTCGCGCGCGCGTGGAGGAGGCGGTCCATGCTGCCTGAGCTTCTGCGGATCGCGCTCCTGGGTGGAGTTCTCGCCACCGACCGGGCCGCCGGCTGGAATCTGATGCTCGGCCAGCCCCTCGTGGGCGCGTGTCTCGCGGGGGCGCTCTTGAATCCCGGACCCGCGTGGGAGCTCTGGGCGCTGCGCATTCCGCTCGGTGTGGGTGTTCTGCTCCAGCTCCTCCTGACCGATCCGGCGCTTCCCGCCGCTCAGCGCCCGCGCGACACGGCCACGGCCGGCGTGATCGGAGCTTCCGTCGCGATCTTGAGCCTCGAGCGGCTGCATCCCTTCCTGCCGCTCACCACCGGGGGCATCGTGTGGGTTCTGCTCGGAACGATCGCCGGCCTTCTCGCCTCCGTCGTGGGAGGGTGGATGGAGGCTTCGATGCGCGCCCGAAACGAGGTCAGCGCCCGCCGCGCGGAGGAGCTGGCGCTCGAGGGACGGCTCGTTTCCTTCGAGGCCCTCTACTGGAGCGGCGTGGGCAGGCTCTTCGTGCGCGGCGCGACCTGGTCGGCGGCCGCCACGGTGGCGGGCGTCGCGGCCGCCGCGGTCCTGCTCCCGTACGTCGCGCGGTTCCTCACCGGTCCGCGCTCGGGGCTCGTCTTCGCGGTGCTCCTCGGCGTGGCCTATGGATCGGGATTCCACACTCACGTTCGCGTCTTCAGGCGCGGGTTCCGGTGGGCCGCGTTGGGAGCCCTGGCTGCGTTTCTCGTGATGCTGCGCGTGCACGGAGGCGGAGAATGATCGATCCCGAGCCGGCCACGCTCCCCGCGCCGACCCCGGCTCCGGCGCCGCATCTCCATGGCCTCGATTTCGCGAAGATGACGTCGCGCTCCTTCTACCTCCAGGCGCTCTTCGCGCCCGAGCGCCAGCAGGGGCCGGGGTTCGCGTTCGCGATCTTACCCGCCCTCCGGCGGCTGTACGCGGACGCGGGGGAGCGGGCGAAGGCGCTCGCGCGGCACATGGGATTCTTCGGCACCCATCCCGTGCTGTCGGGCTACGTGCTGGGCGTCGCGGCCCGGCTCGAGGAGCGCCGCGCGCAGGGGGCCCCGATCGACGACGCGGCGATCGAAAACGCGAAGCGGTCGCTCGCGAGCCCGCTCGCGGCCCTCGGCGATCCGCTCTTCTGGGTCACGCTGCGGCCGCTCGCGGGGCTGGCCGGAATCCTGGGCCTGGCGCTCTTTCCGCTCGCGGACCGGGTCGGCCCCGACCTTCGCGTCCTGGTGTGTCCGCTGCTCGCGCTTTTGACGTACAATGCCGTCGCGCTGAGCTATCGCATCTTCGGTGTGCGGCGTGGCTATGAGCAGGCGGATGATCCGGGGAAGCTCTTGCACTCGCTCCGGCTCGCGCCGCTCCGGGGCTTCTTCGAGCGCGTGAGCGCGCTTCTGTTCGGATCCTTGATGGTCCTCACGCTCTGGCCGATGACGGAGAGCGCCGATCCGGCCGGACTGGGCCTCGCCCACACGGCGTCCGTCCTCGCGCCGTTCGCCCTGGGATGGATCGTTTCCGCGCTGGCGCTCCGGCGTTGGCCCGGGCGGTGCATCGAGATCGCGCTCACCGCGGCCCTCGTGGCCCTGGTCGTCTCAACCCGCGTCTAGGGAGCCACGAACGAAGATGGTGGAGCAGGAGGTCACGATTCAGAACCGCCTCGGGCTGCACGCGCGCGCCTGCTCCGTGTTCGTGAAGGAGGCCGCGAAGTTCGCCTCGCACATCTTCGTCGTGCGGGACGGTCTGGAGGTCAACGGGAAGAGCATCCTGGGCGTGATGATGCTCGCGGCCGAAATGGGCGCGAAGATCATCCTGAAGGCCGAGGGCAAGGACGAGACGGAAGCCTTGGAAGGGCTGGTGCGCGTGGTGAACAACAAGTTCGGCGAAGAGTGACCCTCCTCCACGGCATAGCCGCCTCTCCCGGGATCGGAATCGGTCCCGTCCACATCGTGGATCCCGAGGAAATCGAGGTCCAGGACGGGGACCTGCCGCCGCAGGCGATCGCCGCCGAGCAGGAGAAGTTCGGCCGGGCCATCCAGCAGAGCCTCCAGGAAGTGCGCGAGCTGCGCGAGAAGATCGCGCTCGAGACGGGGGAAGAGCAGGCCCTGATTCTCGACACCCAGATCGAGATCCTCGAGGATCCCGAGGCGGTCTCGCAGACCCTGGCCGCCATCGAGCGCGAGCGCAAGCCCGCCGCCTTCGCGTACCGGAGGATCCTGACCGCCGTGGCGGGCCGCCTCGACGAGGCGGACGGCGAGTACATCCGGGGCCGGGCGATCGACGTGCGCGACGTGCGCCGGCGCGTGCTCGCGCATCTCGGGGGCGTCCGCGCGCATTCGCTGCGCGACTTGACCGAGCCCTCGCTCATCGTCGCGAACGATCTGCCGCCGAGCGAGATGGCGCTTCTGCCGCGGAACATGGCGCTGGGATTCGCGACCGACGTGGGAGGGCGCACCTCGCACACGGCGATCATGGCGCGCGCGCGCGGCATCCCCGCGGTCGTCGGCCTCAAGGGCGCGACGGATTCGGCCCAGCAGGGGGTCATCGCCATCGTGGATGGAACGCGGGGGATCGCGATCTTCGATCCCGACCAGGAGACGCTCGCCGAGCACGAGCGCAAGCGAGACCGCTACCGCGAGCTGGCCGCGAAGCTGACGGAGCTCAAGGACCAGCGTTGCATGACCGCCGACGCGCGGCCCCTGAGCCTCGGCGCGAACCTCGAGGTGCCCGAGGAGCTTCCGAGCGTTCTGGAGAACGGTGCCGACGGGATCGGTCTGTACCGGACCGAGTTCTTCTACCTCGCGCGAAAGCAGCTCCCGACCGAAGACGCCCAGTTCAACGCCTACCGCTCCATCGTGGAGGCGATGAATCCCAAGCCGGTGAACATCCGCACGCTGGACGTCGGTGGGGACAAGTTCGCCTCCTATCTGGGAACCCCCATCGAGAAGAATCCATTTCTCGGGATGCGAGGCCTCCGCTTCTCCCTTCGGCGCGAGGAGATCTTTCGCACTCAGCTCCGCGCGATCTACCGCGCCTCGGCCTACGGAAACCTGCGCCTCATGTTCCCGATGGTGCTCGGCCTCGAGGATTTGAGGCGTGCGCGCGAGATCGTGGAGCGCGTCAAGGTCCAGCTACGGAAGGAAGGGGCCCCCATGGCGGCGAAGGTGCCGCTGGGAATCATGATCGAGACACCCGCCTCGGTGTTCAGCATCGATCAGCTCGCGCAGGAGGCCGATTTCTTTAGCATTGGGACCAACGACCTGATCCAGTACACGCTGGCGGTGGACCGCGGGAACGAGGCGATCGCGGAAATCTACGAGCCGCTTCACCCCGCCGTGCTCCGCGCCATCAAGACGGTCGTGGACGCGGGGCACAAGGCCGGCATCCCGGTCGGGATCTGCGGCGAGATGGCGGGGGAGCCGCTGTACGCCGTCCTGCTCGTGGGCATGGGCCTCGAGGAATTCAGCGTGAGCCCGTACCTCGTGCCGGAGATCAAGACCATCGTTCGCGCGACCACGTATCCCGACGCGCGCGAGCTGGCCGAGCGGTGCATGGGTCTTTCCACGCCGAGCGAGGTGCGCACGGTCGTGACCGAGTTCATGAGCCGGCGCTATCCCGGGATCTGTCTCCCGGCATGATCCGCCGCCGGAAGAAGCGCCCCACGCTCGACTCCGCGGCCCTCCGGGAGCGCCTCGATCGGGACGACATGCGCGCGAAGATCGAGAGCTT
>JBGPMB010000152.1:0-6196 GCA_041486775.1 Candidatus Eiseniibacteriota bacterium | reverse complement strand
TCTTGAACTCGTCCGCGAGCCAGTCGATCACGCGCTTGTCGAAGTCATCGCCGCCCAGGTGCGTGTCGCCGTTGGTCGACTTCACTTCGAAAACGCCTTCGCCCAACTCGAGCACGGAAATGTCGTACGTGCCGCCGCCCAGGTCGAACACGGCGATCTTCTCGTCCTTCTTCTTGTCGAGGCCGTACGCGAGCGCGGCCGCGGTGGGCTCGTTGATGATGCGTTTCACGTCGAGGCCCGCGATCCGCCCGGCATCCTTCGTGGCCTGGCGCTGGCTGTCGTTGAAGTAGGCCGGGACGGTGATGACCGCGTCCGTCACCTTCTCGCCCAGGTAGGCCTCCGCGGTCTCCTTCATCTTCTGCAAGATCATCGCGGAGATCTCGGGCGGCGTGTAGGTGCGGTCTCCGACCTGGATGACCGCCTCGCCGTTCTTTCCTTCCTTCACGACGTAGGGGACGTTCTTCGCCTCTTCGGCGACTTCGGCGAACTTGCGCCCCATGAAACGCTTGATCGAATAGATCGTATTCTGAGGATTCGTGATGGCCTGGCGCTTCGCGACCTGGCCCACCAGGCGCTCTCCGGTCTTCGTGAACGCAACCACGGAGGGAGTCGTACGGGCGCCCTCGGCGTTGGGGATCACGTGAGGCTCCCCGCCTTCCATCACGGCCACGCACGAATTCGTCGTGCCGAGGTCGATTCCGATCATCTTAGCCATGCTTCCCTCCATAGTGCGGGGCGGAGGGACCCGTGTGGTCCCTCCGCGCAATCGTACTTACTGAGCCGTCTTGATCGGGATCTCGCGGGCCTTCGCCTCATCCGCCTTCGGAAGCCCGACTTCGAGAACGCCATCCCGGTACGTCGCCTCGATCTTCTCGGCCTTGACCGCGTGGTTCAGCGAGAAGGAGCGCTCGAACGTTCCGTAGACGCGCTCCAGCCGGTGGTAGGTCGCGTTCTTCTGCTCCTCCGTCCGGGTCTTCTCGCCGCGGATCACGAGCCGGTTGTCCTCGAGGGTGATCTTGATGTCCTCGAGCCTCATGCCCGGCAGCTCGAGATGGATCATGTAGCGGTCCGGCTGCTCCTCGATGTCGACCGGCGGCTGCCACAGGGCCGCGCCCGTCTCATCCGTCCGCAACCGGCGGCCGAATACATCCTCCATGACGCGGTTCAACTCGTCCTGCACGGAAGCGAAATTGCCCATTGGGTTCCAGCGAACGACTGACTTCATATCGAATCCCTCCTCTTGAGTATGGACCTGTCGCCCGGTCAGAAAAGCCGTGACTCTTGATTCGGACTAACTGCAGGTCGCATGCCATGATGGAGTAAGTGCTTGTAAGCTATTGCACCAAATACAATTATAAGACTATAATCCACCCAGAAGATCTCGCCGCACTGAGCCAATTGTTTCATAATAGAACGTATTTACGTTCCATATCGGAACGCTATAGCCCGTATTCTCTCATCTTCCGCCAGAGAGTCGAGCGCGAAATTCCGAGGCTCTTCGCCGCCTTCGTGGTATTCCCGGCGGTGTGAACCAGGACGCGGCGGATATGCTCCGTCTCGAGCTGAGCCAGGGTGAGGCTCTCCGAATAGGGGAAGGCGGCACCCCGGCCGAGGAGCGGTATGCGAGACTCGCGTACGGCGGGCGGGAGGTCGGCCGCGGTGACCTCGTTGCCTTCGGCGAGCGTGACGGCGCGCTCGATGGCGTTCTCCAGCTCGCGGACGTTCCCCGGGTAATCGTGTCGCATGAGATACGTCCGGGCGTCCTCGCTGAAGCCGGTGACGGACTTCTTCAGCTGGTGCGCGAATTTCTCGCGAAAGTAGTTCGCGAGGAGCGGGATGTCCTCGCGTCGCTCGCGAAGCGGCGGAAGCTCGATGTGAAACACGTTCAGCCGGTAGTAGAGATCGTCGCGGAAGGTTCCGTCAGCGAGGGCCCGCTTCACGTCGCGGTTCGTTGCGGCGATGACGCGGATATCGACGCGGATGGATTCCTTGGCGCCCACGCGGCGGATTTCACCGTTCTGGAGCGCGCGGAGGAGCTTCACCTGCACCGAAAGCGGCATCTCGGCGACTTCGTCGAAGAAGATGCTCCCGCCATCGGCGTGCTGCATGAGTCCGATGCGGTCCGAGGACGCGCCGGTGAACGCGCCACGCACGTGCCCGAAGATCTCGCTCTCGAAGAGAGATTCGGGAATGGCCGAGGAGTTCACGGCCACGAACGGCCTGTGCGAGCGGCGGCTCTGGAGATGGATCGCGCTCGCGATCAGCTCCTTCCCCGTTCCGCTCTCTCCGGTGATGAGGACCGGGCTCTCGGTGGGGGCGATCTTGGCGATGAGCCGGAAGATGCGCTGCATCGCGGGGCTCTGCCCGATCATGTTGAGCGAGCCGCCGCGCGGCCCTTCGGAGATGAGCGGCGCCTCCCAGGGATCCCGGACCGGACGCCCGGCGCGCGGAGACCGGTGAGAGGCGGGACGCGCGCTCATGCGTCCTCCCGGCTGTGACACGTCATCGCGGCGTGCTCCTCGGTTTCGGGCTTCTGATCGTGGCCTTTACCCTGGCGATCTCCCGCCTCGGCGACCTCGGTGTGCGAACCCGCGCTCTCCTCTACCTCTGGGGCGCGGCGCAGGCGGTCTACATGGCCGCGGCCTGGTGGGTCCTGCGCCCCTCCACAACGCGCCGCTCCGCACTTCCCATCGTGCTCGTAACGGGGCTCCTCGCGCGCGTCCTCCTTCTCCCGAGCGCGCCCACCCTCTCGGAGGACGTCTACCGCTACCTCTGGGACGGGCGGTTGGTGGCGCACGGTATCAATCCCTACCCGCACGCCCCGTCCGATCCCGCGCTCGCGCGTTTCCAGAACGGACTGATCCCGCGATTGAATCACGCCGAGGTTCCCACGATCTATCCTCCGGCGGCTCAGGCGCTCTTCGCCGCGGCGGCCCTGGTTTCGGAGACACCCGTCGCGTGGAAGCTGCTTCTGCTGGTACTCGAAACGCTCCTGGTTCTGGCGCTGCTCCGGCTCCTCCGGGAGCGCGGCATGCCAGAGGAGCGTCTCCTACTCTACTACTGGAATCCCCTCGTGCTGGTCGAAAGCTTTGGGAGCGGGCACGTGGATCTGGCGGCCGCGGCCCTCCTCGTGCCCTCCCTTCTCCTCTACGAACGAAGGCGGAACGCGCGCGCGGGGATTCTCTTCGCGCTCGCGGTGCTCACGAAATACATCCCGGGACTCTTGATCCCGTGGCTCCTCCGACGCCGCGCGTGGCTCCTCCTGGCCGCGGCAGCCGTCACGTCCGCGATCTTCTACGCGCCGTTTCTCTCGGCCGGCTCCTCCCTCACGACGGGGCTTCGGATCTACGCCCGTCATTGGGAATTCAACAGCGCCGCCTACCACCTGCTCCACCACGTCCTGACCTCCGAGATCACCGTCCGTAGAATTCTCGCCGCCGCGGGGCTCTTGGCGGCTCTCGGGATCGCGTGGCGGGCGCGCACCGCGACGGGAGCGGCCTACGCGTGCCTCACGTCGTTTCTGCTCTTCAGCCCCACCGTTTTTCCCTGGTACGTGGTCCCGGTCGTAGCGCTCCTGCCGCTCCACCCGGACTGGGGCATGATCGCGTTCTCGGGCCTGGTCGCGCTCTCCTACTTGCCTCTTCCCGCCTACCGTGGGACCGGTGTGTGGTTACTGCCGGGATGGATTCTCTGGGTGGAATACGGGGGGCTCTTCGCGGTGTGGGCGTGGAGCGGCGTGCGGGCGTGGGCGAGGGAGAGAACGCCCACGTAGAGAAATCCGAAGAGGTACAAGACGAAGAAGGGCAGCGGCGCGTACATCTTCGCGTGCACCAGGGCGAACATCGTCCACGCGAAGTAGAGACCCAGGCCGACCTCGAGAAGCGCCCAGCCGCGAAGTGGAGCGCGGTAGCGCTTTCCGCGCCAGGAATCCCCGCGACGCTCGATCCGGAATTTGGGCGTCCGGTGGAAGGCGCTCCGGTGTCCCACCAACGCCTCGATCACGGCCCGCGTGTTCGTGACCGAGAGGCCCATCCCCAGCGACATCACGAACGGCAGGTAGCGGAGCCGGGATTTCCAGTCGCGCCTCGTCTCCCGCTGCGCGTACGCGAAATAGAAGATCACGGAACCGGTCGCCACCAGGAAGAGGATGTTGTCCGCGATCGCGTAGGCGGCGGCCCCGCTCCCGTTCCGGGCGAGCACGACCGGATAGACGATCATGGACAGCAGGAGCAGGAACACGTAGGCCAGGTTGTACGTGAGATGGAAGGAGGCCTCCACCTTCACCGCGAGAGGCACCGGGGAGCGCCAGATGGCCGGCAGGAGCTTTCGGGCCACCTGGATCGATCCTTTGACCCACCGGTGCTGCTGCGCCTTGAACGCGTTCATCTCCACGGGAAGCTCCGAGGGGCAGAGCACGTGCGGCGCGAAGACGAAGCGCCAGCCCCGTAGCTGCGCGCGATAGCTCAGGTCCAGGTCTTCCGTGAGCGTGTCGGATTGCCACCCTCCCGCGTCCGCCACGCAGGCCTTCCGAAGAACCCCCGCCGTCCCGTTGAAATTGAAGAAGCACTTGGCACTCATGCGCGCGGCGTGCTCGATCACGAAGTGGCTGTCCAGCGAGATGGCCTGCGCCTGGGCGAGCAGGGAGTAATCCTGATTCAGGTGCTGCCACCGGGACTGGACCACGCCGACGCGCGGGTCGCCGAAATACGGGACCAGCTCGCGCAGGATGGAGGGCGGCGGGACGAAATCCGCGTCGAAGATGGCGAGGAGATCCCCTTTCGCGCACTCGAGCCCGCGCTGGAGGGCGCCGGCCTTGAATCCGTCGCGGGTCGTTCGCGTGAGATGGACGACGTCGGTCCCGAGAGCCCGGAGCCGGTCGACGGTCCGCGCCGCGATCTCGCGCGTCTCGTCCGTGGAATCGTCCAGAACCTGAATTTCCAACCGGTCGCGTGGGTAATCGATCGCGGCCGCCGCCTCGAGGAGGCGCTCCACGACGTAGCGTTCGTTGTAGACCGGGAGCTGGACCGTGACGGACGGCCATTGGAGGGGCGCAGCGGGGGGCCCGACATCGCGCACCCTGCGGCGGAAGAGCCGGATCAGATGGATGCGATGCACGCCGTAGGCGGCGAACACGAGCCAGACGAGGAGATAGGCCGCGAGGAGCATGGCCCCCCTATCGGTGGAAGGACCCCTTCCAGGTTTCGTCGCTCACCAGGAAGGAGATGCCGAGCCTCGCGAACTTCTCGCTCACGCCGAGGTCGCCCTTGTCGCCCCGGGTCCCCAGCTCCAGCGAGAGATCCAGTCCGCCCCCATGATCCTTGGTCACGAGCCCCGCGCCCAGGGTGAGCGCGCGCTCGTTCACCGCCGCGCTTCCGCCGCTCAGATCGACGGCGCCCGCGCGCGGAAGGAGATCCGGCCACTGGAGCATGTAGGCTCCGATGCGGATCGGGACTCTCCGCCAGAAGGACACTCCCTCAGAGCCTTCGCGCGCCCGCTCGATACCGAAGGAGAACCGCTGGAGCGCGCGAAAGTCCACCAGGTCGCTCTGGAGCGAGGAGCGGCTCCAGTTCGCCCGCCGGTACTGCGCCACCGCCCGCACGCGATCCGTCACGGGGGCGGTCAGCCCCACCACGAATCCGGTCGGGATGGTGAGTGTCTGTCCGGAGAGGACGTCCACGGCTCCCGCCGTGGAGCGCCGCGTCTCGACCGGAAGGGTCTGGGAGGTTTCGTACGCGCCGCCCAGGGCCCAGGCGCCCTTCACGAGCTGGGCTCCGAAGCGAAAGCGACCCTTCTTCGGATACTTCACCTCGATCGTGTCGCGGGCGACCGCGAGGCCGGAGTCGGAGAAGGTTCGCTTCCAGTTCTCGCGGTAGCTCCCCGAGATCACCTCCCAGTCCATGCCGATGCGAAGCGCGGGCACGATTTTCCGGGCTAGGGTCACGCGGAGGAAATCGATCCCGCCGCTCCCGTCCACCTGAACGGTGGAGGGCGAGCCCTGGTTCTCCTGTCTCAGCACGGTGAACTGTGAATTGGTGCCGGAGACGTAGCTCCCACCCAGCACGACCCCCCCCGGCAGGGCGATGATGCCGCGCGCGGAAGGAAACGTGGTCTCGTTCACGTTCTCGGTCGCGCTCGTCGAGCTGACGTGGCGCAGAGCGGGAACGAGGGTCATCTGCAGCAAGATGCGGTCCACGTC
>JBGPMB010000151.1:0-6219 GCA_041486775.1 Candidatus Eiseniibacteriota bacterium | reverse complement strand
GTTCGCCCTCTCGAGGAGCGGGACGCGGGAGAGGGCGGCCTCGACCAGCTTCTCGAGATACCCGTCGTCCACGTTCATGCTGAACGTGGGAGGATCGGTCTTGTCCACCATTCCCAGCATGATTCCGCCGGTTTCCTTCCGGAAATAGAGCCCGGTTCCCGAGTCGATGATGAACGGGATCTCCTCCGGGATCTCGGGGAACGTCTCCGTCATGAAGAGGTGCCGGCGATAGGGCACGACCGGGACCTCCACGCCGAGCGGCTTCACGATGGCCGGGACCGCGGGCCCGCACGCGGCCACCACCACCTCGGATGTGAACTCCCCGAGGGTAGTCTTGAGCCCTTGGACGCGGCCACCCTCGGCGAGGATGGCGGTCACTTCGGCCTGCTCGTGGAACACGGCGCCACGTTGCCTGGCGGCGTTCGCGAAGCCGATCGTGACTTCGTACGGCCCGGCGAATCCGTCCTTGGCCGAGTAGGTGGCGCCCATCACGTCGTCATGACGCAGGAAAGGCCAGCGCGCCGCGACCTCTTCCGGGGTCAGGAGCGAGACCTCGACCCCGAATTTCTTCTGAAACTCCACCCGCTCGCGGAAATGCCGCATCTGCTGCGACGTGACGGCGAGGAAGAGATAGCCGACCTGGTGGAACTCGGCGTCCGCTCCGAGGATCTCGCGGAATCGCTCGTAGAACGCGATCGAGTAGAGCGAGAGCTTGATGTTGATCTCGGTCGTGAACTGCGCGCGAATCCCGCCCGCGGAGCGGCCGGTGTTGCCGCTTCCCAGAAGGCCGCGGTCGAAGACGACCGGCTTCAGGCCGCGCAGAGTGAGGTGATAGGCAAGGCTCGCCCCGATCACGCCACCGCCGATGATGAGCGCGTCGGCGCGCTCCGCCATCGGCCCTACGCCCCCTCGAGCGCCGGCTCCCCGACGAAGGGATTGGTCCGGAACTCGAGGCCGATCGTGGTCTCGGGGCCGTGCCCGGGAAGGACCCGGGTCTCGTGGGGATATCGGAAGAGGCGCTCGCGGATCGAGCGCACGAGCTGGCGCCAGTCGCCGCCCGGAAGGTCGGTGCGTCCGACGGATCCGCGAAAGAGAACGTCCCCGGATATCATTCCCTCCGGCGTGACGAAGGTCACACTGCCCGGCGAATGCCCCGGAGTGTGGAAGGCCCGGATGGGGAGATTCTCGGTCCCGACCTCCTCCCCGTCCTGGATCGCGTGCGCGATGGGGGCGGAGCCGGGCCACGGCATGCCGAACGCGGCCGCCTGGTCGGCGCCGCGGTCGTAGAGGGGCCGGTCCGCCTCGTGCAGCCAGACCGGCGCCTGCGTGACGTCGTGGAACCGCTTCACCATCAGGATGTGATCGATGTGCGCGTGGGTGAGGAGAATGCGCTTCACCTTCAAGCCACGCCGGGTGATCTCGGTCAGGACCGCTTCGCTGTCGATCGACGGATCGATCACGATGGCCTCCGGGGTGGCGTCGGCGGTGAGGAGATAGAGGTTGTTGTCGAGCGGACCAACGGAGAACCGCTCGACCCGCACGATCAGGCCTTGCTGGCGGTGATCGCCGTGATTCCGAACATGGGGAGTCCAACCATGTCCACGTGCTGGAATCCCGCTTGTTCCAAGAGTGTGGTGAGCTCCGAGCGGGTGAGCGCGCCGGCGAAGAGGGGGCCGTAGCTGGCCAGCCCGTTCAGCCGGAAGAGCGCCGCCTCGCGCGGCTCCGCCTTGGAATCCTCGAGAAGGAATTCGGTCACGAGGAGCATCCCGCCCTTGCGCAGGGACTGCATTGCGGCGCTCAAGATACCCGGGAGATCGGCGTGGCTTCGCTGCGACAGGCGATGCGACAACAAGACTAAGTCGTATTCGGCCCCCGGCTTCGCCTCGTCGGGCCGCCCTTCCTCGAAGTGCACCCGATCCTCGAGCTTGGTCGAGCGGATGAACTCCTCCGCCAGGTCGCGGAATTGGGCCCGATCCAGGAGCGTGGCCTGAAGCTGCGGGTAGCGCCGCGCCAGGCAGAGCGCTCCGGCGCCCGTATGGCTGCCCAAGTCCAGCATCCGGGAATAGGCGCTGAACTCGATGTCCAGGATCTCGGCGAGCCGCATCATCAGGGCGTACGCGCCGTTGTGGAACCCGCGGGCCAGAGCGATCTGGGCCTGGTCCGGCCCTCCCGGGGACTCCGGGGGCGTCCCCTTGCGGATCGTCTCGGCAAGGTCCTGCCAGACCCCGAACAAGGGGTCCCTCATGAAGCGAACCAGGTCCACATAGGAGCCGGGAGAGCCCTCGATGAGGTAGGCGTTCGAGGTTTCGTCGTTGCGGTAGCGGTCGCCGTTCCGGTGGAGGAAACCCAGGGCGCAGTTCGCGTCCAGGAGCGCCTCGATGCCCGCCGGGTCCGCGCCGGCCTCCTGCGCGACCTCGGAGGCGGTCTTGGGGCCGCCGAAAAGAATGGTGAACACCCTCAATTCCACGGCGCAGAGGAGAGCCTGGCTTGCCCAGAACCCTGTTGCCACCTGCAAGATAGGAACAGGGCTCCGGCGGCCGGAAACCGAGGGCATAGGCCCCGCCGCGCGACCCATCTGATTCATGGCTCTTTCCTCACCGATACGATAGTAGGGGACTGGGCGCGCTCATTCAAGGGCAGCCCGTGCGTCCTTTGGATGCGACAGATCACAGAAGGTCGCGTTCGGATTCGCGGGTCGAGATCTCGAATTTCGCCAGCCTCTGGTCGATCTCCTGCACCGCGCCGCGAAGAAGGACCCCCTTTTCCGAGTAAGGCACGAACGCGGACTTGAACCCATTCAGTAGAACCTGCCGCACGTCGATCGGGTCCAGGTCGAAGGTGCGCACGGCCCGGTCCAGCTCGTCCGTCATCGTGGTCGAGGAGACCAGCCGGTTGTCGGTGTTCAGCGTGACCCGGACGCCCAATTTCAGGTACTCGCGGAACGGATGGGCCTCGAAGGAGCTGGTGGCCTGCGTCTGGACGTTGGACGTGAGGCACATCTCCAGGGGAATCCGATGGTCGTTCACGTAGTCCAGGGTCAGCCGGTCCTCGCGGAGACGCGTCCCGTGTCCGATCCGGTGCGCCCCGCAGTAATGCAGAGCCTGCCGGATGCTCCCGGGACCGAACGCTTCCCCGGCGTGGACGGTCACGTTCACGTTGTTCCGCAGCACGCGATCGAAAGCCTCGCGGTGGGCTTTCGCGGGGTAGTCCTTCTCCGCCCCCGCGAGATCGAACCCCACCACGCCGCGGCCGACGTGAGCCACGGCGAGGTCCGCCAGCTCGAGCGAGAGCTTCGGGCTCAGGTGGCGAATACCGCAGATGATGGTTCCGGTCTGGATTCCGTAGCGCCGTCCGGCCTCCGCGAGTCCGCGCTGCACCGCGTCCACCGTGTCGTGGAGCGTGAGGTCGCGCTTCAGGTGGAGCGCCGGGCAGTACCGCACTTCCATGTAACGCACGTTTTCCAGGTGCGCGTCCTCCGCCAGCTCGAACGCCACCCGCTCGAGCGCGTGAGGCTCTTGCAGGACGGAGAGCGTGAGGTCGAAGGCCTTGAGGTAGGTCGGTAGGCTGACGCCCGAGGTCAATCGATCGAGGAACTTCCGGAGCCCCGCCTGTCCGCGAACCTCCAGCCGCACGCCCTGGCTCTTGGCCAGGTCGAAGAGCGTCGCCGGGCGGATGGAGCCGTCGAGATGAACGTGGAGGTCTGTCTTCGGAAGAGCGTGGAGGATGGAGCGGCGGCGGCGGGCGTCACCCCACGGCGACGTCCGCCGTCGCGGCTGCGGTCGGCGCACCAAGCTCTCCGAGACTGGGATACGAAAGACCCGAGAAGGCGGGAATGGCTGAGGCGAGGCGGGCGAAGATCCGCTCCGGATCGGGATCGGGTGCCGTGATCGCGCCGAGCGCCTGGCCCAAGCTCTGCAAAATGCGCCAGTCCTCGCGTGTGTCCCCTTTCAGGGTGAGCACTTTGCGGATCCGCTGGACGCGGCCCTGGGAGTTGGTGAACGTGCCGTCCTTCTCCGCGAACGAGACGCCGGGAAGGACCCAGTGCGCGCGCTCCGAGACGGGTGAGGGAACCATGTCGACCACGAGGCACAGCTCCACGTTCCCGAGGGCGCGCTCCACGATGGCGGGGTCTCCGAAGAGATCCAATGGGCCGCCGCGCAGGAAGACGAGCGCCTTGATGGTGCCCTCGGCCGCCGCGCGAACCATGTCGCGCACGCCCAGGCCGTTCGCCACCGGCTGCACGCCGCAGAGTACCGCACCCCGGGCGTTCGGATCGCGGTCCCCCTCGATCGTGAATTTCTTGTACACGACCTCCTTCTGGGGCCGGCGCGGGAAGTCGAGGTGCGCGATCCCGAGGCCGTCGCGGAAGATCGTTCGCGTCAGGTACTGCTCCTCGTTGGTCAGCTGCCCGGAGCCCACCACGCCCACGGCGCGCGCGCCGTGCCGGGTGACGATGTCGCGTAGGGACTCCGCGATCTCCGGCAACGCGTCGTTCCAGGCGACGCTCTTCCAGCCGCGCTGTGCCCGGCGCGAGGGTGCGAGAATCCTCTTGGGGTCATGAACCTCGTGGAATCCGGCCCGACCGCGGTCGCAAATCCACCACTGGTTCACATCCATGTTGGTTCGCGCGGTGTGGCGGAGGATCTCGTTCCGGCGCGGGTGGTAGCCGACGACCAGGTTGCAGCCCTTGGAGCAGTTCGGGCAGACCGACGATACGTTGCTCAGCTCCCAGGGACGCGACTTGAACCGGAAATCCTTGCTCGTGAGGGCACCCACCGGGCAAATGTCGGCGATGTTCCCCGCCAGCTCGTTTTCGATCATGCGCCCGTCCACCGTACCGATGAACGTCTGCTCGCCACGGTTCAGCACGGCGATCTCGTCTTTGCCCGCCACGTCCTTGCAGAGGTTGACGCACCGCATGCAGAGGATGCAGCGGTTCTTGTTCAGGACCAGCTTTCCGCCCACGTCCTCTTCCGGCCACGTGATCTTCTCGAACCGGAAGCGGCTGCGCGAGGGGCCCATGAGCATCGTGTAATCTTGGAGCGTGCACTCGCCGCCCTTGTCGCACACGGGGCAGTCCAGGGGATGGTGGATGAGCAGGAACTCCATCACCGCCTTCCGCGCGGCCGCTACCTTCTCCGAGCGCGTGATGATGTGCATGCCTTCCTCGACCCCGGTCGCGCAGCCCGCGACCAGCTTGGGGCGCCCTTCCAGCTCGCAGAGGCAGATGCGGCACACCCCGACCACCGGCAGGCCCGGGTGGTAGCAGAAGTGCGGAACGAACACCCCCGCCAGCTTGGCCGCCTCGATCAGGTTGGTGCCCTTCTCGACCGAGAGTTCCCGTCCGTCGATTTTGACCTTAACGGCCGCCATTCGATCCCCTACTGGAGCGATCCGCCGCCCAGCGGGCAGCGCTTCTCGCGGATGTGCTGAAGGAACTCGTCCCGGTATTTCT
The DNA here is from genome assembly GCA_041486775.1 of Candidatus Eiseniibacteriota bacterium. Lineage (GTDB taxonomy): Bacteria > Eisenbacteria > RBG-16-71-46 > SZUA-252 > SZUA-252 > WS-7. The sequence goes on along the minus strand of JBGPMB010000151.1, from coordinate 764 downwards.
TGGCGAAGCCGCGCGCCGGCCAGGCCGCCGCGTCGCCCAGGGCGCAGATCGTGTTTCCCTCGATCTGATCCGTCACCGAGAGGATGGTGTCCAGGTCCTTCTCCTCCCCCTGGCCCTCCTCGATCTTCCAGAGCAGCCGCTGCAGCCAGCCCGTCCCCTCGCGGCACGGCGTGCATTGGCCGCACGACTCATGCGCGAAGAACCGCGCCGTGATCCAGGCGGCGCGAACCATGCAGGTCGTGTCGTCCATGACGATGGGCGTGCCCGTTCCGAAGAGCGAGCCCGCGCGCGTGAGCGAATCGAAGTCCATCGGGAGGTCGATCTCGTCCCCGCGAAGCACCGGGCAGGACGCGCCTCCCGGAATCACGCCCTTGACGGGCCGGCCTCCGGGGACGCCTTCGCCGTATTCGTAGATCAGCTCGCGAAGCGAGATGCCCATGGGCAGCTCGAAGACACCCGGCTTCACGACATGCCCGCTCAGGCCGTAGAGCTTGGGCCCGGAGTTCCGCTCGGGTCCGATCGCGGCGAACCACTCCCAGCCGTGCTTCACGATGTGGGGCACGCAGGCCAAGGTCTCGACGTTGTTCACGACCGTCGGGCACCCGAAGAGCCCCACCAGCGCCGGGAACGGGGGCTTGAGACGCGGCCAGCCGCGCTTTCCCTCGAGCGACTCGATGAGCCCCGTCTCCTCGCCGCAGATGTAGGCGCCCGCGCCCACGTACATCGTGACCTCGCAGGACCAGCCCGAGCCCAGGATGTTCGAC
>JBGPMB010000150.1:0-6222 GCA_041486775.1 Candidatus Eiseniibacteriota bacterium | reverse complement strand
GCCGTGGAATGCCTTCGGTGCTCGAAGCTGTTCGGCCCGGTCCAGATTTTTCATTGGAAGGACGACCCTCGCCGCTCCTACGTGCGCTGCCCGCATTGCGGCGGAAAGAACGAAGTGCGCGCCGAGGACCGGTTCTGCATCCGGCTGGTGGGGCTCATTCCCGAGCCGACATCGGATCGGCCGGGCGGCGAATACCGCGGCTGAAAAAACTTCGGGTCCTTCTCCCGAAAGAGAAGGACCCAATGATGGTGCCCGGGGCGAGATTTGAACTCGCACGGGGTTACCCATACGCCCCTCAAACGTACGTGTCTACCAAGTTCCACCACCCGGGCTGAAATCGGATCACTTGCCGCCGGTCGCGGGCGCTGCTTTGGAAGGTCCGGGAGACTGGACCGGTGGAGCTTGTGCCGCCGGCGAGGGACCCGGCGCTCCCGCGCCCGTGGGCGCTAGCGGACCGCTCGAACCGGGAGCCTGGGACGAACCCGGCCCGGAACGCTGCGGTGCGCCGCTGGTCGGAGACCCGGCTCCCTCACTCTGCTGACCCCGTCGACGCGCGTCTTCTTGAATCAAGCTTCGACGCGCGGCGCCGCCGGACCGCGATGCATTGACCCCGAGGGTCAAGGAGGTGAGGAAGAAGGTCACCGCCAGGGCCGTGGTGGCCCGGCTCAGAAAGGTCGCCGCTCCGCGGCCCCCGAACAGGGTCTGGCTCGAGCCCGCGCCGAACGTTCCCGCGAGCCCGCCCCCTTTACCCGATTGGAGCAGAATGGCCGCCATCAACCCGATGCAAACCACGATGTGAAGCGTGGTGATCAATCCAATCAAGAAATCCGGCATCTCGAAACGCCTCCGTTCTCCGTCTTGCGGACAATAAGAGCGTCAGCTTAGCACGCGACTTCCGGGCGGGTCAATCGACCGGAGTCGCGCGACGTTCCACCTGGAGCAGGGCCTCCCCGATCGCGATGAAGGATTCGGCCTTGAGCGAGGCGCCCCCGACCAGGAACCCATCCACGTCCGGCAGGGCGGCAAGCGCGGCCGCGTTCTTGGGATCGACGCTCCCGCCGTAGAGGACGGGCGGATGTCCCGCGGCGCTCCCCCGGCCCATGCCGGCCAGAACCCCCAAAACCCAGGCGTGCGCCTCGGCGACCTCGTCCACCGTCGCCACGACACCCGTTCCGATCGCCCAGACCGGCTCGTAAGCCACCCAGAGCGGCGCCCTCGCCGGAAGACCGTCGAGCGCGCGCTCCAGCTGGCGGCTCAGAACGTCACGGGTTTCCCGCCGCTCGCGTTCCGTGAGCGTCTCTCCGATGCAGAGCACGGGCTTGAGACCGGCGCGGGAGATCCCCTTGAGCTTGGCCTGCACCGTCGAATCGCTCTCGCAGAACAATCTCCGGCGCTCGGAGTGGCCCACGAGCGCGAATTCCGCCCCGGCATCGCGCGCCATCTCGGGAGAGATTTCCCCCGTGAGCGCGCCCTTGGGATCGGCGTGGCAATTCTGAACTCCGAGATGGGGATCCGTGGGACGGCGCTCGGAAGCCAGCATGGCCAGCGCCGTGGCCGGCGGAAAGACGACCGCCGTCAGGGACTCCGGCGCGAACGCCCGGTCCCCCACCACTCCCAGGAGCGAGCGCGCCTCGGCGAGCGAGAGATTCATCTTCCAGTTCCCCGCCAGGATGCGGCTCACGGCGCGGCCTGCGCGGTCGCCTCGAGCGCCGCCACGCCCGGAAGGATGCGTCCCTCGAGGAATTCGAGCGAGGCGCCCCCACCGGTGGAGAGATGGCTGATCTGGGTTTCCAGGCCGGCGTGGTGGATGGCGGAGAGCGAATCGCCCCCGCCGACGACCGTGAACGCGCCCCGCCCCGTGGCTTCGGCTACCGCCTTCGCCGTCTCGAGCGTCCCCTCGGCGTAGGCGGGAACCTCGAAGATCCCCATCGGCCCGTTCCAGAACACCGTGCGCGCCTCCGCCAGGGCCGCGCGGATCGCCTCGATCGATCGGGGCCCGATATCCACGCCGGCGAGCCCCGGCGCGATGCGATCCACCGGGACGGCGCGTCCGGGATCGGCGCCGCTCGTGTCGGCGGCCACCAGACAGTCGCGCGGGAGCAGGAGCTTCTGCGACGCGTCGGGACGGGCCAGGAGCTCGCGGGCCAGGTCCAGGCGGTCCTCCTCGACGAGCGAGCGGCCCGTCTCGAGTCCCTTCGCGCGGAGGAAGGTGAACATCATGCCGCCGCCGACAATGAGCCGGTCGACCCGCGGCAGGAGGTTTCGGAGCACGTCGATCTTCCCGGAGATCTTCGCACCCCCCAGGATGGCCATGAAGGGGCGCTCCGGTGCCTGGAGGAGCTTCCCCAGCGCGTGAAGCTCGCGCTCCAGAAGGAAGCCCGCCGCGGCGTCGGTGAGAAACGCGGTGATCCCCACCGTCGAGGCGTGCGCGCGGTGCGCCGCGCCGAAGGCGTCGTTCACGTACTGCTCCGCGAGACGCGCCAGCTCGCCGCTGAAGCCGGGATCGTTCGCCTCCTCGCGGGGATCGAACCTGAGATTCTCGAGGAGGAGGACGTCGCCGTTCGAAAGCCCCGAGGCGAGCCGCTCGGCCTCGGGACCCACGAGCGCATCCGAGAATTGGACCGGCTTTCGAAGGCAGCGCTCGAGCCTCTCGCGCACCGGAGCGAGACTCTGCCTGGGATCCCGCTTCCCCTTGGGGCGGCCCAGATGGGACGCGACCACGAGCCGCGCCCCCTTCTCGATCAGATAGCGAAGGGTCGGAAGGGACGAGACGATGCGCGTGTCGTCGGCCACCTTGCCGTCGGCCGTGAGCGGGACGTTGAAGTCCACGCGCACGAAGACGCGCTTCCCGGCGACCTCGAGCGAGCGGAGCGTGCGAAGGGCCATCGCGGTTATGAGCGCCCCAGCAGGAGGAGCGCGTCCACCATGCGGTTCGAGAACCCCCACTCGTTGTCGTACCAGGCGAACACCTTCGCGAGGCGGTCCCCCGAGACCATCGTGAGCGGCGCGTCGAACACCGCCGAATGCGGGTTACCCACGATGTCCTGCGACACGATGGGGTCCTCACTGTATTGGAGGATCCCGCGCATCGGCCCCTCGGCCGCCGCCTTCACGGCGGCGTTGATCGAAGCCACGCTGACCGGCTTTGCGGTCGCGACGGTGACGTCGATCAGCGAGCCGTCGGCGATCGGCACGCGCACCGCGATGCCGTCGAGCTTTCCCACGAGCGAGGGGATCACGAGGCCGATCGCCTTCGCCGCGCCCGTGCTGGTGGGAATCATGGACACCGCCGCCGCGCGCGCGCGACGGAGATCCTTGTGCGGCGCGTCGTGAAGCCGCTGGTCACTGGTGTAGGCATGGACGGTCGTCATGAGTCCGCGCTCGATGCCGAACGTCCGGTCGAGAATCGAGAGCACCGGGGCGAGACAGTTCGTGGTGCAGGAGGCGATGGAGACGACCTGGTGCTTCGCGGGATCGTACGTGCCCTCGTTCACGCCGAGGACGAAGGTCGCGTCCGCGCCCTTCGAGGGCGCGGAAACCAGGACCCGCTTCGCGCCCGCCGCGAGGTGGACCGCCGCCTTGTCCCGCTCGGTGAACTTGCCCGTGCACTCGAGGACGACGTCGACGCCCAGGTCCTTCCAGGGCAGATTCGCGGGATTGGACTCGGAGAGCACCCGGACGGCGTGCTTGCCCACGCACAGACTCGAGTCGCGAACTTCGAAGCGCTCGGGCCAGAGGCCGTGCACCGAGTCGTAGGTCAGAAGATGCGCGAGCGTCTTGGCGTCGGTGATGTCGTTCACCGCGGCGAACTCGATACCCTCGTCCCGCTTGAGCGCCGCCCGGAGCACCAACCTTCCGATGCGGCCAAACCCGTTGATCCCGACGCGCACGCGATCCCCCTTACGAAAAGAACACCTTGGCCAAGCCGTAGAACTCCTCGTTCACCGTCTTGAGCGACCCGAGCGCCTCCCGGAGCGGCACGTCCACGATGTTCATGCCGCGCACCGCGACCATCCGGCCGAACCCCCCGCGATGGGCGAGGTCGACCGCGGCGACGCCGAATCGGGACGCGAGAAACCGGTCGAACGCGGTGGGCGAGCCGCCGCGCTGGATGTGCCCGAGGACGCTGTAGCGGCTCTCGAACCCGGTGCGCTCCTCGATCCGCTCCGCCAGCGTCGCTCCGATGCCGCCGAGACGGACGTGTCCGAAGGCGTCCTTGCGCTCGCTCTGGACCTGGACCGGTGCGCCGTCGTCGCTCAGCCTGGCCCCCTCGGCCACCACGATGATGCTGAAATTCTTGCCGCGGTCGTGACGGCGCCGCACCACGCCGCAGACCTCGTCGATCGAAACCGGATACTCGGGAATCAAGATGATGTCCGCGCCGCCCGCCACGCCCGCCTCGAGCGCGATCCAGCCCGCGTGCCGTCCCATCACTTCCACCACCATCACCCGGTCGTGCGACTCGGCCGTCGTGTGCAGGCGGTCGATCGCCTCCGTCGCGATCGTCAGCGCGGTATCGAACCCGAACGTATAGTCGGTGCCGTTCACGTCGTTGTCGATCGTCTTGGGCACCCCCACCAGGGGAACGCCCGCTTCATGCAGCTTCGCGGCCACGCCCAACGTGTCCTCGCCTCCCACCGCGATCAGAACGTCGACGCCCCGCCCTTTCAGCTCCTGGCGGATCCTCGCCTCGCCTTCCGGCTCCTTGTAGGGATTCGTGCGCGAGGTGCCCAGGATGGTCCCGCCGCGCGGGAGAATCCCGGACACCTTCTTGAGATCAAGCTCCTCCACCTCGGATTGGAGAAGGCCGCGCCAGCCGTGCCGGAATCCCACGACCGACCCGCTGTGCGTCTTCACGGTCCGGTGAACGACCGCCCGGATGACCGCGTTCAGCCCGGGGCAATCGCCGCCTCCGGTGAGCAAGCCAACCCGCATGGTCCAACCTCCGTGTGCATCGGGACAAACCCATGTCGATGGGCAACTTAGGGGCAGCGATGTTAGGTCGAGAGGACGGGCCCTGTCAACGAGAATCGGGGTGAGGCCGGGGACGGCGCGGCCGCGCGAGCGGCGCTACCGTACGCCGCTGACCGACGAATAGCGCAGCGTGTAGTCGCCGTAGCCCTGCTCGTCCACGAAGACGAACTTCATCCCGGCGCTGATCTCGTTCATGCGATGCCGGGGAACCATCTCGTGCCCGCGCAGGTGGTAGGTCCAGATCTCGTAGGGGCGCGTGTCGACCACACCCGTATCCGGTTTCGTGAGGAGATCCTTCGAGACCTTGTCGGGTATCTGCCCATCCACCACGACGCCCAGCGTCTTCTCCGAGACCGGGAGCCGCTCGATCTGGACCTCGTCGGGCTCGCCGAACTGAATCCAGATCCGGCCGCGGTCGCTGAACATCCCCTTGTCGAACACGCTGTAGTGCGCGTTCGCGTAGGCGATCCGGTTCAGGAAATCGCTGCGACGCTCGTTCTCCGCCGTATCGGGCGTGGGATCGATCGCGCGCCACACGCCGGCCAGCTTGGCTTCCTTCTCCCCTCGAGAGAGCTGTCGAAACTGGTACGCCTGCTCCTGGGTAAGGAGGGTCTGGGCCGTGAGGTCTAAGAACTCCGCGGCGTCCGGGCGCCACGAGTCCACATCCCAGAGCACGTCGAACTCGGCCTGGCTCGCGGCGATGGACTGCCCGCCCTCCGGATCCAGAAGGTCGATCCGCAGGCGATAGTGCCCCGCCGCCAGCGAGGACACGTCGGCGTAGAGAGCATGAGGCCACGCGGTACCCTCCGCGACATGGAGCGAGTCGAGGGACTCGAGAACCGTGTCCGCATCCGTCCCGAAGATCATGGTGCGGAGCCGGTAGGACTTTCCTTCGGCCGGCGGCGGCAGGTCGTAGATCTCGTAGTAGGCGGAGAGCATGTCCTTGAAAAAGCCGTAGTAGGCGCTCGGGTGCGGCTGGACCTCGAGACCCCCCTTCGCGAACGGGGTCTCCGGAGTTCGCTCCTGCACGTTCCACGCGAACTCGATGCCGCTCAGAGCCGGGTTCTGGAACAGCCAGTCCGACATGTCGATGTTCCCCTGAACCACTCCCTCGCGCTTCTTGTCCTTCATCTGATAGACGAGGCCGCGGCGCGCCACGTTCATGTCCTCGACGGTCACCTTGAAATGATACTTACCGCGGTGGGCGACGAGGCCCACCGTGTAGACCTCCCCCAGAAGAGAATCGAG
>JBGPMB010000149.1:0-6367 GCA_041486775.1 Candidatus Eiseniibacteriota bacterium | reverse complement strand
TCGTCGGTGACGCCGTCGGCAAAGTATTCGTCGTCGGCCCCGCTCAGGTTCTCGAACGGCAGCACCGCGATCGATTTCTCGCGGGCCGCGGCGGCCTTTCCACCACCCGCGGCCACGTCGGACAGCTCGAGTCGCACGTCGCGAATGTCGCGCGGCCGCTCTTCGGCGTTCTTGCGCAGGCAGCGTCGCAGAATCTCGCGGATCCTGGGCGGCACGCCCGCAGGCAGCGCCGTCCAGTCGGGCTCACGCTCGAGGATTCGCGCGATCAGATCCGACGCGGTCTCGCCGGCAAAGGCCGGACGCCCGGTGAAGCACTCGAAGAGCACGCAGCCGAACGACCACATGTCGCTGCGACGGTCCACGGGCTTCCCGCGGGCCTGCTCGGGGCTCATGTAGGCCACGGTGCCGAGAATGGTGCCCGCCATGGTGGCCCCGGTGTGGGCGGCCGCGGTCGGCGAGTCCGAGGATCCGTCGTCGGCCACCAGCGTGGGATCGATTCTCGCGAGCCCAAAATCGAGCACCTTCGCGACACTTGCGGTCGTGATCATGATGTTGCCCGGCTTGAGGTCGCGATGGACGATGCCGCGCTCGTGGGCCGCCTCAATCGCGGCTGCGATCTGGACACCGAGCGCCAAGGCCTCGCCCGATGGCAGTGCCCCGCGCAGCAGGCGCGCGGCGAGGGTCTCGCCATCCACCAGCTCGAGCACCAGGAACGGCGTTCCGTCCTCTTCATCGAGTCCGTAGATTGCGGCGACATTCGGATGGTTCAACGATGCGAGGGTCTGCGCCTCCCGCCGGAATCGCGCCAGCCGCTCGTGGTTGGCCGCAAATGCCGCGGGGATCACCTTGATGGCGACTTCGCGCGACAACCGCGTGTCGCGCGCACGGTAGACTTCGCCCATGCCGCCCGCGCCGAGGGGCGCCAGGATTTCGTAAGGGCCGAAGCGGGTGCCGGGAGAGGGGCTCATGGGGGCTAATCTAACCGGAAGCGTGCCCTCGAGTCTGCAAAAAGGCAGCGATCCGAGGGTGCCATCGTGGGACACCCGAAGCACGAAGCCCCGGGAGGGACAACCCCCCGGGGCTCATGGCTCAGATCTAGAGCCCAGCGCTCACCCGGCCGGCTTGATGTTCTGGTTCATCCGGAACAGATTGCTCGGATCGTATTTCGCCTTCAGCTTCGCCAGCCGCTCGTAGTTCGGTCCATACGCGCCCTTCTGCACCCGCTGAGCCTCGTCCTCGGGCATGAAGTTCACGTACACGCCGCCGGTGGCGAACGGCGCCACGGCGTCGAAGAACTGACGCGCCCAGCCGATGCATTCCTGATCCTGGGCCGGCTCTCTCCAGCGTGTGTGGACGTTCATGATGAAATCCACGTCACGGTGCGGATACGCGGTGGCGTTGGCCGGGACGCGGTTGACCGCCCCGCCTATGTTCACAATGATGATCTCGGTCTCCTCGGTCGGCAGCCGGCCCGCCGCGTCGATCGCTATCTTGAGGAACGCATCGTCGAGCTTCTTGAAGTCGTGGGACTTCCAATAGTTCCGCGCACCCGGCGTGAGGAGCGGATCGAATGCCGTCTGCCACCCCGCGAAGGGGCTCGGTCCCACCACGTCGGCGATGGGCTTGCCCAGCGCACGAAGCGGCGCGACCGCTTTCTCCGCTTTCTGCTTGTCCCCGATGGCGCACACGGCGAAGACCAGAACTTCCTTGCCGTGCCACTCGGGCGGTAGGAATGGAAGCGGCGGGGCCTTGCGTAGCACCACCCACACAGTGACCTCATCGGGCGCGGACGCTACGAACTTACGGTATCCCTCGAGGAGCTCCTTCGCCTGCGCGAGCGGATGAACGATCAGACCGGCAATGACCTCAGGTCCCACCGGGTGGAGCCGAAACTCGAACGAGGTCACGACGCCGTAGTTTCCGCCGCCGCCGCGCAACGCCCAGAACAGGTCGGCGTTCTCCTTCTCGCTGGCGTGCAGGAGCTTGCCGTCTGCGGTCACCACGTCCGCCGAAATCAGGTTGTCCACGGTCAGCCCGTGCTTGCGGCTGATCCACCCGAAGCCGCCGCCAAGCGTGAAGCCCGCGACCCCCGTCGTGGAGTTGATCCCCAGCGGCGTGGCGAGCCCGTGCGCCTGAGCCGCGGCATCGAACTCGCCCAGGGTCGCCCCCGGCTCGACCCGCGCCGTGCGGGCCTTCGCGTCCACCTTCACCACCTTCATCGGCGAGAGGTCGATCATCAACCCGCCGTCGCACACCGCGTTGCCCGCGATGTTGTGTCCGCCGCCGCGCACCGCCAGCAGCAGCTTGTGCTCGCGCGCGAAATCCACGGCGCGCTTCACGTCCTCTGCCCCGCCGGCCCGCACGATGGCCGCGGGCTTGCGGTCGATCATCGCGTTCCAGATCGTGCGGGCTTCGTCGTATCCCTTCTCGCCCGGCAAGCACAACGTGCCTTTCAGCCCCTTGCGCAGCCCGTCGAGAGCATCCGCCGGAATGACTTGGTTCCCTTCGAGCGTCTTGGCCATTCTAGAATCCTCCTCTGAGCAGAGTCCCGGACCCTTCCGCGTCCCCTGGATTTGGGATACCCGGGGTTGGATGCCGATGTTGCGACATTGATTCGGTGCCGCGCGCCGGTATTTTACTACATTGAGACGCAATCGTGCGTCACCAAGAACAGGCGGCGCCGGTCACGGCCCCGTACGTTCGCCGAGAGGAGATCCAGCCATGCAGCCGCGCGAGTGGGTGATGCGGGTGGAGGCCCAGGCGCAGCTTCCGAGCGGCGCCGACGAGCGCTTCAACGGCTACGGCGTCATGGGGCTGCCCTTTCGATCCGGGCACGTGCTCGCCATGCGGCGCTTCGGCGCCTCGTCCGTCGGACCCGGCTACACGTCCGTATGGCATCGCGCGCCCTCCGGCGCCTGGACCTTCTACGCCGACGTCGACCCGCGGCAGTCCTGCACGCGTTACTTCGGGGCCCAGGCGGCGCGAACCGTCCAGAGTCCGCTCTCGATCGTCTGGACCGGACCGGATCGTTTCACGATCGCGATTCCCTCCGAGGGATTCGAATGGGACGTTCGGCTGGGCTCGACCCCGGCGATCCGACTCATGAACCTGGTGGGCGGGTTCCTCCCGGACGCGGCGTGGCGAAGTCCGTCCGTGATGGCGGCGATGGAGCCCCTCGCCGGCGCCCTGCTCGGGACGGGGCGCGTCGGGCTGCACGGCCGCGTGCCCAACGGACAGCGCTTCGTCGCCAACCCTCGCAGGCTCTGGACCGTCGTGGAGAGCCGCGCCGCGCTGGCGAGGGAGGATTTTGGTCCTCCAGGGCCGGTCGAGCCCCAGGCCCACCTGGGCGACTTCTGGATCCCGCAACGCGGCATGTTCGCGCTCGGCCGCGCGTTCTTCGAGCCGTTCGACCCGGCTCGCCACTCGGCTCGCACCTCGGCTCAGGCGCCCCCTGCGGCAGCGCCAGTCTCGCATTGACAACCCCCCGGAGATCGCGCGAGGATTCGCCGCTGATCTGGCGGCCCTCTCGCGTTTGAAGGGCCGATTCGCTCCGCCCGGCGCCGCCGGGCAATGGTTTGTCACGCTTCCTCACGGGGGACAAGGACATGATCGGGTTTGGCTCAAAGGCTCGCTTCTGTGCTCCGCTACTGCTGGCTGCCGCCTTGATGGCGACGCATTCCCCGGCCCTTGCCAAGGACAAGGAGGAGAGCGCGCCCGAGATCCCAACCTGCGACACGAAGCTCGGGACCATGTCGGTCGTCGAGCCCGAAAACAAGTGGTGGATCCAGTACAACCTCGAATCCCCCGAAGCCCTGATCAAGGTGTACGCCGCCGACTGCAAGTGCTTCACGCTGGTGGACCGCGGCAAGGGCCTCGAAGCCGCCAAGAAGGAGCGCGCCCTGGCTTCCGACGGTGAGATGCGCGTGGGATCGAACGTCGGCAAGGGCCAGATGAAAGCCGCCGACTACGTGCTGGTGCCCGACGTCGCGAACAAGAACGCCAACTCCGGCGGCAAGCACTTCGGCGGGGCCCTGGGCGGATTGGTGGGTCACGGAATCGGCGCGGTGGTCGGCGGAGTGAATCTCAAGAGCAAGACCGCGGACGTTGTGCTCACGCTCACCGACGTGCGCTCGACCGAGCAGGTAGCCGTTGTGCAGGGACACGCCAAGAAGACCAACGTCGGATGGGGCGCCGGAGGCGGAGGATATTTCGGAGCGTTCGCCGCGGCAGGCGCGAGCAGCTACTCGAACACCGAAATCGGCCAGGTCGTCGCCATGGCCTATCTCGACGCGTTCAAGAAGCTCGTCGAGGAGATCAAGAAGGATCAGCCCGATGCCAATGCGAACAACGTCTCCCAGTCCGTCACGATGGCCAAGCCCGGGAAGCTGTACGAGAAGGCGGACAACAAGTCCAAGGTGGTCCGGGAGCTGGACGCGGGCATGACGCTCTATCCCACCGGCGAGAAGGACGGCATCTGGTGGGAAGTCTCGGACGAGCTGGGCAACAAGGGATGGGTGCCCTCGCCCCTCTTCGGTCTGGCGAAGTAGCCGTTACGACGTACGGGGCAAGCCGGTCTGGCCCCGCCCCTACCGGAGACAAACTCGGCCACGATCACTCGATCGTGGCCGAGCTGCGTTTTACCGCTTCAGCGCCGACTAATGGACGATGGCGGCTTCCGGTTTCGGATCAGCCTCGGACTTGGTACCCGGGGCCATATTCCCGTTCGTGCCCGGCTTGGGATTCGCGAACCAGGCGGCGATGTCTTCGGTCGTAGGCATCGGGCCGGTCAGCTTCTTCTCGGCCGCCATCTCGCCCAGGTGCTTCGCGAGCGATTCCGGCGAGTAGCTGAAGAGACGCTTCGGTCCGTCGATGCCCGCGGCAACGAGTGTATCGAGATGCTGCAGCGACATTCCCTTCACGCGTCCCAGCCGCGCCATCGCCGCGAACTTCATGAAGTTCTCCTCGGGGATACCCGTGCGCGACACGAGGCCCGGACGCTCTCCCTTGTCGCTCCATACCTTCATCAGATCGTCGGTATTCTCGATGCCGGCGGCGCTGAGCGCGGTGAGGTGCGTCGGATCGATGCCGTGAAACTCGCTCATCTTGAGTGACATTCTGCGACTCCTTCCCAGCCCAAGACGAACACGCCTGCGATCGATTCGGGACGAACCCGTTCATCGCGGCGCGCGCGGATGCCCGCGGGGATTTACCCCGAAGACAATGGGACCGGTTGAGGTAGGGATGCGGCGAGGGCCGGTGAGACTTCGGGCGGTCCGGAAGGTGGTTCTCCGAAGCGCTGGCCTGTTGCCGTTTGGACCCGTAATCGCGGGATTTCCGCTCAACGGGGGTCGACCGACCCCTGCGGATCTGTGGGGGGCGGCCTGGTGCGTGCACCAGCGCTGCTACCGCTGGACTCACCTTGAATCTAACTACGTAATATAAGATATCACAATAAATTACGCGGCGCCACTTTATCTTGACTGAAGCGTTAAAAGGCGCGTGAGACAGGGGTTGGGGGAGCGGCTGCCGGATCCCTCACGGTCCCCACCGGAAATCGACTATCTTCCCGCAGGCGAAACAGGAGGCGCCCTAGACATGAGAATCGCGGCACTTGCTCTCTGGATGCTCTGCACCTCGCTCACTCCCTGCACCCCCTGCCACGCCGAGACCCAGGCCGAGCCCGCCGCTTCGCTGACGCGGATGCCGGTCAAAGAGGTCACGGTCTTCAAGGATGGCCACGCTTTCGTCGTTCATGAGGGCCGCGTTCCCGTGGATGCCAAGGGGCTCGTGGTTCTCGACCGCTTGCCCACGCCCGTGCTGGGCACCTTCTGGCCCTACTCGGCCGAACGGGACGTCAAGCTCACCGCCGTGACCGCCAGCCGGCGCCCGGTGCACGGGGAGCAGACCGCGCTCGACGTGCGCGGCTTGCTGGAGGCGAATCCCGGGACGACGGTGGATCTGGTGGACCTCGATGGCAAGAGCATCACCGGCCGCATCCGGGGCCTCCCCGCACGCCCGGTTGACGAGCTCTCGGAAATGGAGGGAGCGCCGGATCGCGATCTCACCCCCGTCAAGGGCGGCGTCGTGCTGCTCGAAACCAGCCAGGGGATTCTCGCCCTGCCGCTCGACCGCATCCGCTCGGTGACTTTCAAGAGCACACCGGCGCCCAAGTACCCGAGCGATAGCTTTCGCAATCTCCTGACCCTCGCCTTCTCGTGGCCCGAGGGCAAGCCGCGGCGCGAGATCGAGGTCGGGATGGCCTACGTGCAGAAGGGCCTGCGCTGGATCCCGTCCTACAAGGTGACGACCAGCAGCTCCGGCAAGGCGCGCGTCCAGCTCCAGGCCACCCTGGTAAACGAGCTGGTGG
>JBGPMB010000148.1:0-6402 GCA_041486775.1 Candidatus Eiseniibacteriota bacterium | reverse complement strand
GCATCTCGCGCATCCTCGACGTGGCGGTGCCGCGCGCCACCTCGCAGGTCGAGCCGGCGTGGACGCGGGTCATCGTGCCTTTGTGCGGGCGCACGTGAGTGGTGCCCTCCAGCACGCAGACGCTCGTGCCGGTGGACTCCGCGATCACGGCGAGGGTGGTGCCGGTGACGTGGACTGTGGCTTCGGGGGTCCGGATCGCGAGGCGCGCGCCGCCGAAGCGACGCCCGGTGGTCACGCGCAGTAGCCCGCGTTCCACCCTGGCGCTCGCGGCGCGCCCGAACCAGCGTCCGGGGGGCGAGGGCAGCACCATCTCGGTGCCGGGCGAGATCTGCATGGCGATGAGACCGGAGCTGACCAGGTCCAGATCCTGCGTGCTCTGAAGCAGAACGCGCGAGCCGGGCTTAAGGCGGCGCGTCAGCTCGTCGGTATCGCCCACCGGGAGGGCCACGCCGTTCACCGTGACGGTTCCGGATCCGGCGCTCGGGAGCGCCGTCCAGCGAGGGGCCTGGTTGAGCGCCGCTGCGACGATCGTTACGGTGGCGGCCGCGGCGAATCCAACCACCCACCGCGCGCGGGGTCTTCGCCGCACCGGAAGCGGAACGATGAGGGGCCGTTCCGAGAACTCGCCGGAGACGAAGTCCCGCCTCAGGCCCTCGCGAAACGCCGCGGCCGCCACGGGCGGGGGCGCGGCCCGAAGCCTCTCCAGCACGCGGGCCTCTTCCGGGCTCGGCTTGTATTCGGATCCCTGGATCATAGAGCCACCTTCTCGAGAATCTTCCCCAGCTCGGCCAGCGCGCGCGAGTAGCGCTTCCGCGCGGCCACCGGCGTGGTCCCGGTCAGCTCGGCAATCCGGTCGTAGCTCAACCCCTGGTACTCCCGAAGCACGACCACGGCCCGAAGGGGTTCATGAAGCGCTCCGATTGCCTGCTGCACGATGCTCCTCCGCTCGGCGGCGATGAGCGCCTGCTCGGGGTCGTCGGCGCGAGAGGTGAGAGGTGTGTCTCCGTGCTCCGGGTCGTCGATCGAGACCGCCTGTCGCGTGAGCCGGTACGCGCCGGATCTCCACAGATCGCGACACACGTTGTACGCGATGGTCGTGATCCAGGGCTCCGGGTCCCGGCTCGGATCCAAGGTATGAGCCGCCCGGTGAACTTTGAGGAACACCTCTTGCGCCGCGTCCTGGGCCGAGTGCCGATCGCCGAGGAGCCGGAACACCAGTCCGTAGACACGATCGAAGTGCTGCTCGAAAAACGCGGCGAGGGCCAGGGGATCGCGTCGACGGACACCCGCCAAGTCCAGTACGGACGAGGTTACGTCTTGTGCCCGATTCCCAACCTCAATCGTCACGCAGTCTCCATGGGGCCGTAATTGTACGCAGGAGCATTGTCCCGGGGCAGGATGCTGATCTTAGGGGAAGCGCGCCTTTCGCGGGCTCGCTTTTTTCAAGTACCTACGGACAAATGGTTTAGGTGGCGTTCAGCTAAATACCCGCCCCGGCGCCCAGCTCCCACAGCTCGTGGAGCTCGCCCCGCGTGATGCGGACTTCCGGCTCCAATCGGTCCATCACACCGCGGGCGCCGAGAAGAAGCTCCTTGTCCTCGCGCGGGATCGCCCGAGCATACCGCCGCATGTGGCGGAGCAGGGTCGCCGCGTCCTGATGCTCCCCCAGCTTGTCCTGGATCCGCGCGAGCTGCTTGGCGCGCTGGTGCGCGCCCTGGCCCTCGGATGCCGTGAAGTACTCCACCGCATAGCGCGCGTGCTTCACCGCGATCCGAAGCGCGTGCACGTTCGCCGGCGTCGACTTGCGCTCCGCCTCCTGGCAGGCCTCGCGCATCCGGTTGTCCCACTCGGCGACGATCCGGGGACCCACCATGTACGAGGGCGCCAGGGTGGACTGAGCCGCGGCCGTGGCTCCGGCCGGCTCGACCGCCGTGGCGGACGCGAGGAAATCGGGTATGCCGCTGATCCACTGGTGCGCGCGTTCGCGGAACGCCTCGAACCGCTTCGAATCGAGACGCCGGAGGAGCCTTCTCTGGCGTCGCGCCCTCTTGATCTCGAGGTAGCGCGCGAACACGTAGAGCGCGGCGCGCTCGTGCTCCGGCGCTCTCGCGGCCATCGAGCCCACGCGCTTCAAGGCCACGTCCAGGTCGCGGACCCTCCCGAGCGCCCGGCCGATCCACCTCAAGTCCCCGCCCAGCGTTTCGCGGGTGTCCTCCGGGACCGCCATCGCGAAGACGAGGAGCGCCGTTCGAAGGCGCCGCGTCGCCACGCGCATGTCATGGAGATAGTTCGGATTCAGGTTGAGGCGCGTCCCGGGCTCGTTCCAGAAGAGGCGGGTCAGGTGTCGCCCGAGCGTCTTCGCGGCGGTGTCCACGAGGCGATCCCCACCGTAGAGCGCGAAGGAGCCATCCGCGTGGTCGGGGAGTCTCTCGCCGGCTTGCGCCAGCGCCGCCGCGAGCTTGGATTCGACGCTGATCTGCAAGTCGAGCCTTCGCTTCACGGCATCGCGAACTTCCTCCAGCGCCGTCGCGGCCGCGCCGTCGATCGCTTCGACCTCGAGTTCCCGGTAGCTATGGTCCCCGTTGTGGGAGCCGTTTTGGAACACGCGATCGAGCGTGACCGAGCCCAGGATTTCCCTCCCGCTCAGCCACCGGAACATCTCGCGCTCGCTCTTCACACGGGCGCGGACGCCGAGGCGCTCCACTACGCGGAGCTTCGCCAAGGGCTTGAGCAGAGAGGCCACCGGTCCCTCGGGAAGAATGCCCCAGGGCGGATCGGTCGCGGGAGCCTCCTGGGTCCACTCGGTGCGCGCGAGCACGACGTCGCTCTGAGAATGGACGGTCTTTGCCTCGAGCCGAAGGCGCTCTCCCTCTTTTCGAAGGCGCAGCGCGAGCCCGGCGCGGTAGAGCACCCAATCGTCCGTGTCGAGATAGCGATCCTCGTGGACCACCGTGCCGGAGGATTCCAGGCGAAAGCCGGCCTCCTCGATCGCGTCACGTACGGCGGTGGCGTCGCTCCCCTCGGGGATTCGAAACTTGATCTCCTGCTCGAGCATGGCCGTCCTCGGCCTCAGGCGGCTCCGATGTCGCGGAGCGCTCCCGGCTGAATCAGCCACTCGAGGGTCCCGCCTCCGGCTGTGGGCTCGTGGGGGAAGGTCATGAGGCTCGCGCCGCCCTTCTTGTATTCCACGAAGGCGGCGCCGTTCTTCCCCGCGAGGAGAAACGAGGTGAAGCTGCTCAGGTGGGGCTCGTGGCCGACGAGCGCCACGGAACCGGAGCCCAGCCGGCTCAGGTATTGGACCAGCGGCTCGAGCTCTCCGGAGGGCACGAGATGCTCGCAGAACTCGATCTTCCGGTGGGGAGCGACGACCTCGCGAAGGATCTCGGCGGTCTGGCGGGCGCGCACCAGCGGACTCGAGACGATTCGATCGAGCTTCGGAGCGACTTCCTTCAGCCCGCGAGCCGCGAGCCGGAACTTGTGGATGCCTTCGGGTGTGAGCGGCCTGTCCTCATCCAATTCGAAGGCAGGATCCCCGCGTTCGACCGCGATCGCATGGCGCACGAGTAGCAATTCCATCGCAACCTCCAGGGATGCCAAACTATAGCACATGACGTAAGATGGAACCATGCCGTCCTCGAAGACGCGTGTGTTCCCGATTCGCTGCGCCGGCATGGACGTCGGCAGCAATGCCCTGCGTCTCGCCATCGCCGAATTCAAGAGCCCCACGCGCTACAAGATTCTGGAACGGAAACGGGTCCCCGTGCGCCTGGGCGAGTCCGTGTTCCAGACCAGCCGGATCGCTCCCGATACGCTCGAGGCCGCCCTCGACGCGTTTCGCGATTTTCGCCGCTGCATGGAGGAGTACGACGTGGTGCTCCACCGCGCCGTCGCGACCAGCGCGACGCGCGAGGCGAAGAATCGCGCCGCGTTCCTGGAGCGCGTCCACACGGAGACGGGAATCGACCTCGACCTGATCCCCGGAACCGAGGAGGCGCGTCTGGTCGCGCTGGCGGTGCAGGCCAAGATCCGCCTTCGGGGCACCTCGCTCATCATGGATGTCGGCGGCGGCTCGAGCGAGCTGGCGCTGGTTCAGCGCGGGCAGATCCTTCTCGTCGAGTCGCACGATTTGGGGTCGGTCCGGCTGCTGAAGCAGGTGAGCGGCGGGACGAAGGCCAAGGCCGCGAAGAAGGGGCAAATGCTCCGGATTCTGCGCGAGACGGTGCGCGCCTCGCGATTTCCCCTGCTGGAGTCCTTGCGCGGCCACGCCGTGACGCGGCTCGTCGGGACCGGCGGCAACATCGAGGCGCTCGCGACCCTGAATTCGAGCGACGACGGGGAAGACGACAGCCAGCGGAAGCCGGTGACGCTCCCGCTCCCGCGCTTGAAGAGGTATCTCGAGGCCCTTGCGGACATGAGCGCCGAGGAGCGCGCGAAGAAGTACGACCTGCGTCCCGACCGCGCCGACGTGATCGTCCCGGCGGGGACCATTTTCGAATACGTCGCCAGCCGCACGCGCGCGAGACAGATCACGGTTCCCTTCGTGGGGCTGGTGGACGGCGTGCTGCTGGATCTGGCCCTCGCGGCGGGGACCTCGGGGAAGAAGAAGCTGGAATCGTCCCAGACCCTGAACGCGGCCCGGGCGCTCATGAAGAAATACGACACGGATCCGAAACATTCCCGTCACGCCACCGAGCTTGCGCTTTCGTTGTTCGATCAGCTCAAATCCGTGCATGGACTGGGCAAGCGCGACCGGCTCCTGCTCGAGATCGCGGGGCTCCTGCACGAGGTCGGCAACTTCATCTCCGCGTCCGGACATCACCGTCACGCCTACTACATCATCTCCGAGACGCCCATCCTCGGATTGACGGACGAAGAGCTTCACATCGTGGCCTGCGTGGCGCGCTATCACCGGAAGGCGCCGCCGGACACGAGCCACGAGTGCTACGCGCTCCTGGCCGAGAAGGCTCGGGACCGCGTGCGGGCCCTGGCCGCCATGTTGCGGCTCGCGGACGCGCTGGACCACGACCACCGCCAGCGGGTGGTGGGTGTCTCCGCCAAGAAGCGCGATTCGGAGCTTATATTGAAGGCCCGCACGCGCGGAGACGTCACGTTGGACGAGTGGTCCGTGGGTGAGAAGGGCGGCGACCTTTTCAAGGAGGAGTTCGGCTTGAAACCGATTTTGAAAGTCCGTGGCTGACGCGACGACGCCGGCCGGCGCGACCGCGATGGCGGTGTATGCCCCGGGTGGCCCGGCGGTGCTCTCCGTCATCGACATCGGCTCGAGCGGCGTCCGCATGCTGGTGGCGGAGCTCAAGCCGGACGGATCGGTCCGCGTCCTCGAGGACGTGGCCAAGCCCCTGACCCTCGGCCGCGAGACCTTCCGCACCGGGACGCTTTCGGCGGCCAGCATCCAGAAGGCGGTCAACATCCTCCGCCAGTACCGCACGATGATGGACAGCTACGGCGTGACGCACACGCGGGCCGTCGCGACGAGCGCCGTGCGCGCCGCCTTGAACCGGGACACCTTCGTGGACCGCGTGTTCCTCGCGACCGGGATCGAAGTCGAGGTGATCGAGGGCTCGCAGGAGACGCTCCTCACCTTCGCGGCTGTCCAGCGCGCGCTCGCCGCGCAGCCGGAGTTCCTGCGCGAGGACTCGCTGATGTTCGAGCTGGGCGCGGGCGCGACCGAATGGGCTCTGGTGCGCGGCGGCGAGGTGGTGGGATCGGTAACCTACGATCTCGGCACGCTTCGGATGCGCGATCTGTTGCGGGCCGAGAGCGGAGACCGCCGCGCCATGACGCGTCTCATCCAGCACAACGTGCGCGAGATGATGAACGCGGTGAAGCGCACATTGCCCTTCGAGAAAGTCGCGAACCTGATCGCCATCGGCCCCGAGGCGCGGTTCGCCGCGCGGGCCCTGAAGGGCGAGGGGGAGCTGGCGGCCGTGTCGGCGAAGGATCTTCGGGCGCTGGCCGACCAGATCCTCGCGATGACGCCCGCCGAGGTGGCCGCGGCCTACTCCATCCCCACGCTCGAGGCCGAGGCCCTGGCACCCGCGTTCCTCGCCTACGCCGAGCTGATCCGGCTCAATCCCGTGGACCGGCTCCTGGTCGCGCGGGCGAGCATCCGCGACGGACTCCTCTTGCAAGTGGCCAAATCGATCCAGAGCGGGTCGTCGGTCTTCTTTCCCGAGCAGACCATCACCGCGGCCTTGAACCTGGCGCGGAAGTATCACGCCGACGAGCGCCACGGTCTCCATACGGCCGCGCTCGCCCGAGCCATCTTCGAGGCCACGCAGGCGCAGCATGGCATGGGGGAGACGGAGCGGCTTCTGCTCGAGGTGGCCTCCATCGTGCACGACATCGGGAACTACGTCGCGGCCCGCGGGCACCACCGGCACG
>JBGPMB010000147.1:0-6518 GCA_041486775.1 Candidatus Eiseniibacteriota bacterium | reverse complement strand
GTCGCGGCGAATCACTCCATCGCCGGCAGCTTCTCCCTGAATGGAGACGCGCTCGCCTTCGACGGGACGAACGGCTACGTGAACCTCGGCGGCCCAGCTGACCTCAATCTCTCCGCATTCACACTCGAGATGTGGGTGCGGCGCAATGGTCCGGGAATCGGGGGAGACACGGGGGCCGGAGGCATCCCGGACCTCGTTCCGCTGATCGCGAAGGGCCGCGCCGAGTCCGAGGATCCCCTCAAGGACGTCAACTACGCGCTGGGGATCCGCGCCTCGGACGGTGTGCTCGCGGCCGACTTCGAAGAGGCCGGCGCTCCGAGCCCGAACCCGAGCCTGAACCACCCGATCGCGGGGGTCACCCCGCTCGTGGTCGGAACCTGGTACCACGTTGCGGCCACCTACGACGGTGCCACCTGGCGTCTCTTTGTCAACGGAGCGCTCGATGCCCAGCTCGCGGTGGGCCGCGCGCCCGCCTCGGCGAGCACCGTGTCCGTCGCGCTCGCCAGCATGCTCAACTCGAGCGGGGCGGCCGCCGGCTTCTTCAACGGAACGATGGACGAGGTCCGCGTATGGAACGCGGCGCGAACGCAGGGCGACATCATCGCCGCGATGAATTCGCGGCTCTCGACCCCGACGGCCGGACTCGTGGCCCGGTGGGGCTTGGACGAGGGTATGGGAACCGTCGTTCACAGCTCCGCCGGTGCGACTCTCGATGGAACCCTCACAGGCGCGGGCTGGGCCTGGGCTACCGGCGCGCCGTTCAACGCGACGCCACCCACGGTACCTGCCGCTCCGACGACTCTCGTGGCGACAGCGGCGTCACCGACCCAGGTGAACCTGACCTGGATCGACAATTCGAACAACGAGACCGGATTCGAGATCGAGCGCTCCACGATGGGGAGCGGCGGGCCGTTCTCGCTTCTGGTCACGGTCGCGACCGGCGTCGCCAGCTACGGCGACGCGGGCCTCTCAGTGGGTACTGAGTACTGCTACCGCGTCCGGGGGGTGAACGGCATCGGCGCCTCCTCCTACGAGGGCCCCGCTTGCGCGACCACACTCGCGGCGCCGGCTTACGCGCTCTCGTTCGGCGGGAACACCTACGTGACCTTCGGCGATCCCGCGGCCCTGGACCTCGCCCAGTTCACGGTGGAGTGCTGGTTCCGCCGCGACGGAGCGGGGAGCACGACCTCGACCGGATCGGGCGGAGTGACCGATGCGATCCCGCTGGTGACCCACGGTACCTCGCAGTCCGATGGTAGCAACGTCGACATGAACTTCTTCCTGGGCATCAAGAGCTCGACCGGCGTGCTCTGTGCGGACTTCGAAGAGGGAGCCGGCGGAGTCACCCCCGGGCTCAACCACCCGGTTCTGGGCACCACTCCGATCGTCACAGGGACCTGGTACCACGCCGCGGCCACCTACGACGGCACGACGTGGCGGCTGTACCTGAACGGGAACCCCGAAGCCCAGCTCGCGGTCGGCCAGCCGGTCCAGTCGGGCAGCATCCAGCAGGCGGCCCTCGCCAGCTCCATAACATCGACCGGCACGGCCCAGGGGTACTTCACCGGCGTGCTCGACGAGGTCCGAGTCTGGAGCATCGTGCGCACGCAGACGGAGATTCAGGCGTCCGCGAACAATCAGATGGCCGCGCCCCTGGCGGGGTTGGCGGCGCGCTGGAGCCTCGACGAGGGAACCGGGACCGCCGTGAACGGATCGGCGGGCACCGCGGTGAATGGAACCATCACGGGTTCCAGCTATGCGTGGGTCGCACCGGCGCCGTTCAATCTCTCATTCACGCCTCCGGTGGATCCGACCGCGCTCACGGCCGGCGCGTCGTCCTTCACGCAGATCGACCTCGCCTGGACCGACAATTCGGGCAACGAATCGGCATTCGAGATCGAACGGTCCACGACCGGCGCTTCCGGTCCGTACTCGCTGCTCGCGACGGTCGGTGCCAACACGACCACGTACCCCGACGTCGGTCTCAGCGCGACCACGGAGTACTGCTACAGAGTTCGCGCGGTGAACGGATCGGGCTCGTCGGGCTACGCCGGGCCGACGTGCGCGACCACCCCCGTGGCGACGTCCACGGCGCTCGATCTCGCCGGGAATACCTACGTCAACTTTGGGGACGCCTCCGCGCTCCATCTCCAGACGTTCACCATCGAGATGTGGCTGCGGCGGGACGGCGCGGGCGTGGGTACGAACACCGGAACCGGAGGAATCCCGGATGCGATCCCCCTGATCGCGAAGGGTCGCGCCGACGCGGAGGATCCGACTCGGGACATCAACTATATCTTCGGCATCCAGGCCGCGACCGGCGTCCTCTGTGCCGACTTCGAGGAGGGCTCCGCGGGCACGTCGCCGAGCCTCAACCATCCCGTCCTGGGAGCGACGCCCGTCGCCACCGGCGGATGGCACCACGTCGCGGCGACGTACGATGGGGAGAGCTGGAACCTCTATCTCGATGGGATCCCGGACGGCACGCTCACGGTGGGCCAGCCGCCGGCGTCCGGCAGTCTTGCCCCGGTGGCGCTCGGCTCCGCGCTGACCACGGTCGTCGGCGCCGCCGGTTTCTTCGACGGCGCGGTGGACGAGGTCCGGATCTGGAGCGTGGCGCGCACCCTCCAGGAAATCCAGTCCACGGCGAACGCGAAGATTTCGGCGGCCACGCCGGGACTGGTGGCGCGGTGGAGCCTCGATGAGAGTGCTGGGACCGCCGTGAACGGCTCCGCCGGGACGACGGTCAACGGCACCGTCTCGGGGACGGCTTACTCCTGGACAGGCGGCGCTCCCTTCAACCTTTCGTTCAACATGCCACCCGCCCAGCCTGTCCTGGTCTCCCCGGCGAACAATGCCGCGAACGTCACAACGTCACCGACCTTGGTCGTGACGGTGTCGGATCCGGACGGCCAGCCGCTGAGGGTCGACTTCTATGGTCGAACGACGACGTCCGTCGCGGGGCCCGACTTCACGATCGTCGGCCTTCCGGACACGCAGTACTACTCGGGAGAGTTGAACGGCGGGACGAACGCCATCTTCCAGTCGCAGACGAACTGGATCACCGCGAACCGGGTGGCGCGGAACATCACCTACGTCGCGACCCTCGGAGACTGCGTGGAACACGGCGACAACGGTGGGAACGACATCGAGTGGCAGCGGGCCGCCGCGTCCCTCGGCATTCTCGAGACACCGGTCACGGGCCTTCCGGCCGGATTGCCCTATGGCGTGACGGTCGGGAACCACGACCAGTCTCCGAACGGCAACCCCGACGGAGCCACCACGGTCTTCTACAACCAGTACTTCGGGGAGAGCCGGTTCCTGGGGCGCCCATACTACGGCGGCCACTACGGCGCGAACAACGACAACTGGTACGACCTGTTCACCGCCAGCGGGATGGACTTCGTGGTGATCTCGCTGGAGTACGACCCGACACCGGATGCCGCGGTTATCGCGTGGGCCGACAACCTGCTTACGACGTACGCCGGCCGACGCGCCATCATCCTGAGCCATAACCTTGCCGGTACGGGGAACCCGGCCACCTTCAGCGCGCAGGGCCAGGCGACGTACGACGCCCTCAAGAGCCATGCCAATCTCTTCCTGATGCTTTGCGGTCACGTTCCGGGAGAGGGTCGCCGGCAGGACACCTTCAGCGGACGGACGGTGAACACCGTCATGTCCGATTACCAGAGCCGGGCCAACGGCGGGACCGGCTGGCTCCGCGTCATGGAATTCTCGCCGGCGAACAACGTGATCCGGGTGAAGACCTATTCGCCCTGGCTCGACCAGTTCGAGGCGGATGCCGATTCGAGCAGCCAGTTCACCCTTCTCTACAACATGAGCACGACGACGCCCTACGCGCTCCTCGGGACCGCCGCCGGAGTAGCCTCCGGATCGAACGGAAACCTCGTGTGGCCCGGCCTTCAGCCGAGCACCACGTACGAGTGGTATGCGACCGTGAGCGACGGTGCGACGATGACCACAGGCTCCGTGTGGAGATTTGCCACGACGGCCAACACCACCTACGCCCTGAGCACGGCCGCCGATCCTCCCGCGGGTGGCACGGTGACCCGGAGTCCGGATGAGGCGGCGTATCTATCCGGAGCTTCGGTAACGCTCACGGCTACGCCCACCGCGGGCTATGAGTTCCGAGGCTGGTCCGGCAACGCCTCGGGCATGACGAATCCGCTGACCCTCGATATGACGAGCGACAAGACGGCGGTCGGCGTCTTCAACGAGATCGGTGCCCCCGCGGTGCAGGTAATGGCGCCGAACGGCGGCCAGATGATCTCGCGCGGGAGCATGGTCGAGATCCAGTGGACGGCCACGGATGCCGAGGGTGTCGACCGGGTCGACGTTCTGTTATCACGCAGCGGCCCGAACGGTCCGTGGGAGACGCTGGGGAGCGACCTCCAGGGAGCCACCTCGTTCACGTGGGCCGCCACGGGGCCGGGCACAGGCAACGGCTTCATCCGCGTGGTGGGGCACAACGCAACTTCCGTCACGCCGGCGCTCTCCGGTTGGGATTTGAGCGATGCGGCCTTCACGATCACCGACCTGGTGACCGGTGTCGGGGAGGAGCCGGTGACGCAATTCGCGCTTCGCGTCGCCTCCGCCAACCCGATCCGAGATCGGGCCACGATCGCCTTCATGCTTCCGCGCGACGCGGAGGTGCGGGTCGACGTGCTCGACGTGCAGGGGCGCCTGGTGGCGAACGTGGTGAAGCAACGCTATCCCGCCGGCCGCCACACGATCAGCTGGATGGGCCGTACCTCGAACGGCGCCGGCGCTGCCTCCGGTATCTATTTCCTGCGCTTCACGACCCCGGAGCGTGTCGTGACAAAGAGGTTCGCACTGGTGAAGTAGAACACTCGCGCAGCGGCAGGATTGTTCGCCAGGGTGGGCCCGATACCGGGTCCACCCTGGTTTGATCTCCGGGCCGCGGAGGTGGTCAGAGCCCCGCGGGGTCTTGAAGGAGAACCGCGCATGACAATCGAAGGCGAGGAGGCCGTCAAGAACGCTGCCTCGCTCATGATCGCCTTCGCGGAGCGCACGGGACTCACCTCCGAAGGCCCCAAGCAACGCTATTTGTGGACGGATGCCTTCGCCGTCTGCAACTTCCTCGGGCTCGCGCGCCTGACGGGTGAGAAGCGTTACGCGGATCTCGCGCTCCGGCTGGTCGACCAGGTGCATCACGTTCTGGGACGCTATCGGGCAGACGATCCGTGCACCGGATGGATCAGCGGGCTCAGCGATACGGAGGGCGAGTCGCACCCCACGCGCGGCGGCTTGCGCATCGGCAAGAAGCTGCCGGAGCGGCGATCCGGGGACCGGTTCGACGAGGCGCTGGAATGGGACCGTGACGGTCAGTACTTCCACTACCTGACCAAGTGGATGCACGCCCTCGACCAGGTCTCCAGCTCGACGCGGGACCCGCGATTCAACGTCTGGGCACGGGAGCTTGGCGAGGTCGCCCACGCCTCGTTCACCCACGGGCCGGACGGGCCGGGGGGTCGTCGCATGGTTTGGAAGATGAGCACGGATCTGTCGCGGCCGCTCGTTTCCTCCATGGGGCACCACGATCCGCTGGACGGTCTCATCACGTATATCCAGCTCGAGACGACCGCATCGTTGCTGGGGAGCGCAGCCGCCGGGCCCGGCCTGAAGCAAGCCGCCGCGGACTTCACGGCCATGCTCGAGGGCATCGATCTCCGGACCACCGACCCTCTCAGCCTGGGCGGTCTCCTGTCGGACGCGTATCGCGTCGCGCAGCTCATGGCGCGAGGAGTGTTCGAGGGACGCGACCTCCTCGCGAATCTGCTATCGGCGGCGCAGGTGGGCCTCTCGCTGTACTCACGGCAGGGAGATTGGCTGGAGCCGGCGGCTCAGCGTCTCGCTTTTCGGGAGCTGGGCCTTGCCATTGGGCTTTCCGCGATCGGACCGCTTCAGGAAGAAATGGAACGGGACGGGCGGAGCGGCTTCGCCGACGATGAGCTGCGGGCGCGAATCGAGATTCTGGCAGAGCAAGCGCTGCTGACCTCGGCGATCGTGCCCTTCTGGCTCGACCCGGAGCATCGACTGCCCCGATCGTGGTCGGAGCATCGCGACATCAACGAGGTGATGCTCGCGACGAGCCTCTGCCCCGACGGCTTTCTGGTCGTGCTGCCGACACCCTGAGCGGTCTTGCTCCGGGCACGCGTCTGGGCCACAATGCGCCTCTCTTCCTGATCGGAGGCAATTCATGAATACTTGGAAGCGCATTACCCTTGGTGCGGCGGTACTACTGCTGCCGGCGACGATGGGGTTGGTGGCGCTGTGGGTGTCGCCCGCGGTCGCGCAGCAGATCCTGATCGACAAGCCGGTGCGAGCCGGGGAGTTGACGGTGTTCCCGGACCTGAACGACGCGAATTCGTACTACTACGTGAACGACAAGCCGCACCTGGCTCTGGACGCGAGCGGGAAGCCGCAGTTCTCCTTCTTGCGGTACGTGGAGAACGTGCGCTCGGGAGCGGAGCAGG
>JBGPMB010000146.1:0-6778 GCA_041486775.1 Candidatus Eiseniibacteriota bacterium | reverse complement strand
GACGACTTCGACCACCCGCTCCTGCCGGAAGGGCATCCGCTGCGGCGGCATGTCCTGTACCGCAAAGCCCGGCGGGAGTGAGAAGCCCATGCGCTTGGTCGTGGGATCCATCGAGGCGGAATACCGCCGATACAGGTTGCTCGCCGAGGGAGCGATGGAGCAACTCAGCGAGGAGCAACTGTCTCAGGGGAGCGCCGTCGGAAATTCGATTGCGACAATCGTGTGGCACATTTCGGGGAACCTCGAGTCGCGCTTCACGGATTTCCTGGGGTCCGACGGGGAGAAACCCTGGCGTGACCGTGATCGGGAGTTCCTGAAGCGAACGGTTTCTCGTGCCGAGCTCCGCGAGAAGTGGGACAGGGGCTGGAGCGTCCTCATGGGGACCCTGGCAGACCTCGATGATGGCGTGCTGCAGCGGGAGGTAACGATCCGCGGCGTGCCGCTCTCCGTCCTCGAGGCGCTGCAGCGATCGCTCACCCATGTCAGCTACCATGTCGGCCAGATCGTGTTCCTTGCCAAGGAGCTGCGCGGCGGTAGGTGGAACTATCTGACCATTCCGCCCGGCGGCACCGCGGCGTACAACAAGAACCCCACGAACGAGAAGCCGCCGGGGTGACTACGTCCAGCAGACGTGTCTGCTCGTGGGCCGGCGACGATCCCCTGATGCGGCGATACCATGACGAGGAGTGGGGCGTGCCGGTGCACGACGATCGTCGCCTCTTCGAGTTTCTGACCCTGGAAGGCGCCCAAGCGGGGCTCTCGTGGAGCACAATCCTGAATAAGCGGGAGGGTTACCGCGAGGCCTTCGCGGGTTTCGATCCGGCGCGTGTCGCTCGTTTCGACGCGCGGCGACGGACGTCGCTGATGAAGAATCCCGCCATTGTGCGGAACCGCCTCAAGATCGAATCCACCGTCTCGAATGCCCGCGCGTTTCTCGACGTTAAGAAGGAGTTCAGGAGCTTCGACCACTATGTTTGGCGGTTCGTGGATGGGAAGCCGATCCAGAATCGCCGGACAGGCCCGAATCAGATACCCACGCGAACGCCGGAATCCGACGCCCTCAGCATCGATCTTCGAAAGCGCGGCTTCCGCTTTGTCGGCTCCACGATCATGTACGCGTTCATGCAGGCGGTGGGAATGGTGAACGACCATGCGGTGCACTGCTATCGCCACCGGGAGCTCGCGGCCCGGCAGTGAGACCATGGTCCATGAAGCACCCCAGCCGACCCAGCGACACGGAAAGGGAGGGATGGAACTTCACGAACTGAGTGAATCCGAGCCGGGCGAAGACAAGGTGAGCACTTCGATCCAGCAAAGCTTGAGCAAAGTGCCCGAAGTCACCTTGATCTTCTGGATCATCAAGATCGCCGCCACCACATTGGGCGAAACCGGCGGCGACGCGGTGTCGATGTCGATGCATCTCGGCTACCTCGTCGCCACGGGCATCTTCGCCGTGATATTCCTGCTCGCCGTCAGCGCGCAGATCATCGCCAAGCGCTTCAGCCCCGTTTTGTACTGGACGACCATCGTCGCCACGACGACGGTCGGCACCACGCTTGCCGACTTCGCCGACCGCTCGCTCGGCATCGGTTACGCCGGTGGCACGTCGATGCTGTTGGCCTTGCTCCTCGCTTCGCTCGCCCTGTGGTATCGCACACTCGGCTCGGTGTCGGTGGATACCGTGAGCTCGGCCGGAGCCGAGCTCTTCTACTGGGTGACCATCATGTTTTCCCAGACCCTGGGCACCGCGTTGGGGGACTGGACGGCCGACTCGATGGGGCTCGGCTACACCGGCGCGGCGGTGCTGTTCGGCGCGCTGCTGGCGCTGGTCGGCGCGGGGTACTACTGGACGAAGATATCGCGTACGGCGCTGTTCTGGACGGCGTTCATCCTCACGCGACCGCTGGGCGCCGTGGTCGGGGACTTTCTCGACAAACCGGTCAGCAAGGGCGGGCTCGCGATGAGCCGCTACTCGGCGTCCGCGGCCCTCTTGGTCTTCATGGTCGCCTGCATCTGGTTCTTTCACCAGAAACCGGCGCACAAGGACCACTGAGTACTGCTACCTCACATTCCGTTCCTCCAGCCGAACGAGGAACAGCCCACGGTCATCCTTCAACTCGAGGATTCGTCCCCGAACCCGATAGCCCCGCGTTTCCCGGAGCGCGCGGAGAAACGCCGTCTCGGTGTCCATCCCGGAGATGCAGGCCATCTGTGTCGAGACCAAGCGGCCGAACCGGAGCGTGCCGTTGCCGGCATCGTAGCTCCCCGCGATTCGGTTGCAGCCGCCGGATCCGGTGACGCGCATCGAACGAGGATCGAGCTCGATCCAGGGCTCGCGCTCCCGCCCGGAGACGACCACGTCACGGTCTCCGATTTGAACGGGGCGCCAGCGGGTGTTCCCCAGCTCGGCTACCGCGCCGCGGCCCTTCTCCCGGGCGCCGCTGTCCCGGGGCGCGCCGTGCATGAGGACCGTGACCTTGCGGCCGTGGCCGTGCGTCAGCACCGCAACTACTTCCGTGCCGGTGAAACGAAGCCGCCCGTGCTCGTGGATGCTCGCGCGCACGAGGTACGTCCTTCGTGGATCGATCCGGCGCGGATCGTAGGCGATCTCGAACGCGATCGGAACCTGGCCGGGGTTCTCGCGGCGCACCTTCGCGATGACTTTGCCGGTAACCTCGGTTTGAGTCTCCTCCTCGAGTGCCGCATCAAATACCGCGGCGGGGCTGAGGGCGACGCGCTCGCGATAGATCGCGGTGCCGGTGATCCTGCCCTTCCAGGCATTGGAGGCGAAGACCGGCGGCTGCCAGGGCCCCAAGGTGGAGACTACGAACGCCACTACGGCGAGGAGGGCATTTGGGAGAAGACGCGGACTCATCGAGGGCTCCTTCGTTGCAGGACCCAGTTCCAATCGTTCCCCAGCGGCTTGGGACGCTACGCCCCCATTCGGACGGGGTCAAGAGACGGGAAATGACACCATCGGATCGTGAACGGATGCTCGCGCTCGAGCGCGTGGAGATCCTCGCCAAAGTCGATGGACACGAGGGAGCGCCGAACGCCGCGCGCGAGCAGCTGGGCTTGGTGCTGCGGCGGGTCGGCGGCGCGTGGGCCTTCGGCCGCACCCGCGACACCGGAATCAACTTCAACCGCGTCATGGGCCTCGGGCTCGAGCGTCCTGGAACCGCCGAGGATCTCGCGGCCCTGAAGGCCTTCTACGCCGAGCACCATATCCCGGCGTTCCGGATCGCTCTCGCCCCGACGGCGGAGCCGGCGGGTTTCGAGACGGTGGTGGCGGCCGCCGGATTCGGCACCTACACGTACCTCACCAAGTGGGAGCGCGACGGGTCGCCCGCGAAGGCCTCCGAGACGTCGCTCCGCATCGAGCGAGCAGTGCCGGGTGATGCGGAGGCGATGGGCGACGTGCTCCTCGCCGCGTTCGGCGGCGGGCCGTATTCGGTGCCACTCGCGTCGGGTCTGATCGATCGGCCCCGGTGGCACCACTACGTCGCTCGCGATGCCGGGACCGTCGTCGCCGCCGCCGCGATGTACGTGCGCGAGGGGTTCGCGTGGCTCGGCGCCGCGGGCACCCTGGTTTCGCACCGCGGCCGCGGAGCCCAGAGCGCCCTGCTCGCGAGGCGCATCGAGGACGCGCGCTCGCTCGGATGCCACAGCTTCACCACGGAGACCGCGCCGGATCCGCCCGAGAAGCCCAATCCCTCGCACCACAACATGGAGCGCGCCGGCTTCCGGGTGGTGTACCGGAGACCCAGCTGGGTGTTTCCGGACCCGGGGCACGAATGAGCGGCCCAACGAACCCTCTTCGGCTCATGGGGATCCTTGCCCACCCGGATGACGAGTCTCTCGGGTGCGGTGGCGTGTTTGCCCGGTACGCAGCCGAGGGTGTCGAGACCTACCTCGTCACCGCGACGCGCGGCGATCGCGGGCGGTACCATGGTGTGCCGCCGGGTGACGCGAAACATCCGGGTGCCGAGGCGTTGAGTCGTATTCGCGAAGCCGAGCTGCGAGCCGCCGCGGCGATTCTCGGCATTCGCGAGGTCTCACTCCTCGGCTACCCGGACGGCGATCTCGACCGCGCCGATCCGCGCCAAGCGATCGACCGGATTGCCTCGCATCTCAGACGCATTCGCCCGCAGGCCGTGCTGACGTTCGCGCCCGAGGGTGGGTACGGACACCCGGATCACATCGCGATCTCCCAGTTCGCATCGGCAGCCGTCGTGGCGGCCGCCGATCCGGCGCACACCGGCGATGCCGCGGCGCTTCCGCCGCACGCGGTCTCGAAGCTCTATCAGATGGCATGGCCCGAAGCGAAGGTGGCCGCCTACGAGGAGGCGTTCAAGAAACTCACTTCAACGGTGGATGGAGTCGAGCGAGAGTCGCATCCCTGGCCGGCGTGGTCCATCACGACCGTGATCGAAACGCGAGAGTACTGGCCGGTCGTCTGGCGAGCCGTTTCCTGCCATGAATCCCAAGTGGGGGCATACGAGCGACTGCGGACCCTCGCGCCGGAGCATCACGAGGCCATCTGGGGCTGGCAGCACCTCTACCGCGCGATGAGCACGGTGAACGGCGGGAGGGTGCGCGAGACCGACCTCTTCGAAGGACTGCGCTAGAGGGCGAGTCGGCCAAGCCGGCCCGGCTCTCTCTGAGGCTTCAATCCCATCTGTGCCGTCTTCCGGAGCACCTTCGCGGCTTCGGACTCGCCCGGGAGCTTGAGCGCGAACCACGCCGCTTGCGCCACGAAACCTTGCCTCTCTAGCTCGCGCATGATCCAGCGAATCGTCTCGGGGTCACGACTCGACAGACCGAAGGCCTCGAAGGCCGCGCCGTCGAGTCGATCGCTGGGGCTCGCATCGACCTGGAGCGTCGCGACCAGCCGCAGCGCGGCATCCCTGGGAAAGGACGGTGTCGCCGCCAGCAACGAATCGGCTTCCGGGCGGCGACCGGCCGCCAGGAGCATGCTCGCGATCAGGCGATGGTTGAACGCGTTCAGGCCGCCGGACTCGACGCGATCCAGATTCTCCACGATCCGGATCGCTCGATCGGTGTCGCCGGCGGCGGCAACCGCCCGCGCGTAGTTCTTCACGGGGTGGTCGAGCTCGCTGAGATCGGGCTCAGCTCCGTAGGCAGTGCGAAACTTCCAGGAATCGGGATCGATCACGATCACATCCAGAGCGCTCGTAACACGAACGAGCAGCTCCGACGGCGCGGCGGTGCGGCGATCCCGGACCATGACCGTACGCAGGGTCGGATCCCGGTACCACAGACTGAGCGCCTGGCCGTCGACCAAAGCCATCTGGACTCCTTGGCCAATCGGAGGAATCGAAATCACGACCTGGCTGCCCTTCGGGATGGCCGGGAGCACTTTCTGAATGTTCGACCGGAGGTCTCGCGCGGCCTCGGAAGCCTCGATCATGGAGGACTCCGTGGCGATCCAGTCGTTGTCCGCACGAGTTCCGCGTGACCAGATCCCGAGCAGGAGGAACGCGGCGAGCGCGACCCCCGTCACGAGCCCGCGCTGCCGGTCGAGGACGGGGCCCAGGAACATCGCGGCTCCCATGGCGGCCATGCAGGTAAGGTGAGGCGCCGAGTAGCGGACCAGCGCCACGGGCATCACAAGGCTGGGAACCATGAGGAGCGCGCTCATCCAGCCAAGTCGCGCGAGCGATAGGGGCTCGGCCGTCGCTCCCCACCGATCCCGGTCCGCATACCGGAGTCCCACGATCATGACCGCGAGCGCCGCGAATCCATACGAGGCGCGATCGGCCCGCCAGGTGGCCCTCAGTCCCCAGGGGGGCACATTGACGAGGGCCATGAGGTAGCGCCCGAGGTGGGGACCCCATCGCTCGAGGCCGTGGGCGCTCACGTACCCGATCGAGGTGGTGCGACCTCCCATCAGCTGGTGAATCCCCGGATGGATGAACGCCCAGAGAACGACGACCAGGGAGTAGCCGACGAGCTGAAGTCTCGGGTTCCTCGCCGGGCGACCGACGAGATAGTCCCAGAGCGCGAGGACTGGAAACGCGGCGAGGGCCGTTTCCTTGCAGAGCAAGGCGGCCGTGGCGCAGACGAGCGCCGGGAAATCCCGCCCACGGTGGCGTAGAAAGAGCGCCGCGACCACGAAGAGCATCGCGAAGAGATCCTGGCTCGCGCTGATCCAGGCCGCCAACGTGGGCACTTGGCCGTAGCCGGCGAACAGGAGCCCCGAGAGGAGCCCCGCGCGGCGGCCGCACAGGCTCGAGACGAGGAGCACGAGGAGGACGACCACACCCACGAGTACGGCGAGGTTCAGGACGTGTCCCAGCGTCCCATGGCTTGGATCCAGGAGAGAGAGCGCCTTGAAGTAGAGACCCAGCGGGATGGGGCGGTAGAAGGTGGCACCCGGGTCCGGCAGGAGATGAGCCCACGCGCCGCGGGAAGTCAGAAAATAGAAATCGTCCCAGATGTATCCGAGACCGAGGCACGGGAGGTTGAGGATCACGGTAACGAGGGCCGGGAGCAGAATGAACCATGCACCGGGAGCCCGTGGTGGTGTGCGTTTCTTGGGCATGCCGCGGATTATACCCTGGGCCTCAGGCGTCAGAGCATCAAGTCACCGCCGTTGATATCGAAGGACACCCCCGTGATGTATCCCGCCGCCTCGGAGGCCACGAAACAGATCAGGTCTGCAACCTCTTCGGCTGTCCCGAGCCTGGCGATCGGATAGCTCGTCGCGAGGGCGGCAAGCTGCTCCTGCGTTGCGTGCTCGCGTGTCAGCTCGGTG
>JBGPMB010000145.1:0-6895 GCA_041486775.1 Candidatus Eiseniibacteriota bacterium | reverse complement strand
CGCCACCCGCGCCTTCTCCAGCGCGCGGGTCATGATGTCCATCGAGAGTCCTTCGATCTTGATGTCCATCTGGAACGCGGTGATGCCCTCGCGCGTGCCGGTCACCTTGAAGTCCATGTCGCCCAGGTGATCTTCCACGCCGAGGATGTCGGTCAGGATCGCGATGTCGTTCCCTTCCTTGATCAGGCCCATCGCGATGCCCGCGACATGGGTCTTGATCGGGACGCCCGCGTCCATCAAGGAGAGACTACCCCCGCACACCGTCGCCATCGACGAGCTGCCGTTTGACTCGAGAATGTCCGAGACGACGCGAATGGTGTAGGGGAAGTCGATGTCGGAAGGAATCAGAGGCTCGATCGCGCGTTCCGCGAGCGCGCCGTGGCCGATCTCGCGCCGGCCGGGCCCGCGCATGGGCCTCACCTCGCCCACGCTGAACGGCGGGAAATTGTAGTGGAGCATGTAGCTCTTCCAGGACTGCCCTTCCAGCTCCTCCACGCGCTGCTCGTCCACTTTCGTGCCGAGCGTCGCGACCACCAGGCTCTGGGTCTGGCCGCGCGTGAAGAGCGCGGAGCCGTGGGTGCGCGGGAGCACGCCGACTTCGCACGTGATGGCGCGGATGTCGTCGTGGCCACGGCCGTCGGCGCGGCGACGGTCCTTGAGGATCCGCCGGCGCAGGTCCTGGCTCTCGATGTGCTCGAGGATCGAGGAGATCTGCTTGGCGGCCTCGGGGTGCGTCTCCTTGAAGCGCGCGAGCGCCTCGTCCTTGATCTCGTCCAGCTCCGCTTGCCGCTCTTCCTTCGTCTGGATCTCGTTCGCCTTGCGGATCCGGTCTCCGAAACCCTTGTCCACGAGCGATTCCAGCTCCGTGTCCTTGGTCGGAACCTTGAACTCCCGCTTGGGCTTCCCGATGCGCTTCTTCAAGTCGTGCTGGATCCGGTTCAGCTCCACGATGTGCTTGTGGGCGAACTCGAGCGCCTCGATCAGGGTCGCTTCCGGAACCTCGCGCGCGCCGCCCTCGACCATGACGATCGAGGAGTCGGTGCCCGCCACGACCATGTCCAGGGCGGACTGCTCCAGCTCCTGGAACGTGGGATTCAAGACGAGCTTCCCGTCGATCAGACCGACGCGCACACCCGAAACCGGCTCCGGAAACGGAATGTCGGAGACCATGAGCGCGGCGGACGCGCCCGTGATGCCCATGACGTCCGAGTCGTTCGCCTGATCGGAGGAGACGACGGTCGCCGAGATCTGGATCTCGTTCCGGAATCCGTCGGGGAACAGAGGACGCAGCGGCCGGTCGATGAGGCGGCTGCTCAGAATTTCCTTCTCGGTGGGGCGTCCCTCACGCTTGAAGAAACCACCGGGAATTTTTCCGGCGGCGTACGTCTTCTCGCGATACTCCACGCTCAAGGGAAAGAAGTCTTTGTCGATGGGGTACTTGGACGCGACCGCGGCGACAAGGACCACCGTGTCCCCGTAGCGGACCCACGCCGACCCAGAGGCTTGCTTCGCGACCTTGCCGACTTCGATGCTGAAGGTGCGGCCTCCCAGGTCAAGGCTTACGGTTTCTGGCATTCTCTTCTCCTCCCATCATTCAATCGCTTCATGACGCTTCGACACAACGATGCGCTCACCCGGCGGCCATGGGGGCCGGGCGAAGGCGCAGGGAGTTTTGGGGGAGGTGTCAGGATTTGCGTGAGCGCGGGCGTTTTCCGGCCCGGGCGGGAGCTTATTTGCGGAGCCCCAGCTCCTTGACAACCATCCGGTACCGCTCGACGTTGGAGGTCTTGAGATAGTCGAGCAGCCTACGCCGTTGACCGACCATGCGGAGCAAGCCGCGACGGCTATGATGGTCGCGCTTGTGCACCTTGAAATGCTCCGTCAGGTACTTGATGCGTTCGGTCAGGAGCGCGATTTGAACCTCAGCGGACCCCGAATCGGTCTCGTGGGTTCTGAAGTGATCGATTACTTCGCGCTTCTTCTCAGGTGTCAACGGCACCGGTGGTCCCCTCCATGACTTTCCCTCTCTCTCTGGACGAACCGCACTGTACACCAGAGTCCAAGAGGGTTGCAACGGGCAATCTCCCGGAGCCTCGAGGCCTAGCGGCCGCCGCCCGTCTCCTTCTGGGAACTCCAATATTCGGATGCTCTTGCGCGATCTTGATCCATGGCCGAGACCAGCTCCTCGGCGGATGAGAAGACCTGATCGCCCCGTAAACGCTTCACCAGGCTCGTGACCATCCATTTTCCCCGGAGAGGCTCCTGGCCCGGATGGTCCAGCAAATGCACTTCCACGCGGACCGGGCCCGGACCGAACGTGCCCGCGCTCCCCACGTACGTGAGCCCGCGGCTCGCCCGGTCGAGAAATCGGTTCTCGGAGACATAGATGCCCGGAGCGGGAAGGAGCTTCTCGGGATGAACTTCGACATTCGCGGTGGGGTAGCCCAGCTGGGTACCCCTTCCCGCGCCCGAGCCGATCCGTCCGCGAAGCGCGTAGGGGCGGCCCATCATGGCGTCGGCCTCCTCGACCGACCCCTGCTCGATGAGTCGGCGCAAAATTGTGCTCGAGAGCTTGGTTCCGCCCTGCTGGGTGAGAAAAGGCACCTCGCGGACCGCGAATCCCCGCCGCCTTCCGAGCGATTCGAGATACGCCCGGTCGCCCACGCGATCTTTCCCCATGTGGAAATCGGGGCCGATGACCAGGGCTCGGAGCGGAGCGCCGGCCCCCAGCACCCGATCGATGAATCCCTCGGGGTCGAGCACCTGGACGCTCCGGTCGAAGCGCTCCACGTGGACGCGATCCACGCCCCAGGCGTGGAGCAGCTCCTCGCGCTCCTCCGGGGGCGTGATCCAGGGGCGGGGCGGTAGCCCTCGCACGATCGAGTCGGGATGCGGATCGAAGGTGGTGACCCAGGCCATCCCGCCTTGCTCCCGCGCGGCCTCCACGGTGGCGGCGATCACCTGCCGATGCCCCCGGTGGAGCCCGTCGAAGACGCCGATCGTCATCGCGATGGGACGCGCGGCGAGCGTCATGGAAACACCCGGAACAGTTTGAGCGGCGGGACGACCCCCAGGGGAGCGTCGGCACCGGGGGCCTCGGCCAGAGCGATCAGGTCTCCCTCCGGCGAGAAGCACGCCAGGGGCCAGCGCTCCTCGGGCGGCGGCACGAACGAGAGCGGCGCTAACTCGACCCGACCGAGCGCCACCGCGGGCGGGCGGCCGTGGCGCAGGCGCGAGGATTCCTCGTCGGTGAGCGTCACGCGCGGAAGATGCGAGACGGCCGCGGCGGGGGCCGTCGCGCGGGCGCGCAGATCCGAGGCGGTCACCCCCGACTCGGACCGGGGCGAGAACGCACCCTCCACGGCGAACGGGCCCGTCGCGACCCGCCGCAGGGAAATGAGGTGAGCCCCGCAGCCTAAGGCCTCCCCGAGGTCGTGGGCGAGGGTGCGCACATACGTGCCGCGGCTCACCGTGACGTCCAGGGCCACGTCCGGAAGCTCTGATGCATCCGCGTGAAGCTCGTAGATCCGGATGGAGCGCTCTTCGGCCAGAGGCGATTCCCCGCGCCGCGCGGCCTGGTAGAGCCGCTCGCCGCGCACTTTCACGGCCGAGTAGCTCGGCGGCCGCTGCCGCGTGAGGGACTTGAGGCGCTCCACGGCGTCCAGAACTTCACGCGCGGAAGGAATCTCAGCGGAAGTCTTGATCGGCACGCCCGTCCGGTCCTGCGTGTCGGTCGCGACGCCCAGTCGCGCGACCGCCCGGTAGCGTTTGGGCAGGAGGCTCATGCACCCGAGGAGTCCCGTGGCGCGTCCCTCCGCCACCAGGAGAAGCCCGGTCGCGAACGGATCGAGGGTCCCCGCGTGCCCGATGCGTCGCTCCCCCAGGACCCCGCGCAGGCGCGCGACCACATCGTGGGAGGTCCAGCCCTCGGGCTTGTCCACGAGATGAAGAAGGTCCAACCTCACGCCGTCGGAGGGAGCCCGCCGTTCATCGCGTGCTCGAGTGCCCGGAAGATGTCCTGGCGGACCGTCTCCAACGCGCCGCGCACCCGCAGGCCCGCGGCGTTCCGGTGCCCTCCGCCCCCGAACTGCGAGGCCACCTGGTTCACGTCCACGGTCCCGTCGCTCCGGAGCGAGGCGCGGATCTCGTTGGGCGCGATCTCCTGGATCAGGATTCCGACCCGCGCGCCCACGAGCGCCTTGGCGTACTGGACGATTCCATCGGCGTCCTCGGGCTTGGCGCCCGCCTTCTCGAACATCTCCCGCGAGATCGTCATGGCGCCGATCCTCCCGCCGCCCTGGGTCTCGAGCGAGGCTAAGGCCAGTCCCAGGATGCGGAGGCTGGGCGCCGTCTTCGTGGCGTAGAGCGCCTCCGCCACGACGGAGGAGCGGGCGCCCTCCTCGACGAGCCGCGCGGCGACGCGCAGTGTGCGCGAGGAGGTGTTCGCGTAGCGGAACCCTCCCGTATCGGAGAGGATGCCCGTGTAGAGACACTCCGCGATCTCTCGCGTGAGCGGAACGCGGAGCGCCTGGATCAGGTCGTACACCAGCTCGGCGGTCGCGGAAGCTTCGGGATCGACGAGGCGCAGGTCGCCGAACCCCTCGTTGCCCCAGTGATGATCGATGACCGCGACCTTGGCGCCCGGAGCGAACGCCTTTTCAGCGACCGCTCCCACGCGGTCCAGCGAGGAGCTGTCCAATACGAACGCGGTGGCGTACCGCTTCCCGATCTCTTCCGGCCGGCGGATCGTCTCCGCCTCCGGAAGGAACAGGAGCGTGGGGGGGAGCGGCGAGTCGAGAACCACGTCCGCCGTCTTCCCCAGATGGCGCAGGGCGAGCTTCAAGCCCAGGCACGAGCCGACCGCGTCTCCGTCGGGGTCGATGTGGGCCGTGATCAGGATCTCGCGGGCGCCCGCGAGAAACGGCTCGAAAGCGTCGAAGCGGGCCTCACTCATCGACCGGCTCTTGGATCTCGCGCAAGAGCTGATCGATCCGCGCTCCCGCTTCGATGGAGTGGTCCATCTGGAAATGGAGCACGGGCACGATCCGCAGCTTGAGCCGGGGCGCCAAGAGGGTCCGGAAGTAGGGCGCCGCTTTTCCCAGGGCCTGGAGGATCTGGCTTTCGTCTTCCCGGGAGACCGTCCCCGAAACCCAGATCTTGGCGACCGAGAGGTCCCGCGTCACCTCCGCTCCCGTGACGGTGAGCGTGCGGAGCCTGGGGTCCTCGGTCTTGGTGGCCAGGATCTCTCCCAGCTCGACCTGGATCCGGTCGGCGACGCGGCGGGTGCGTGGACTCTGTCGGCGCGAGGGCATGAGGGATGGTGGAGCTCAGTCGATCCGGATCTGGTAGTCGAGGACTTGGAGCCGGTCCTCGCGCTCGACCACGGAGAGGATGTCGCGGAGCACGCGATCCAGCACCCCCGCCTCGCCGCTCACGATCGCGACACCCAGGGTCGCGCGCTGCCAGAGCTCCTGATTGTCCACCTCCGCCACGGAGGCGTTGAAGCGCGTCCGCAGCCGCTCCTTCACGTGATTCACCACCGAGCGTTTCGCCTTGAGCGAATGGGAGGCCGGCAGGTGAAGCTCCATGAGGAGCGTTCCCACGACCATGTCACGACAGGTGGCGCGCGAACTCCTCGAGGACGAAGGCTTCGATGATGTCGTTCACCTTGACGTCATCGCGCCCCTCGAGTCCGATCCCGCACTCCAGCGGGGCCGCCACCTCGCGCACGTCGTCCTTGAAGCGCCGCAAGGAGTCGATCCTGCCGTCCCAGGCTGCCGAGCCGTCCCGCACCAGGCGGGCGCGCGCGCTCCGCTGGATGGTTCCGGAGACGACCTTGCAGCCGGCGATCGTGCCCGCCTTCGTGGTGGAAAAGACCTGCCGGACTTCCGCCGAGCCGATGACGGTCTCGCGGATCTCGGGCTTCAGGAGGCCCGACATCGCGTCCTTCACGTCGGCCACCGCCTCGTAGATGATCTCGTAGAGCCGGACGTCGACCTTTTCCTTGGCGGCCAGCTCCTGGGCCTTGGGGTCGGGTTTCGTGTGGAATCCGATGATCACCGCATCCGACGCCGCGGCGAGAAGCACGTCCGACTCGCTGATCTGGCCGACGCCGCGATGGATGACGCGGAGCTTGACCTCCTCCGTGCTGAGCTTGGTCAGGGAGTCTTCGAGCGCCTCGACGGAGCCGTCCACGTCCGCCTTGAGCACGACCAGAAGCTCTCCCATTCCCGCCTTGATCTGGGAGTAGAGGTCGGTCAGCGTAACGTGCTTGTGCAGGCGGAACTCCTGCTCGCGCTGGAGCTGCCCGCGCTTGGACGCGAGCTCGCGCGCCTCGCGCTCGTCGACCATCGCCGCGAAGTTGTCCCCCGCCTGGGGCGCGCCGCTCCAGCCCAGGATCTCGACCGGCGTGGAAGGTCCAGCCGCCGCGACCTTGCCTCCGCGCTCGTTGTTCATCGCGCGAACCTTGCCCGACTGCGATCCCGCCACGAAGGCGTCTCCTACCCGGAGCGTCCCCTTCTGGACGAGCACCGTGCCGACGATGCCGCGCCCCTGCTCGACGCGCGACTCGATCACGACCCCGCGCGCATGCTTCGTGGGATCCGCCTTCAATTCCAGAATTTCCGCCTGGAGGAGGATCATCTCGAGAAGCTTGTCGACCCCGGTCCCGAGCTTCGCGGAGATCGGCACCGCGATCGTCTTGCCGCCCCATTCCTCCAGGAGGAGGTTCTGCTTCGAGAGCTCCTGCCTCACGAGATCGATGTTCGCGCCGGGAAGATCGATCTTGTTGATCGCGACCAGGATCGGGACGTTCGCGGCCCGAGCGTGGTCGATCGCTTCTACAGTCTGCGGCATCACGCGGTCGTCCGCCGCGATGACGACGACGACGAGATCG
>JBGPMB010000144.1:0-6979 GCA_041486775.1 Candidatus Eiseniibacteriota bacterium | reverse complement strand
TTCGTTTCCGCGAGAACCGCGAAGGTGGCCGCCATCAGATCACCTTCGCTTCGTCATGCAGCAGGCGCACCAGCTCCCGGGCGTTCTCCCTCGCGTCCCCCTCGAGGATCTTTCCCGCGGCTCGCGGGGGAGGGAGGGAGAAGTCGACCGGGCGGATGGCGGCGGCGCTCTCGCCGACGGAAGACGCCTCCACGCCCAGATCCGCCAGGGTCCACTCGGGAATCACCTTCTTCTTCACCGCCATGATTCCCTTGAGCGAGGCGTAGCGCGGCTCGTTCAGGCCCTTCTGGGCCGTGAGGAGGGCGGGGAGCGTGAACTCCACGATCTCGGCCCCGCCCTCGATCTCGCGCTTGGCCTTCCCCTTCTTCCCGGCGGGATCGAGCTCGAGATTCACGACGACCGAGACGTGCGGGAGATCCAGGAACTCGGCGGTCATGATTCCCACCTGGGACCAGTCGAAGTCCACGCCCTGCTTCCCGCAGAGGATCAGATCGAAGCCGATCTTCTTCGCGGCGGCTGCGAGCACCGTCGCCACCGAGATCGGGTCACCCAGGGCGACGCCGTCGCCTTTGATGTGCACCCCTTCGTCGGCCCCGAGGGAGAGCGCGTACTTGATGGCTTCCTTGACGCGGTCCGGGCCGAGGCTCACCACGGTGACCTTGCCCTGGCCGAGGCGCTCCCGGATCCGGAGCGCCTCCTCGATCGCGAACTCGTCGTAGGGATTCGCGACCCACTTCACGCTGCTGGTGTCGATGGCGCCGCCGCTCAGCTGGATGCGCGTCTCGGTATCCGGAACCTGCTTCACGAAAACCACGATGTTCATCGCTGGACCCCTGGGGAGATTGCCGACGGTGAGCGCGGCAGTATATTACGACGTACGGCGGCATGGAAAGCCTCTCTCCAAGTTCTCCTTTGGTAGAATGGCCCGCGGCGCCGAGCGGTGCTATAGTGTGGGGGATTGGTACGACCCACCGTGCCGGTGAGGACAGGGAAGCATGATCGCTCACCACCCGCGATTCCCGCGTCTGCTTGGCATTATCCCCGCAGTTGTACTCTTGATGACGAGCTGCGGCGAGGACTCCACGACGATCGCCGGCGTGCCCTTGCCACCAACCGCCGGGGCCGACATCGCGTTCTACTCATCGCGCGACGGGAACCCGGAGATCTACCTCATGGCCTCGGACGGGTCCGCGCAGACGAGGCTCACCGAGGATCCCGGCAACGATCTCAATGCGGCCTGGTCCCCCGACGGAAAGCGGATCGCATTCATGAGCACACGCGATGGCGGTAACTGGGAGATCTACTCGATGAACGCGGATGGATCGGATCCGACGCGGCTCACGAACACGGGGGCCCGCGAGTCGCGCCCGGACTGGTCTCCGGACGGGACGAAGATCGCGTTCGACACCGACCGCGACGGGAACTGGGACATCTATTCGATGAACGCCAACGGGTCCGGCCAGACTCGGCTCACGACCCATGCGGCCAACGATCTCGGTCCGGCCTGGTCGCCGGACGGCGCCAAGATCGCGTTCGAAAGCGATCGCGACGGGGATTACGAAATCTACGTGATGAATCCCGACGGCTCGCACGTGACACAGCTCACGAGCAACGACGCGACGGACCAGGAAGCCGCCTGGTCCCCGGATGGCTCCAGAATCGCGTTCGCGAGCGACCGGGATGGGAATAATGAGATCTACGTCATGAACGCGGACGGCTCGGGCGCGGTTCGGCTCACGAACGATTCCGCGGCCGATCAGGATCCCGGTTGGTCACCGGACGGAACCCGAATCGTCTTCTGGAGCGACCGTGACGGGAATCGGGAGATCTACCGCATGAACCTCGATGGCTCGGGGCAAGTGAACCTCTCGCGCAGCGCCGCCACGGATGACGGGCCTGCCTGGCGCCCGGGACGGTGAGGGGAGTTTGACCTTCAGCGATCGGCAAGCTGATAGGGTAGAATGCCGTGCCTATGGAGGAAGCTTGGGGAGAGAAAATCACGCGTGCATGGGCGGATCAGTTTCCGATCGCGCCCTACAGAAAGCTCGTGCTCCGAGACCAGGCGCCATCGGGCGCTCGGGCGATCGAGGTAGGTAGCGGCCCCGGACATGATTCCCTCCCGCTGGCCGAGCGGGGATTCCAGGTCTACGGAGCCGATTGGTCGCAGAAGGGCCTTCAGGCGGGACTTCGCCTGTACGAGGACGAGGGGCACCGCCTCCGCGCCGTTTGCTCCGACATCCGCGCGCTGCCGTTCCGGGACGGATCTTTCGATTTCGTCTGGAACGCGGGCGTGCTGGAACATTTCCACGATGAGGACGTGCTCCGGGTACTTGTGGAGATGCGGCGCGTGGCGCGTCCGGGCGGAACCGTGCTCACCACGGTTCCCAACAAGTTCTATTTCTGGTATCAGGCGCACCTCGCGCTCAAGCGGCTGTGGGGACGCGCGCACCAATACGGGTTCGAGCGCGCGTACGCCGCGCCCTACCTGGTCCGCCGCTTTCGCGAGGCCGGATTCCAAACCGTGAACAGGACAGGCGTTCACCTCCATCCTGCACCGAGCTTTCTCGTTCCCAAGACCGGGTGGCTCACGCGGATCTTCGCCAAACTCTGCGCGCCGCTCGAGGCGGGAGGCCGGAACAGCCTCTGGCGCGCGTACCTCGGGCTCGATCTCGTCGTGTGGGCGCGCAAGTGAACCCATTCCTGAAACGCCTCGAGCAGGGTGTCGTCCTGGCCGACGGCGCCATGGGCACGGTGCTCTACGAGCGCGGCATCACCTTCGACCGCTCCTTCGACCTCCTCAATCTCCAAGAGCCCGCGCTGGTGCAGTCCATCCACCGCGACTACATCCGCGCGGGCGCCGAGCTGATCGAAACGAACACGTTCGGCGCGAGCCGCATCCGCCTGGCCTCGCACGGCGAGAGCCAGGACGCGCGGCGCGTGAATCGCGTGGGCGCGCAGCTGGCGCGGAACGCGCGCGAGGAGGTGGGGGAGGCCGTGTTCGTCGCGGGGGCGATGGGGCCTCTGGGAAAGCCGGTCGCGCCGCTCGGCACCATCACCAAGGATGAGGCGCTCGAGGCCTACGTGGAGCAGGTCGAAGGGCTCGTCGAGGGCGGGGTGGATCTCCTCATCATCGAGACGCAGACCGATCTCGAGGAGATGAAGCTCGCCATCCAGGCGGTGCGCCAGGTCACGGACCTCCCGCTGGTCGCGGAGATGACCTTCACCGAGGACGAGCGCACGCTCTACGGCGCCTACCCCGAAGACGTGGTGCGCGTCACGGAGAGCCTCGGGGTGAACGTGCTGGGCGCGAACTGCAGCGTGGGACCCCAGAAGCTCCTCGAGATCGTGCAGCGCCTCAGGCGCCGGACCAAGCTTCCCATCTCGGTGATGCCCAACGCGGGGATGCCGCGCTTCGTGAGCGGACGCTTTCTCTATCTCGCCTCGCCGGACTACTTCGCGGACTACGCCGTGCGCTTCAAGGCGGCGGGCGCGAGCCTGATCGGCGGCTGCTGCGGCACGACGCCGGCCCACATCCGGCGAATGAAGGAGGCGCTGGTGCGCCCGCCCGCGGGGACCGTCGAAGAGGTGGCGGCCGACCGCGCGACCGCCCCTCCTTCGCCTCCGCTTCCGATCCCCGCCGAGGAGCCCGAGTCCTCCGACCCGGCCTCGCGCTCGCTCCTCGCGCGCAAGCTCGCCAACCACGAGTTCGTGGTCAGCGTGGAGGTGGATCCGCCTCGGGGCGCGCGCCCCAAGAAGATGATCGAGGGGGCGCAGTTCTTGAAATCCTCCGGCGTGGACGTGATCAACGTGGCCGACAGCCCCATGGCGCGCGTGCGCATGTCCTCGCTTGCGCTCGCATCGATGATCAGCCAGCAAGTGGGCGTGGAGACCATCCTCCACTTCACGTGCCGCGACCGGAATCTCATGGGCATCCAGTCGGATCTCATGGGCGCGCACGCGCTCGGGATCCGGAACATTCTCGCGCTGACCGGCGATCCGCCGCGCGCGGGGGACTACCCCAACGCCACCGCCGTCTTCGACGTGGATTCGGTGGGGCTGATCCGCGTGCTGAAGCAGCTCAACGCGGGGACCGATCTGGCGGGAAACTCGATC
Organism: Candidatus Eiseniibacteriota bacterium; assembly: GCA_041486775.1. Taxonomy (GTDB): domain Bacteria; phylum Eisenbacteria; class RBG-16-71-46; order SZUA-252; family SZUA-252; genus WS-7. Next base: position 2,866 of record JBGPMB010000144.1, on the reverse strand, counting down.
GGGGAGCCGACGCGCTTCATGATCGGGTGCGCGGTGAATCCGGCCTCCGAGGACATCGAGGCCGAATTGGAGAAATTCCAGAGGAAGATCGAGGCGGGGGCCGAGTTCACCATGACCCAGCCGCTCTACGAGCTCGAGCCGCTGACCCGTTTTCTCGAGGCGGTTGGCAAACGCCGGGTGCCGGTGCTCCTGGGCCTCCTTCCGCTCCAGAGCCACCGCCACGCGGAGTTCCTCCACAACGAGGTTCCGGGGATCAACATCCCGGACCATGCCCGCGAGGCGATGAAGAAGGCGGGGGACAAGGGGATCGAGGTCGGCATCGAAATGTGCCGCGCGCTCCTCCTCAAGGCCAAGGACCTGGTGGAGGGCGCCTATCTCATGCCCTCCTTTGGCCGCTACGAGGTCGTCGCCCGCGTGGCCGAGGTGGTCCGGAGCGCCCCGAAGGGCGCCCCCAGGGCAAAGACTCCCGCCTGACCGGCAATGTTCTTGAAGGACAACCACTTCGCTGCTAAACTCGGGGTTGCCAACGCGAGAGTGGCGGAATTGGCAGACGCGCGGGATTTAGGATCCCGTGAGGCAACTCGTGGGGGTTCAACTCCCCCCTCTCGCACCAGACTAACCGGGAGCCAGAATTGAAAGTCGACATTCGTGACCACGGATCGCCTTGGCGGAAGCTCCTCGTGATCGAGGTGCCTCCGGACGAGTTGGAGCGCGCCTTCCAGGACGTCGTCGAGGAGTTCCGTAGTCGCGTCCAGCTACCGGGATTTCGAAAGGGGCACGCGCCCCGGAACGTGATCGAGCTCCAGTTCGGACACTCCATGGAGCACGAAGTGTTGGAGCGCGTGGTGAAGCGCTCGTACGAGTCGGTGGTCCGGGACCAGAAACTGGAGCCGGTCTCCTACCCCACCATCGAAAAGATCGACTTCGCGCGCGGGAAGCCTCTGACGTATCAGGCGCAAGTCGATGTCAAGCCAAGAGTTAATGCTAGAGATTATCTGGGGCTGGACGTGGACTCCAAAGAGACCGAGGTCAAGGACGAAGAGGTGGACTTAGCACTGGAGGAGCTTCGGCAGCGCACCGCCGAGTGGGCGCCGGTAGAGCGCCCGGCCGGCGAGTCCGACGCGGTCCTGGTGGATTACGTGAGGCTGAACGCCAAGGGGAAGCCCATCCGGAAGACCGAGCAGAAGGACGCGCTCGTGGAGCTGGGCGCCTCGGGGCTCTTGCCCGAGTTCCGGGCGAATCTGGTGGGCACGAGGGACGGCGACCACCGCAATTTTCAGGTGACCTACCCGGCGGAGTTCGGAAACGAGGAGCTCCGGGGCCGGGCGGCCACGTTCTCCGTGGACGTCCAGGGAGTCCGCGAGCGCAAGGTCCGTCCGCTCGACGACGAGTTCGCCAAGGAGATCGCGGGTATGCGGGACCTGGCGGAGCTTCGGGCCCGGGTGAGGCTCAACATGGAAGGCGAGGCCCGGGTGAAGTCCCAGCGCGAGCAGGAAGAGGCGCTGGTGGACCAGATCATCGCCCGAAATCCGCTGGAATTGCCGGAATCGATGGTTGGCGAGTATCTGGAGGAGCTGGTCCAGCGTCTAAGGGGGGAAGGCAAGGAGTGGACCTCCGAGGAGGAGGAACGCTTCCGCAAGGAATACCGCCCCTTGGCGGAGCGGCGCATCAAGCGCGATCTCCTGCTCGATTCCATCGCCCGCGCCGAGTCGGTTACCGTTACGGATGAAGATATCGACCAGGCCCTGCGTGGGGCCGCGGAAGGGGAGGGAGCGCCTCCGGAAACCGAGCGGGTTCTCCGGAGCGCCGAGCATCGCGACCGAGCCCGGGCTCACCTCACGGAGCGCAAGGTGTTTGCGCTGCTCCGCGAGAAGGCCCGGCTTAAGATGGCTGTGGCCTAACCCGATAGATCAATTCAAGGAGGGACGGAACTCATGGGTCTGGTGCCGATGGTGGTGGAGCAGAGCGGGCGCGGGGAGCGGGCCTACGACATCTATTCCCGTCTTCTCAAAGACAGAATCGTCTTCATTGGGCAGCCCATCGACGATTTCGTGGGCAACCTGGTCATCGCCCAGCTCCTCTTCCTCGAGGCGGAGGATCCGGACCGGGACATCAACCTCTACATCAACTCTCCCGGCGGCGTCGTTTCGGCCGGGCTCGCGATCTACGACACGATGCAGTTCATCCGTCCCGACGTCGCGACGATCTGCATGGGGCAGGCGGCGAGCATGGCCGCGCTTCTCCTCGCCGCCGGCGCCAACGGCAAGCGTTCGGCCCTGCCGCACTCGAGGATCATGATCCATCAGCCTCTGGGCGGGAGTCAGGGACAGGCGACCGATATCGAGATCTACACGAAGGAGATCCTGGCTCTGCGGACCGCCTTGAACGACATCATGGTCAAGCATACGGGGCAGCCGCTCGCGAAGATCGAGAAGGACACGGACCGGAACTTCTTCATGTCCTCCGAGGAAGCCAAGGCCTATCACATCGTGGACAAGGTCATCGCCAAACTCGAACCCAACAAGGAGAGAAGGCCCGAGCCGGCTCCGGTCGGTTAAAGCCCCTCGCATGAAGAAGCGGGTCAATTCGCCTCACCCCATCCGGTGCAGCTTCTGCGGCCGTGGCCAGGACGAGGTCTCGCGTCTGGTTTCCGGACCCTCGGTCTACATCTGCAGCGAGTGCGTCAAGCTCTGCAACGACATTTTGGAAGGGGAGACCGACCGTGGCGCGGGCGCGCCGAAGGGCGCGCTTCCCAAGCCGGCCGAGATCAAGAAGGTCCTCGACGACTACGTCATCGGGCAGGAGCGCGCCAAGAAGACGATGAGCGTCGCGGTCTACAACCACTACAAGCGGATCTATTCGGGCG
>JBGPMB010000143.1:0-7071 GCA_041486775.1 Candidatus Eiseniibacteriota bacterium | reverse complement strand
CCGGATAGTCGCACCAGTGCACGCTCTTCGGAGCCTCGGGGTAGGCGGGCCTCACGAGGCTCTGGTACAGCTCCTCGGAAACGAAGGGCGTGTACGGAGCCAGGAGACGAGCCACCGTCTCGAGGCAGCCGAACAGTGTATCGTACGCCGCTCTTTTATCGGCAGGGTCCCCTGCTTTCCAAAACCGCCGCCGCGACCGCCGCACGTACCAGTTCGAGAGGTCCTCGACCACGAAGTCCTGGATCGCGCGCGCCCCCCGCGTCAGGTCGTAGGCGTCGAGCGAATCCCGGCACCCCGCGACCAGCGTGTGGAGCCGCGAGAGCACCCACCGGTCGAGGAGCGCCGGCTCGGAGCGCTCCTTCGCGGCCGGGTCGTAGCCGTCGATGTTCGCGTAGAGCGCGAAGAACTGGGCCGTATTCTTCAGGGTACCCAGCAGCTTCTTCGTGACCTCGATCACACCCTCGGGATCGAACCGCGTGGCCGTCCAGGGCGGGCTGGTGGAGATCATGTAGAAGCGAAGCGCGTCGGCTCCCCGGGAATTCAGGATCTGGTCGGGGTCCACGGCGTTGCCCCGCGTCTTGCTCATCTTCTTGCCTTCTTTGTCGAGGATGAGCTCATTCACCAGCACGTGCTTGTAGGGGGCCTTCCCGGTGGCGAACACCCCGATCGCCATCAGCGTGTAGAACCACCCGCGCGTCTGGTCCATCCCCTCGGAGACGTAATCGGCCGGATAGCGGGATTCGAACAGCTCCTTGTTCTCGAACGGGTAGTGCCACTGCGCGAACGGCATCGAGCCCGAATCGAACCAGACGTCGATCACCTCGGGCACGCGCCGGGCGGTCCCGTCGCACGCCTCACAGCGGAACGTTACCTGGTCCACGTACGGCCGGTGGAGGTCCAGCGGCTCGGGCATGCCCTGCCCCTGGCGCAGCTCCTCGATGCTCCCGATGCAGCGGTCCTTCCCGCACTTCCCGCAGCGCCAGATGGGAAGCGGCGTTCCCCAGTAGCGGTTTCGCGAGAGCGCCCAATCCACGTTGTTCTCGAGCCAGTTCTCGAACCGGTGGGCGCCGATCTCCTTGGGATGCCAGGCCACGGTCTTGTTGGCCTCGAGCATGCGGTCCCGGTAGCGGGTGGTCGCGATGTACCAGGTTTTCCACGCGTAATAGAGCAAGGGCGAGTCGCAGCGCCAGCAGAAGGGGTACGTGTGCGTGGTCATCTCCTCCCGGTAGAGGAGCCCGTGGCTCTTCAGCCAGTCGATGATGTCCCGCTCCGATTCCTTCACGTTCCGTCCGGCCCAGGGCTTCACGTCGGCGGTGAATCGCCCTTGGGGGTCGACCGTGTGGCGCTGGGGCAAATCGAGCTTCCGCCCCAGCTGGTAATCGTCCTCGCCGTACATCACCGCGGTATGGACGACGCCGGTCCCGTCCTGGGTCGTGACGAAATCCGCCTCGCAGACGGTATAGGCCTTCTTTCCGGTCAGCTTCGCCAGATCCACGAAGTCGAAGAGCGGACGATAGGGACGCCCGTTCAGCTCGCGGCCCCGAAGCTCCTTCTCGATCTCGTACGCTCCGGTGAGCTGCGGGAGCCGGTCCTTGGCCAAGTAGTAGCGCTCCTCGAGCCCCTCGCGCATCTGGCGCACGCGCACGTAGGGAATCTCGGGACCGACCGCGAGCGCGACGTTGCCGGGCAGCGTCCAGGGCGTGGTCGTCCAGGCCAGCACGAAGGCGCCGGGCTCGTCCTCGAGCGCGAATTTCACGGTGACCGAGGGCTCCGTGACATCCTCGTAGCCCTGGCTCACCTCGTGGCTGCTGAGCGGCGTGCCGCAGCGAGGGCAGTACGGGACGATCTTGTGCCCCTGGTAGAGGTAGCCCTGGTCCCAGTACTGGCGCAGGAGCCACCAGACGCTCTCGATGTACGTGTTGTCGAAGGTGAAGTAAGGATGCTCCATGTCCAGCCAGTAGCCGATCCGCTCGGTCATCCGGCGCCAATCGGCCTCGTAGCGGAGAACGCTCTCACGGCAGCGGCGGTTGAACTCGGCGATGCCGAACTTCTCGATCTGATCCTTGCCGCTGATCCCCAGCTCCCGCTCCACCGCGATCTCGACGGGCAGGCCGTGCGTGTCCCACCCTCCCTTGCGCGGAACGTAGAAGCCGCACATCGACTTGTAGCGGCAGACGATGTCTTTCAGCATGCGCGAGAGCACGTGGTGAACGCCCGGAAGCCCGTTCGCGGTCGGCGGACCCTCGTAGAACACGAACGGCGGCGAGCCCTCGCGCCGCTTCAGACTCTCCTCGAAGGCATTCGTCTCGCGCCAGAACGCGAGGACTAAGGCCTCGGTCTCGGGCAGGTCCAGCTTGGTCGAGACGGGAAGGAACATGTCGGACTTCACGCTCAAGGCGCCCCCTCGTGCGCCGGCGGCAGCCTCTTCAAGATTCGAGTCACGAGCTTGGTGAGCACGGGCTCGGCCTTCGCGGCGTTGGCCAGGATCTTGGGGATGTCGACAGGCTCGAGCGCGTCGGGAAGACAGAGGTCGGTGACCACCGAGAGCGCGAGCACGCGCATGCCCGCGTGGACGGCCGCGATGGTCTCCGGCACCACCGACATGCCGACCAGGTCGGCTCCCGCCCAGCGCAGAAAGCGGTACTCGGCACGGGTTTCGAGATTGGGACCCGCCACCCCGGCGAAGATGCCTTCCCGGAGGGGGACTTTGTCCTCGCGGGCCGTCTCGCGGGCGATCGAGGCGAGCTCCTTGCTGTAGGGCTCGGACATGTCCGGGAACCGCGGACCGATCGCTTCCTCGTTCGGGCCCACGAGCGGGTTTTCTCCCATGAGATTGATGTGGTCCACGACCAGGACGATGTCGGCCGCCTCGTAGAGCGGGTTGAGCCCGCCCGAGGCGCTCGTGAGGACGAGCGTGCGCGCCCCGAGCGAGCGCAGCACGCGCACCGGAAACGCCACGTCCCGAATGGAGTGACCTTCGTAGTAGTGCGCGCGCCCGTTCAGCACGAGGGTCGGGCGCCCCGAGAGCGATCCCGCCACCAGCTGGCCCGCGTGCGTCTCGACGGACGTGACCGGAAAGTTCGGGATGTCGGCGTACGGGATGGTCGTGGCGCCCTTCATGGCGGACGCGAAGGAGCCGAGCCCCGTGCCCAGAATGATGCCGATCTCGGGAGTCGGTCCGATCTTGGGCGCGAGGAAGTCCCTCGCCTCTTCGATCGCCTTGAGTTGGCCCGCGGCTGCCTTCATCGCCACGCTCATTTCTTCCCGTGCCCCAGCCGTCGTGTGAGTTCCGCGGCGTCGATCCCATCCAGCTCCACCCACTTGTCCCGCGAGGAAGCCCCACCCTTGAGCCGCACCGCCCCGAGCGGTAGCCCGAGCGCGCGGCTCAAGAGCCGAAGCACCGCTTCGTTCGCCCGCCCCTCGTGCGGCGGCTCGGTAACCCGGACATGCAGGGCACCGTCTTCACGCACGCCCACGATCTCGTCCGCGCGACTCTTCGGAATCACGCGAAGCTTGAGTCTCACGAAGGGCGGCTTCCGAAAATCGCCGAGCCCACGCGCACGATCGTCGCGCCCTCCTCGATCGCGATCTCGAAATCCTCCGACATCCCCATCGAGAGGTCGGCGTTTTCGGCGAGGAGCCCGCCACGGGCGGCTTCGCCTCGGATCCGAGCGAGATCCCGGAACGCGCGCCTCGCCCCGTCGGGGCCGCCGGATAACGGGCCGATCGTCATGAGGCCGCGGAGATCCACTCCTTCGAGGCTGCCCGCCGCTCGCAGGAGATCGAGCGCGCCCTCGGGCGCGATGCCGAACTTGCTCCGGTCCCCCGAGGTGTTCACTTCCACGAGGCACACGGTTCGCTTCCCTTGCTCCACGGCCCTTCGCGACACCTGGTCCGCAATCGACACGGAGTCGATGGAGTGGATCGTCCCGAAGAGCGAAACCGCCTTCTTGGCCTTGTTGCCCTGCAAGTGTCCGATCAGGTGCCAATGCGGCCGGGGCGTCACGGCGGCGATCTTTTCCTCCGCCTCCTGGACACGGTTTTCGCCGAATTCCCGGAGCCCCAGCGCCATGGCTCTGCGCACGGTCTCCGCGGGAAATCCCTTCGTGACCGCCAGGAGCCGGACCGACTCGGGATGACGCCCGGAGCGGACGCAAGCCGAGCTGATCCTTTCCTTCACGGATTCCAACCGATCCGCAAAATCTCGGACGTCATTCATGGAATTCTCTGGAAAAATCCAAGCCGTGCAGTATATCCGTCGAGTGATCGGGCCAACAAGCTCAAAGGGGGCACGGGCGCCGGAGGTGGATCGTTGTACTGCGCGAACCGTGGGCGTGAGCTGGAAGAGCGAGGGTGCTTCCGAGGTCGGGAACGAAAGCCCGGAGAAGAGACCCTAGCGGGCTTCCTTGTACTGCGATTCCGTTCGGATGAGGAATCCGGCGCAGCCGCGGTTGCGGCACGGGACCCGCTCGGGTGCAACGAGCAAATCCGCTTCCTTTTCGCCTGTGTGCGACGCCCGAAGTTGCACGAGAGCTTGGAACTGCTGAGGCGTGTACATGTAGCCGCACTTCACGCAGCGATACCAGAATTCTTGTTGCATCGGGTCACTCCTGTAGCTTCCCAGGATATAACCCCTGCGATCAGTCCGGAGTAGGCGGTTCTTACGCTGCCGTTCGACGGGACGCGGGCGAACGCGTCGCGCTTCGAATGCGAAGCCTACTACTAACGTACCCCCCACCCCGCGCGCTGACAAGCGCAAATTCGCGTGTTAGCATCCGGGCGGCTTCGTCGACGTCGAGACCGCGCAGGGAGGACCCGCCCGTGGCAAAGGCCCTGATCCACCTCTTGCTGAACGCAGTCGTCTTCCTCATTCTTTCCAAGGTCTTACCCGGCTTCTACGTGAGCGGTTGGGGCTCGGCCATCCTGGCTTCGCTGGTCTTGGGGCTGGTGAACGCCACCCTTGGGCTGATCCTGAAAATCATCACCTTCCCCTTGATACTCTTGACGTTCGGGCTCTTTCTCTTCGTGGTGAACGCGATCGTCATCCTTCTGGTGGCGTTCCTCGTCCCCGGTCTCAGCATCAACGGATTCCTGCCGGCCTTGATCGCCGCGGTCATCCTTTCGGCGGTGAGCCTGTTCTGGAAGATGGCGACGGCGGAGCGGGCCGAATAGACCCTCCTCCCCGGCCGTCCGCATGCTGAACCGCCGAATTCCCTCGGACTTGACGCCGAACGAGATCACCGTTCTGCTCGAGCGGAAACGCGGGGCGGGTGCCCGGATTCTCGATCTCACCGAATCGAATCCCACCCGGGTGGGCCTGGCGGGGGCGGGACCGGCGGAGCTACGAACACTCGCGGATGCGCGCGGCGCCGCGTACGATCCCCACCCGCGAGGCACGCTCGCCGCGCGCGAGGCGGTCGCCCGGTACTACGCGGAGCGCCCCGGGGACCATGCCGCCGCGGTCTCCCCCGACGACCTCGTTCTCGTCGCGAGCACGAGCGAGGCGTACGCGCACCTCTTCCGTCTCCTGTGCGAGCCGGGTGATGAGATTCTGGTGCCTCGTCCCAGCTATCCTCTGTTCGAGCCGCTCGCCGCGCTCGAGGACGTGCGGGTGGAGCGCTACCGGCTGGCTTATCACGAGGGTTGGAGGTTGGATCTCGATTCCGTGGAGGCGGCGCTCTCACCTCGAACACGCGCCCTCGTCGCCGTCCAGCCCAACAACCCCACCGGCTCCTGCCTCCCGCGGGCGGACATGGCGGCGGTGGAGTCGCTATGCGCCGCGCGCGGCATCGCGGTCATCTCGGACGAGGTCTTCGGGGATTTCCCCTGGCCACCGAAATCCGACCCGCTTCCGACGCTCCTGGGCGATCGACCGGCGCTCACCTTCGTGCTGAGCGGTCTCTCCAAGCTCTGCGGGATGCCGCAGATGAAGCTGGCGTGGATCGCGGCGGCGGGCCCGGCACGCCCGCGCGGGGAGGCACTGCGGGGGCTGGAGTGGATCGCGGATCTCTTCCTCTCGGTCTCCACCCCGGTCCAGCTCGCCCTGCCGACACTCCTCGAAGCGAGGTACGCCTTCCAGGCGGCGGTTCGAAGGCGGCTCGAGGCGAACCTCGCCCGGCTTCGCGCTCTCGCGGCAAGTGGGCCCGCGTTTCGCCTCCTGGAAGCGGAGGGGGGATGGAGCGCGGTCCTGACGACGCCGGCCGGGGTCCACGACCCCGCCATGGAAGCGCTCGCGAAGGCTGACGTGCTTCTTCACCCGGGACACTTTTACGACATCGCCCAGGACGGGTTCGTGGTGGTAAGTTTGCTCCCGGAACCGCAGGTGTTTGGGGAGGCGATGGCCCGACTCGAATCGATGAATTGGGCCCAATCAGAATGACCCGACGAACGGCACAGATGGCCCTCATGGTCGTACTGATGTCATTCGGATCGAGCGTCGGGGCCCAAGAGCCGGAGTGGAGGGGCACAACCTAGCCGATTCCAAGGTCGAGTCGTCGGGCGCTCGAACGGGCTCTGATTCTCGTGCTCCGCTCGGTTCCAGCGCCCAGCCCGCCTCATGAACTCCAGGGTCAAGACTCCGTTCTTGTCGATAAGAGAGCGCCCGTCGAGCCCCGGTTCGGGCGGTTCTCCTTTCCGGGACGAGCCACCGCGATTCGCCACTACGGGCTGCTGGCCGACGGAGATTCGGTACAGAACCACCGGGACTCGGTTCGAGTGGGAGTGAGCATCATCGGCTGGGTTAAGATCCATGGGCTCGGTCCGGGGAGCGGAGCACCAGTCCTGTTCCCCGTTGAAGATGCCGTCGCGGTCGAGATCTCGAGGGCTCAGAACGATCAAGTAAGTGGCGGGGGCAAGACGCAAGACTCGACAGAGGTGCCGACCGAATTGACCATCATGATCGGCGACTCGCAGCTCGAAATGAGCGTCAGAAGGTTTGTGCACCCGGAGCCGGGCTCCTTCTTGGACGGCACGATGAAGATGTCGTACGACCCGGCGGAAATCGGGTACATCTATGTACGGCTGCGTGGTCCGAGACATGTCGTGGAGGAAATGGCAAACAGGTTTCGGGTT